>JAIOPX010000398.1 GCA_021413705.1 Planctomycetota bacterium | reverse complement strand
CGACCAGTCGAAATCGCCTCGAGCCAGGGCATCGACAAAGTCCCCTGCTTCAAGCCGGCAGGCCTCGACGCTATCGCAGACAATGTGATCGGCCCGGCGCACTGTGGTGGCGTCGATCTCTGCGCGCGACAGGGCATTCGATCCAACCGCGCACACCAGCGCCCCTTCGGCCAGCCACGCTCCATCGAGCACCGGCGCACGGCTGGTGGTGGCGGTGACCACGATCGGCAGGTCCTCGACCGCTTCACTCGGCCGATCGACGGGCACGACGTCGAACTTTAGTTCCGCGGACATGGTGCGTGCAAACTCCTCGCGCCGCTGTGGATCGCGGCCATAGACGAATGCACACTTCAGCGAGCGCACTGCGGCGACCGCCGCCAACTGCGTCCGCGCCTGCAAGCCGGTACCCAGCAGCCCCATTTCGGACGCCTCGGGAGAGGCCATACATGAAACGGCTACCGCTGTGGCTGCCCCTGTGCGCAATTGGCCCAGCCGATCAGCCTCCATGAGCGCCAGCAACTCGCCGCTGGCTGCGTCGTGCAGCCCAAACAGAAACCGCGCCGAGCCGCACGTGGTGACATATTGCTTCCACCCGAGGCGTCCCAAGTAGGCCGCCGCCGCACTCATCGAGTGCAGCATTGCCCCACCCGATCGGCTTCGCCTACGCGGGACATTCTCCGCCTCCCCCACCGCGAGCCGTCGAAATGCTTCGCTGACGGCGTCTATGGCGGCCCGCATATCGACCAACGCGTCAACGTCGAACTCGGTCAGGTAGATGGCTGGCATGGCAGGGCTCGCAAAGGCTACGGCCGGGCTTCCATGAAAGAAAGTATCGCTCTTACGGTGGCTTCAGGCAACCGAGCGACGTGCGTTCCATGTTGGAGCACGGCCTTCAGGCTGCTTTACAATACGCAGGCGAAAGCCTGGACTCCAATGGGAGGCTCGTCTCCCGCGAACGAACACCACCGCTAATTTTGCGGTGGGTCGTGCAGCCCAGTGTGTTTGTTCTTCATCGCCGCCAACAGTTCGTGCGAGCCGGCGCCCCAGTGAGAGATAACCCCCAGCGCCTTGTGAAATGATATATCAAGCAAATGCACTTTGGCTGGCTCCATTATATAGAGCGCGCCAGCGGCTGGGGTTGGCACGGAGGGAACGAATACGGTGAATCGGCCGTCGGCATGGCGATCGACCACGAAGGCCGGCACGAGCGACTCCTCCAGTTCAACCAGTGCCGGGGCGAACGAATCGTTTGCCGCTTGCCCGACAAACCGGCCAGCCAAGCCACGGATGATGGCGTAACCCGGGATTCGCTCCAGCAACCGCCGCTCCATGGCATTCTTGGCCCATAGCCTCGGCCCGGTGCGCACTACCAGCCCCGCTACAAAGCAGACGGCGATGGCGGCGGTCCACACTAACAACTGGCGAAACTCCTCCCGCACTGGCACATGCTCGGTCACCGGCGTCATCAGCCCCGCCAATACTTGCAGGAATTTCAGGACCAACAGAATACTGAGATACAACGGCAGCACCACCAGCATTCCACCGATCAGCGTAGTCTTGGTAAACTCAGCCAGGCGCTTCATCGTGGTGATCCTCAGAGAGTTATTTTACAAGTGTGTGCTTCGTTGGAGTACAGCCTTCAGGCTGCTTCAGAGAGGCAGGCTAAAGTCTGTACTCCAACATGATATACTGCTGGCACAGGAGAAAGTCACATGCGAATCCTACTAGTTTTTGTCACATTGGCCATCTTTTGCAATCATTCCCGTGGCGTCGATGCCGAAGAACCGGCGCGGATGCCCGTCTTCGTCACCCCCTACTACAACTCCCAAGGGCCGAAGATCGATGTTGGAACGTGGAGCAAGGAGCTAACGGAAGCCACAGCCGCGACGATCCCGGCGCTGGCGGCGAAGATGAAACAGCAGTCGGATGTGCTGCCGGTCGAGGCCATGTATGTGCTGGCGATCCGGCTTTACGACCTGGGCCTCAAGGACGAGGCCGTCTACTGGTTCTATTCGGCCCAGTGGCGCGGATTTTTGTATCGCGATGCCATTCCGCCTGATGCACTGGGAGGAATCGGCACGCCGGCATTCGAGCACATCCAGGCGAACAAGGCATTCCATCATCTGGCCGGCTCGCACATTAATGGCTATGCCTTCGGGGACTTGCCCAAGTTGCAGAAGACGCTGGAAACCGTCAAGACGGAAAGTGCAAAACTCCCCAAACTGGCCACGATCTATCCCGGCCAGAAGTTCATACCCGAGGAAGCGTGGCCTGCGAAGAACGCGAAGATCGCCGCCGGGTTTGACGAGATGCTCCAGTACATCAACAACAACCCGGACGCCATCAAGGCCATTCGGAAGCAAAACGGCGTGCAACAAAAGCAGTAGTGGACACGCGATATTCCGATCGAAGCTCTCACAATTGTCTTGCCGAAGCATTTATGGTGCTTCGTGGCCAACTTCGACCTCACTGTCGATCCTTGCTAAATCTTGATTGGCCGGGCCATTGATGACGTGCCCTTCCTTGTCAAATCGCGAACCGTGACAGGGGCAATCCCAGGATTTCTCAGCGGCGTTCCACTCCACGATGCACTGAAGGTGTGGACAGACGGCGGAACATTGGTGCAGGCAGCCCTCTTCGTCTCGATGAACCGCAATCTTGGACAAACCCTGGCGAACGACGGCGCCACCACCGTTGGGAATGTCCTCGAGACTCACCTTGCTTCCCGTCAGCCAATGGAAATACTGCATGGCCACATTCACATTCTCTTGGACAAACGAGCCCGCAGCGGAAAGAGGTTTACGAGACGGATCGTAGAGCTGAGCCCAGCGGTTGTGTCGGCCGGCAATCAGATCGTTTAGCAGCATGCCGGCAATTGTGCCGTGCGTCATTCCCATCCCCGAATCGCCGGTAACGACGTAGACATTCTCGGCATCCAGCGGATTGCGGCCGATAAATGCGAGACCGTCCATGGACTCCATGACTTGCCCCGCCCAGGTGAACTCGACGTTTTCCATCATCGAAAATCGACCGTGAGCCCAGGTCTCCAGCCGGGCATGTCGCTCTAATGTGTCATCCGCCTGACCTGTCTTATGGTCCTCTCCTCCGATGATCAAGATTTCATGCTCTGCGTCCCGGCTTCTGCAAAGCCGCACATAGTGATAGGGATCCTCCATGTCCCAATAGAGCGCGCGGGGCACGGATCCTGCCGGGACTCGCGCCCCAATCACATAGGTCATGTAGGGAGCCTGTTTGGTATGAATGGCCACCAGATCATTGATGGGAGAATTCGTGGCCACCACGATGGCGCCAGCCTTAATGCGGTGCTGGCCAGCCATTACATGGGTATCATCTCCTCCCTCGATATGATCAGCGTGCGTGTCCGTATAGATTCGCCCGCCGTACTTTTCGACGGCTTTGGCTAGTCCTGCCAGGTACTTCAGCGGATGGAATTGCCCCTGCCGCGGAAATCGCAGGCAAGCCCCGGTATCAAATCCCGACATTGGCGCCCTGGAGAAAAGCTCGACGGCCAATCCTGCGCCTGTTGCGGCCTCCATTTCGCGCTGCAGAAGTTCTCTATCCTGCTTCGGGCCAAGAAACAGAAATCCGTCGAGCCGCTCAAAGTCGCAGTCAATGTTTTCCGTTGACGTAATCTGCTCGATGCGGTTGATTGCCGCCAGGTGGCTCTCGGCAGCCAACCGAACTCCACCCTGGCCATGGACCCGTTCGAGCTCGAAATAGCGAACATCCAGAACACTGGCCAAGTGAGCGGTGGTGCAGGTGGTCATGCCGCCTCCGATCGTGCCATCGTCCAGCACGACAACCTGGCGGCCGGCCAGGGCCAGCATGTAAGCCGTACTGAGCCCAGCGATACCGGCGCCCACGATGCATACGTCGGTATTCACGTCCTGCTGCAAGGGAGAAAACTTGGGCATCTTGACGTCGGCGGTCCACACAGGATCGTGCCGGGGTGACTGAATATAGCGGGGCGAGTTCATAACATATTCCTTTTCAAAAAGAACAGATTACATGATGATCCACGCCGAAGAATCGTTCTGCGTTGGATCGGGAAGTTCCTCCCACAATTTGCGGCCACCTTCGACCACGGTTCGGTTGTGTCCGCGGCGTACGCTGTCCGGCAATTCATCGAGTCTCTTGACGCTGCCACCCCCCAGCACGACATAGTCGGCCATGAGCGCCGTTTTCAACGCGGGCACAACGTCCAAGACGATGTTTTGCCATTTTTTTGTGCCCAACGTTTCAAACCCTTCGTCACCCAGCAATTCAAACAGCCGCTCCTTGCCATAAGGCAGACGGCCCAGATCGAGGGACAGGATCAAATGTAGGGTGATAAAAGTTGAGCCCACAGCCGTCCCCAATCCCAGGAACAGCATCCGTCCGCCGTCGTAGCTTCCCAGCGCCTGCAGCGAGGCATCGTTCATGATTCGCACGGGTCGGCTCAGTGCCGAGGCAAAGTTGTATCCCACCCAGCCGGGGCCGAGATTGTGCGGATCTTCGATCGGCCGGCCATTGCTGACGCGGCAGGGTAGTCCCAATGCGACGGCTTCCCATTGCCAGTCCTGCACGGCGGCAAGCGTCTGCTCGACCATTTGCTCGGGCGTGAGTGACTTGCCCGACTCGAACCTGCGGTGTTCTTCGTGGGCCGTGTGCCAAAGTTTGACGGTGGTTCCGCCGATATCGATGACCAGAATGTCCATAATCTGTGCCTCAGGGTGTTTCGATGGTCCGTTGCTGCTGCAAAGTGCGAGGTTGACGTGAGCCCAAGCTGCGCAGATCGTCTGCCAACATTCGGTCAATCAGTTCGGCGACACCTGCCCCATGAGTATGCGAGGTAACCATGTCGCACCGCGCCTGGACGGCAGGCAGAGCGTTGGCCACGGCCACCGATACGCCGCAAGCGTCAAGAAAGGCGTGATCATTTTCCGCATCCCCGATTCCAACAACTTGGGATGCATCGATCTCCAGTTCCTGAAGTGCGTGTGCCAATCCCGTCGCCTTGGTGACTTTCGTTGGTAAGACCATGACGGCGTCTTTGTTGAAGATAATGTGGTATTCAATACCCAAGCGTTGAATAACCTCAAGCACAGATACCTCGTGGGGACGCCAAGTCGCAAAGATGGCCTTGCCGACAGAGAATGGAGCGACCTCCAGCCGCTTCATTTCCGCTACGAATTCGTCTGGTGGCGCTTCGGCGAGAATCGTCTCCCGGTTCTCCGCCGGCCAATAGACCACTGCTCCGTTCTCGGCTACCACGGCCTCACACAACCCAATGTCCGGGAATATCGTTTGCAATTCGGGCAGCATCCGCCCCGTAACGAGAATCAGCTTGCGACCCGACATGAGCAGTCGTGTCAGGGACGACACCGTAGACTTGGAAACGTGCCCGTCATGTGCCAAGGTTCCGTCATAGTCAGTGGCTAAAGCAAGGTATCGCATGGGCAAGTGACCTGATCGCTAGTTCCAGACTTTACACAGAGTGCGAGAATCGTGAGGAAAAAATGAAATGCGCTCCGCAAATCGCACGCACATGACCTGCCCGCTCTTCAACACATCAACTTGTGTGCCATTGTCGATAAGCAACCGCATAATTCCGTCAAAATGACAAATAGCGCGGAGAAGAGGGCGTATCTTGCAACAGCGATGCGGCGGAAAAGAAGATGCCGGTCTCTCAGCGACCATTGTGAACGATCATGAGCCGGCAGCTTGATGAGTCTTCACCCAGCAGCGCAATACCTCAGCCACGCTCCACGCCTGGGCAATACACCCGCGCGGATGGAAGGGACTTTCCGCGTCAAAAATCTCGCTGATGCTCCCGACGCAAGCTTCTCCCAGGTGCGGCTCAAAACCGGCGAGTAACTCGGCCGCCTTGTCAATTTGGTTGGGATATACGCGACACCAGGCATCGATGAGCGGTCCCATTAGCCATGCCCAGGCAGTTCCCTGATGGTAGGCGGCATCACGACTGCGTAGATCGCCATCATAGGTGGGACGGTAATCTCGCTGACCGGGCGCTAAGGTGCGAAGTCCGACGGGTGTCAATAACTGCGCCGCCACTTTGTTGACCACGGCCTCCCAGCGACCGGAGTCCAACACAGGATGTTCCAGCGAAACAGCGAAGATCTGATTGGGACGGAACAATGCATCATCCCCCGCTTCACCATCCACGATGTCGAACAGATAGTCTCCTGGGGCATTCCAGAAGCGACGATTAAACGACTCCCGCACACGGGCCGCCTGATCAAACAGGTGACCGGCCGCCGCTTCATTGCCGGTTTCGCGATTCCAACCTTCCAGCAATCGCAATGCGTTGTACCAGAGAGCATTGATCTCGACCGCTTTTCCACGACGCGGAGTGACCACCCAGTCGTCAACTTTGGCGTCCATCCAGGTAAGCTGGTATCCTTCGGCGCCCTGAATGAGCAAGCCGTCCGCCGGATCCACGTGGATGCCAAAGTGCGTCCCCCGGATGTGCCATTGAACAATGTCTTGCAAGACCGGCAAGAGCAGGTCGAGTGTTTCTCGATCGTGGGTTGCCTGCCAATAGCGTGACAAGGCGTGAAAGTACCAGAGCGTGGCGTCGGCCGTGTGATACAGACCGGAGCGCCCTCCTTCAGGAAACAAGTTGGGGAGCAATCCGTCGCGCACATAACGGGAGAATGTTTGCAGCAATTGTCTGGCGTCATCAAAACGCCCCGTCACCAGCGTCAAACCTTCCAGGCTGATCATCGTGTCACGCCCCCAGTCCGTGAACCAGTGATAACCGGCAATCACGGTGCGGGCCTCCTCGCCGGCAGCTTCGGCAATTGCCTCGTCCGCCGGCCGGGCGTGAGGTCGAATAATAAATTGGTCGGCTGCTAAAACTAATTCCGCACCGATTCCTGTCCGCGCCTCGGGGGCCGCGCGCTCCACAAGATGCACGCGACGCTTGATTTCCGCACCCTGGACGGCGGCAGGCACGAATGCTTCAAAGGCGTCCCAGCGTTCGGTAGATGCCCAAACCGCAACCTCCTCACCGATGCTCAGCGCAATTTGAAACCCTCCAGGACTCCAGACAGTGCCCAAGAAATCATAGCCGCGAGCCCGTTCGGTTCCGTAGTGAACGCGAAGAAGCTGGTGGTCATTGCCGAACTTGGGCTCGCGCGGCCCCGAGACTCGCATCCGCAAGGGGGGAACAGATTCGGTCGTGACTTCCAGTCGTTCTGCATTGGACCAGATATGGTACTGCGGCACTTTTTCGCTGAGGACTGACTCCTGGGGCCGGAAATGCATGCGCGGGCGCAGGCGAAGCCGCAGAGCATGAGGAGCTTGGAGAATGCGATATACGATGCAAACCGTATTTTGCAAATGCGGCATGAGGATGCGCTTTTCGAGCCGAACTCCGCTAAGAGCGTACTCCCACACAGGCAGCCCCGCCTCCAACCTGAATTCAGCAACAATCCCCTGGGGCAGATCAGCGACCTCGGGTTCCAGCGACTGTCGGTCCAACGGCAAAACCTGTCCGTCCTGCAGTTCGATCTCTGCCGACAATTGATCGAGCATCACATAACGGCCAAACGGCGACGGTAGACCTGCCACCAGCAACCCGTGATAACGCCGTGTGCAAGCTCCCGCGATCGTTGCCGAGGCGTAGCCACCCAATCCGTTGGTCACGAGCCATTCCCGCCCCAACGCCGCTTCCGGACCTTCTTGGGATAGGCTTGGCGTTGGCCGCCGCACGATATTCTCAAGTGCGTTCAAGGGTCGGCTCCTTTCGTGCGGGGCGGCGTTGACGGCAACTCAGGGATGGCCCGTAAAACGATGGCGGTCTCACTCGGTATCCGCCAGCCGTCGTCCGTTTCCACCGCGGGAGTGCCGCGTCCGCCATATTCGACGCTTTCGCTCGACCAGAGTTGCTCCCATCGCCGTCCCATCGGCGGCGCCAACAGTGGCTGCGGCACGGGAGAAAAAGTCACATCTCGGCCGAAGTTGACCAGTAACAGTCGGTCGTCGCCTTGATCCTCAAAATACCGCAAGATGAAACAATCAGTACTCATTTCAGCGCCGTCGATCTGATCCGCGCTTTGCCGGGAAAACACCGGGTCTTCGCGTCGCAGTTTCAACAGGTCGATATGAAGGGCGTACGATTCGTGGTGCGTCTTTCGTTCGCCGAAATCGAGTTGGCAGCGGCGAAAAACTTTAGGATCGTTCGGCTCAGGCAATTGTTGCTTGGCCTCAGGAGTGGCCAGCGACGGAAACTGCGAGAGAAAGTTGATGCGTCCTTTAGCCACCGCTGCCGCTTCATCTCCAGAGAAGTCCGCAAAATAGAGAAATGGAGTGCTGGCCGAAAACTCTTGGCCCTGAAAAAACATCGGCGTTTGCGGCGCCAGCAACCAGTGCGCGGTCATGGCGCGATACTTACCAGGACTTGCCAATTCAGAAGGCCTTTTGCCGGCGCCGGAGTTGGCAAGCTGGTCGTGATTCTCCAAAAACGTTATGAAGCTTGCCGCGGGGATGCCTCGCGTAGAAGTGCCCCGCGGTTCGCGCTGCCACTTCGATCTCTGCCCTTGATAGAGGAATCCCCACTTGGCGGCAGCGAGCAACTCTGCCGGCTGACCACGAAAATCGGAGTAGTAGGCCTCACTTTCGCCCGTCAAACAGACTCGGGCGGAATGATGAAAATCATCGTTCCACAGCATGTCGAGACCATAGCCCGCTTGCGAAACGGGGCGAAACATCCTTACATCCTGCGGCCCATTTTCTCCGATCAACAAGATCTCGCGAGGGCTCGCAATGGCACGCGCCGTGCGGGTCATGGTCGCCAGGATGTGTTCAGTGGATGCGTCGTGAATTGCATGAGTGGCATCGAAACGAAATCCGTCTACGTGGAACTCCTCGATCCAGTAACGGATATTGGCTAGGAACATTTCTCGCACCGGCCCGGCTCCAGGGCCGTCGAAGTTTACGGCATCGCTCCATTCGTTGGGGTAAGCGTCCGTGATGTAGTCATCACTGAAGTCCCGCAGATAATTGCCGACTGAACCGAAGTGGTTGTAGACCACGTCCAGTACTACACCCAGTCCGGCGGCATGCGCGCGATCGACAAAGAAGCGAAAGTCGTCGGGACGGCCATATAGCCTGGCGGGGGCGAACAATAAAACTCCGTCATAGCCCCAACCGAATCGGCCCGCGAAGTCGGCGACCGGCATCACTTCCAGCAGCGTCATGCCTGTCCGGGCCAATTCGGGCAATTCTTGCGCTGCCGCCCGCCATGTTCCCTCTCGGGTGAAGGATCCAACGTGCATCTCATAGATCACTTGACCGGCGGGTTTCACACCCTGCCACGCTTGATCCGACCAGGGAAAACTGTGGGGATCGACTACTTCAGACCAACCAAAGACGCCTTGGGGCTGAAAACGAGAGGCGGGGTCCGCGCGTATTGCCTCAGCACCGTTCAGACGAAATCCGTAGAGTGTACCCGATTCACAAGCAGCCACGGTGGTTGAAAAGTAACCACCCGGTTCTGCCAACATTTCATATTCTTCTCGACATTGCGGGGTTTCCTGTGCATCCGATAAGCAGAGGTGCATCTGTTGGCACTTTGGCGCCCAGATTCGGAAGTCAACACTTCCCCCTCCCAGAGTCTCAGCCCCTACAGGCAGATGACGCTTATAACGCTCGGCAGGCATATCCAGCTCAATGATGCAATACGGTAACGACAAAATGGGTCAGGATGCGGTTTCAGCAAATCGAGCGCCAACCGTGACGACAAGCTCGAGTTCTTCCAATCGCGGTATGGTACTTGCATTCCATAATGCAAGGAATATACAGCAATCCGAGCAGCCAGGAGGATTATTGTGATGACCTCCGAAATAAACATCGTGGAAAGCTTGGAGGCCGCCATCCATATCCTGCGACCGACGGACGAAGTATTTCGATTCTGCCAGGATGCCGAGAAACTATCGACGGTCGTTCGGCACCTACAATTAATCGCTCCCATGGAAGAAGGTCGCACACGTTGGATGGTGGAAGGACTCCAGGGCACGCAGATCCATTGGGACGCCGAAATGGTTTGCCAGCAGGATAGCGAACTGCTGGCTTTCAGATCGCTTCCTGGGTCCGATATTGAGATCAGCGGCGCCGCTGACTTTGAAGCGGGGCCGGACGGACACGGAACCGTACTCACGCTCAAGCTCAAGCTCGCGTTGCCGCATTCGTCTCCCAGTGCAGCAATTCTCGAACTACTAGGTGTCGGCTTGGAGCAGATGCTTGATGATGACCTCCAACGGATCAAAGAGTTTCTTGAGGCGGACGCTGCGGGCAGCGCGTCGAACTCGTCCCACAGTCTCCACCACGGCTGACTCCATCCCAGCCCTGACTGTCTCTTGGGTTGTGAAATGCAATTGCGGAGTCTTCTGCCGTGCGTAACATTCGGCTATAAAAATGCGTGCGTTTCTCGTGGCACACGTTATGCAAGTCGCATTTCGTGTCTGCTGATCTTGAAAACAGCACAATCCGAACCACCCTTGATGGACTCCTTCAGGAGATAAGACATCATGAGTTTGCGAGTATGGCCGGGTAGACCCTATCCCTTGGGAGCCACCTTCGATGGAGCCGGGGTAAATTTTGCGTTGTTTTCAGAGCATGCCACCAAAGTAGAGCTTTGCTTGTTTGATTCGGCGGAGAGTAAACAAGAGAGCCAGCGAATCCGAATGAGGGAACAAACGGACCAGGTGTGGCACGTTTATCTTCCCGACGCCGTACCCGGCCAGTTGTATGGCTATCGTGTCCACGGACCCTACGAACCGGCTAACGGCCATCGCTTCAATCCGCACAAGATCATGCTGGATCCCTATGCCAAGGCGATCGGACGAGATCTCATCTGGGACGATTCCGTGTGGGGCTATAAGATCGGCGATCCCCAGACAGACTTATCGTTCGACGACCGCGACAATGCGGCTTTCGCGCCGCTGGCTTCCGTCCTCGACACGGCCTTCACCTGGGGCGACGATCGGCCTCCGCGTACCCCTTGGCACGAATCACTGATCTACGAAGTCCATGTGAAGGGCTTTACACAATTGAACCCGGACGTGCCGGAAGAGAAGCGGGGCACGTATGCCGGCTTGGCCTCGGAAGCGGCGATCAACCATTTGCGCGGCTTGGGAGTGACGGCGGTTGAGTTGCTGCCGGTGCATTATTTTCTCGACGACAGACATCTGGTCGATAAGGGGATGAAGAACTACTGGGGCTACAACTCCCTCGGTTTCTTTGCACCGGCGGTGCGATATTCTTCCCAGCAGTCGCCTGAAAAGAGCGTGCAAGAGTTCAAGATGATGGTCCGCGCGCTGCATGCCGTCGATATCGAAGTGATTCTTGATGTGGTCTACAACCACACGGCGGAAGGGAACCAGATGGGGCCAACCCTGTCGTTCCGCGGCATCGACAACGCCAGCTACTATCGGCTGGCCGAGGACGCCCGCTATTACATGGACTTCAGCGGGTGCGGCAATGGCTTCCGCATGAACAACCCCCGCGCGCTGCAACTCATCATGGACAGCCTGCGCTATTGGGTAACCGAGATGCGAGTCGATGGGTTCCGCTTCGATCTGGCCAGTGCACTGGCCCGCGAATTGTTCGAGGTGGACAAGCTGGGGGCCTTCTTCGACATCATTCATCAAGATCCCGTGCTGAGCCAGGTGAAGCTGATCGCCGAGCCGTGGGACGTTGGACCGGGTGGATACCACGTCGGCAACTTCCCCGTCGGCTGGGCGGAATGGAACGGCCGTTATCGCGATTGCGTGCGTAGATTCTGGAAGGGAGACGGCGGCACGGTCAATGAGTTCGCCACGCGGCTCGCCGGTTCGAGCGATCTCTATGCCTGGAGTGGCCGGCTGCCGTACGCCAGCGTCAACTTCATCACCTGCCACGATGGTTTTTCGTTGCAGGATCTCGTCAGCTATAACGAAAAGCACAATGATGCCAACCAGGAAGAGAATCGGGACGGCACGAACGACAACAATAGCTGGAATTGCGGCGCCGAAGGTCCGACCGACGACCCGGCCATTCTCGAACTCCGCGAGCGACAGAAGCGGAATCTGGTCGCTACGCTTCTGCTCTCGCAGGGAGTGTCCATGTTGCTGGCGGGGGACGAACTGAGCCACACGCAAAACGGCAACAACAACACCTATTGCCAGGACAACGAACTGAGTTGGCTCAAATGGGATCTCGATCAGCGGCAACAAGCCTTCTTGAATTTCGTGCGGCGCGTGGCGCAAATCTGGAAGGAACAGCCCGTTTTCCAGCGGCGCAAGTTTTTCCAAGGCCGCGCCATTCGCGGCAGCGAGATCAAGGATATTTCCTGGTTCACGCCCGATGGCCAGGAGATGTCGGACGAAACCTGGGCGCGTGACGTCCAGGGCATCGGCCTGCGCCTGGCAGGAGATCTGATCGGCGACGTGGACGATCGGGGAGAGCCGTTGGTGGGCGATACTTTGCTCATGTTGCTCAATGAGCATTTCGAACCGCTCGACTTCACGCTCCCCGCCGCCAAGTCGGAGCATTATTGGGAGCGGCTGCTGGACACGGCTCTCCCGGAGGAAGGGCCTGCCAAGCTCGATCCCAACGAACATTACACCTTGGAAAGTCGCTCTCTGGCTCTGTGGCGGATCAGATCTCGTGAAGAAGCCGCTCCGGTGTCCGAAGCGCAGGCCGGAGCGCTGCGCAAGCAAATCGGGCCAGGCGCCCCGCCGCGCGAAAAAACCACGGTGGGATGACGAGGCCCGTCTCCTTCATGTGGGCCAATGGGACGCACCATGGAACTTCGACGACGAGTTGACGCACTGCTGAGCCACACGCTGCAAACACTCGCAGCGCGAAAACGGCCCCTTGCCACGTACCGTCTCCAGTTCCACGGTCAGTTCACTTTTCAAGACGCCGCCAAGCTGGTTCCCTATTTAAGCGACCTGGGAATCAGTCACGTCTATGCTTCTCCCTTTCTCAAAGCTCGACCGGGGAGCACGCACGGCTACGACATCACCGACCATAGCCAACTCAATCCGGAGATTGGCAGCGAAGAGGATTACGCCGTTTTCCAACAGGCTTTGGGCGACCATGGCATGGGTCTTATTCTCGATACGGTCCCCAATCATATGGGGATTTTGGGAAATGAGAACGTATGGTGGAACGACATCTTGGAAAATGGCGAGGCATCGCAATACGCCGAATTCTTCGATATTTCGTGGGATGCGTCTCCCCGGCCCGAATTGCGAGGAAGGCTGCTGTTGCCCGTTCTCGGCGAACCGTACGGCAAGGTGCTGGAGTCGGGGCAGTTGCAGTTGGAATACGCGGCGGGAACGCTGGTGGTGACTTATTTCAGCCACCGTTTTCCGATCGACGTTGGCACGTACGATCGCGTACTGAAGGTGTGCCTGGTGGAAACGGAGGGAGTAGCCGGTGACGCGGCAGCGGATGGTGTCGAGTATCAAAGCATTCTGACGGCCGTAAAGAATCTTCCCGGTCCGCAAGACGACGATCCTGACCGGCGGACGGAGCGGCAACGTGAGAAGGACGTCATCAAACGCCGCCTGGCACAGTTGACCGATAGCTCTGACGCAATCCAGCGTCATGTGAGCGAGTGCATCGCCCATTTCAACGGTCAGTCAGGCGACCCCCGCAGTTTCGACCGATTAGACGCATTGCTCGACGAGCAGCCCTATCGATTGGCATTCTGGCGCGTCGCCACCGATGAGATCAATTACCGGCGTTTCTTCGACGTCAACGAGTTGGCCGCGTTGAGCATGGAACGGGAAGAAGTTTTCGCAGCTGCGCATCAGCGGATCCTGAGTTTGCTCGTAGCTGGCCGGGCGGATGGATTGCGCATCGATCATCCGGATGGCCTGTTCAATCCCCATGAATACCTCCGCCGCCTCCAATGTGCTTACGTCATGGCGCAAGCTCGGAATATTTATGACACTCAAGCCGTTGACAATGGCGAGCTTTGGAATGAACTGGAACTCCCGTTGCGCAAAGCCGTCAAGCAGCGACTGGGCGACGTCACATCCGACAAGAACTCACGCCCCCTCTATCTGATCGTCGAAAAGATTCTTGGCAGCCACGAGGCATTGCGCCATGACTGGCCCGTCGATGGCACCAGCGGCTACGACTTCGTGAACATGCTCAACGGCCTGTTCGTGGATGACATGCAGCAGCACGCTTTTACCAAACTGTACACCGATTGGATCGAGAACGCCGATTCATTTGCAGAGATCGTTTACGAAAAGAAATCGCTGATTCTCCGCGTGTCCTTGGCCAGCGAGCTCTATATGCTGGCTCACCGGCTGGACCGTTTGGCCCAAAAAACGCGCTATACCCGCGATTTCACCCTCACCACGCTGCGCCATGCGTTGCGTGAAATCATCGCCTGCTTCCCGGTCTATCGATCCTATATCGCGGAAGGGCAGGTCCAGGATGCCGACCGCTCGCATGTTCACACGGCCATTCGGCGGGCCAAGGCTGGCAGTCCGGCCATCAGCGCAGCGATCTTCAATTTCGTGCAGGACATGCTGCTGCTTCACTATCCTGAGTCGGCAACCGAAGAAGATCGTGCCGAGCAACGGCGGTTCGTCGGCAAATTTGAGCAGGTCACAGCCCCGGTGATGGCCAAAGGAATGGAAGACACCGCGTTCTATGCTTACAACCGCCTTCTGCCACTGAACGAAGTAGGGGGCGACCCCAGCCGATTCGGCGTCACCCCGGCCGAGTTGCATCGCTATCAGAGCGATCGGCAAGCTCAATGGCCGTTGGCCATGTCCGCCACAACAACGCACGATACGAAGCGCAGCGAAGACGTCCGGGCCAGGCTCAATGTCTTGTCCGAGATGCCCGAGCAGTGGCAGGCGGCGCTGGCTCAATTCAGGCAACTCAACCAACAACACGGGCAACAGGTGGACAACGCGTCCATTCCAGATGCCAACGAGGAGTACCTGCTCTATCAAACATTGTTGGGCGCGTGGCCTTTGGAACCCTACTCCGCCGAGGAGTTTCAAGACTTCACAAGCCGCATCCAGCAATACATGGTCAAAGCGCTCCACGAGGCCAAAGTGCATTCCAGTTGGATCAATCCCAATCAGGTATATGACGACGCCATGCAGCAATTCGTGGCCTCGATCCTCAGCGATCACGACAACAATCCATTCATCACCGAGTTGCTGCCTCTGGTGCGCCGCATCAGTCACTGCGGGATGCTCAATTCCCTGGCCCAGACCCTCCTGAAAATAACCTCGCCCGGTGTGCCCGACATCTACCGGGGTACAGAAGTGTGGGACTTCAGCCTGGTCGATCCGGATAATCGCCGGCCCGTGAACTATGACGCCCGAAAGAAGTTGCTAGAGGATGTGCGGCCTGAAATCCCACGCCAAGACGGCTCACGTCGAGCGTGGACGAAGCCAATGCTGGCCCAACCCCAAGACGGTCGTGTCAAGTTATATGTGACATGTATCGCGCTTCACTGCCGGCGGGAGCATCCTGAACTGTTTGCTTCAGGAGACTATTTGCCGCTGGAGTTTACCGGTAGCCGTGCGCGGCATGTCTTCGGCTTTGTTCGGCGTTGGCAGAATCAATACGCTGTCGTCATGGTTCCGCGCCTGATTCATGCCCTGCTCGGAGAAACGGCGTCCCTGCCAATGGGGTCGGAAATTTGGGGCGACACCATCCTGCATCTGCCTTTCTCTACGGCTGGACATACCCTGACAGACTTTTTCAGCGGCACTCAACATGAAATGGGCAACGAACAGAAAAGCGTTGGCATTACGGTCGCCGACATTCTCGCGGACTTTCCCGTAGCGTTGCTGCTGTGCCGCAAGTAGGTTTTGATTCTACTTGATGCTTTGATGGCCC
>JAIOPX010000035.1 GCA_021413705.1 Planctomycetota bacterium | reverse complement strand
CCCAGCCGAAGCTGAGCGGCACAGTATTCAAACTCTTCCGACAGCGGACCTTTGGTATCCGATGCCACCATTGCCGCGGCGTGCTCAAAGCTGCGACCGGTGCGGACCGCGTCGGCGAGCAGGTCGAGCGTGTCGGGAAGCTCACGCGTGATTGCCCGAAACCGGCGATAAGCCTGGATTTGCCAAAACAGAATTGGCAGCGACGCACCCACGACCAGGCCAATACCAGCACCCAGCAGGCTATCCCAGATAATCAGTGGAAGTCCGCAACCCAACAGCGCACAGGCAGCGACAATGGCCGCGGCCAGCGAACCTTCCATCCGGCTGCCGGTGCGTTCCAGCAAATGATGGAAGAACTGATCCACATGCCCCTGCGGAACCTGCCGTTCGAGAGCGATCGGCGGAATCTCTTCCAGTTCCAGGTTTCCCTCTCCCGCGACGGCCTTGCGCGCGGCGAGATCACGAACCGTAAATCCGACGGCCAACGCGGCAGTAGCGGTAGCGGCGAAGATGGCGAGAACGACGAGGATCATGGGGAGTAGGGGCTAGGGTTGAGGGGTTAGGGATGAGGGGTTCAATGTTCTTTGGCTTCGAGCTTACGGGCAGCAAAGAGACTGGCTGGCAGATCGATTCCCATTTCGGCCAGGCGCGTTGTCAACTTCGGCACATTGCCGGTGGCGTGGAAATCGCCCATGGCCATCCCGGTGCCGTCCACACCTTGCTGCTTGAAGCTGAAAATCTCTTGCATTGCGTAGTCGCCGTCATCGACGCCGGTCAACTCGCAGATTCGCATCACTCGGCGGGCTCCACCCTGGAGCCGGGCGAGATGGACCACCAGCGTGATGGCCGAGGCCACATAGCGGCGCACCACGGTGGCCGGCAACTCGAAGCCAGCCATGCTGACCATCACTTCCAGCCGCGATAGCGCGTCGCGAGCGTCGTTGGCGTGGATCGTGGTGAGTGAACCTTCGTGGCCGGTGTTCATCGCCTGGAGCATGTCGAGCGCTTCCGGGCCGCGGACTTCGCCGATCACGATCCGGTCGGGACGCATACGCAAAGCATTTCGCAATAAATCGCGTTGCGTCACTTCGCCGGTGGTTTCCGTGCCGGCGGGTCGTGTTTCCAACGTCACGACATGCTTTCGCTGCAGCATCAGTTCGGCCGAGTCTTCGATGGTGACCAAACGCTGTCCGCGCGGAATGAACCGGCTCAGAGCATTGAGCATCGTCGTCTTGCCGCTGCCGGTGCCGCCGCTGACCATCAGGTTGATGCGCCCCTCGACGGCCGCACGAAGAAAGTGGACCATCTCGGGTGCGACCGAGCCATGCTCCAGCAGGTCGTCAATGGAGAGCGGTTTGTGGCCGAAGCGTCGGATCGACAACACCGGGCCGGAGAGCGACAGCGGCGGAATGATCGCGTTGATACGCGATCCGTCCGGCAATCGTGCATCGACCATCGGCGACAACTCGTCGATCCGACGACCCACGCGGCTAACCACGCGGGTGATGATTTGCATCAGGTGTTCTTCGTCGGCGAATACCGTGTTGGTTTCTTGCAGGCGTCCAAAACGCTCGACGAACACTTCATACGGGCCGTTGACCAGGATGTCGGTTACGTCCGGATCTTGCAGATAGGGCTCTAGCGGGCCGAGGCCAAACGATTCGGCCATCAGCTCATCGACTAGCCGCTCCTCATCCCGTGCCGAGAGCAACTCCTGACGATTGCGCAACATCCCCTCGGCCAATCCGCGCACATGCCTGCGGAGCCGGGAATCGTCAATTTCGCCGATCCGCGACAGGTCGAGTGATTCAATCAATTCGCGATGGACACGCGTCTTGAGCCGCTGAAACTCCGCTTCGGTGCCAGTGGCGGCCGAAGACGAAGACGGCTCGTCGGCGTACTCCTCGAAGGAGTGGCGATCTGGTCGGTCGATCATCATAGTTCTCTCGCTCCGGCAATCGGTCCGGCCGCACTATTGCAGCAGGCGAAGTTTGAAGATGTAAGGGTTGTGCAGCGCCACGGCCGCATCGGTCCAGGCGGTGGCATGAATCAGGTGGCAAGGTTCGAGCACGACCTTCAATCGCGGCGGCGCCGTGGATCCTTGCGATTCGCTTTCGGCTCCGAGCACGCGAACAGCAACGAAGCCGATCACTTCAGCTTTACCGGCATCGTAATTGCGAAACATGGGTATGGCCCGTCGCGGGTCGCGACTGGTGGCAATTTCATTGAGCAATTGCACGAGTGTTTGGGTCTCGGCATCGTTGGGAGTTTGTAGCACGGCGGGCAGAGCCAGCGGAGCGGGTTGTGAAGAACCACCCGGCCCAACGGGGCCAAGTCGCCCGTCCACAAGCTCATCGCGGCGCACGCCGCCGGCAAGCTGATTGTGAATGCGGGCCCAGTCCACCGCCACGGAGCTAAAATCAACGACTGCTCCATTGGCCTCGGCAACACTGGCCGGATCGCCTGTGCGCAGCCGCAGCACGGCTTCGCGAATGCCGTTGGTGTCCTGGTCGGTGCGATTGTTCCAGGCCGCTTCGCTAATGGCCAGGGGCAACAGCGGGGCAGTGGCGCGAGCGGTCGGGCGGAAGCCGATCAGTTGATCGTCAATAGCTGCAATGGAGGAGGCGGGCACGTCTACCGGTTCGGCGCCAGCGATTCCGCTCATCAGGTGCGTCACAGGGTGCGCTCCATCACGGCGGCGCAGAATGTCGATCCGCACGGCGTTGTAGGGAGGTGACTCGATAAACTGCCGGTCTCCCAGCCGGGCTGCAATATTTGGTACACGTCCTGGTGTTACGGTCACGTCGTCTTCGTGGATGGCCAGCGGCTTGGCGACTCCGCGGAGATTGGCGAGGCGAAGTCGTTCGACTTCAGCCAGGGCGGCGTCCCGGTCATCGGTTTGGTCGGCTGGCTGATCGCGAAGTAGTCCCTCGTCCGGCAGCACGGCCGCGCCGGCCAGAGCCATAGCATCGCCCACCTGCCGCATGTGGCGTTGCACCGTCACCAGATAGGACCAGTTGATTGCCAAGGCAGCTACCAGAACACAGATGACCATGAAAACCATGAACAACAGCGCGATCGCTCCCCGCCGGCGCATGTTTAGCGGGCGAGCAACGCTCGCCGTTTTTCTTCGCTGCGGCCGTTGAACATTATTCATGTGTCACTATCCGTCCCCAAAAGCGCGGGGCGGTGCCCACGCCGCTAAACACGCACATCAGTGCGTCCTCGGAGGAATCAACCCGATGCTCGTCGGCATTGTCTGGCGGGAGTTCTCCGCCGCCACGGTGGCTTGCTCTGCCTCATCGATCAGTTCTGGCTGGAAGGTCGTTTCCGACATGCTCGTGCCGCGCCAGATCTGCGCCTTGATCGGCAGGCCGCGCCGGGCAGGAGGCAAACCCAGCAGTTCGCGGGGGCTGACCAGATTGGCCGAGTTGCCAGCGCTGGCAATTTCGCCATCGTGGCCGCTCCGTAAGGCGACGCTGAGTTGGCCATACTGCTGGCCTAGGATCAGCTTGTTGGCCTGTTCGGCGGTGACGGCCAGCGTGATGGTTCGCAGCGGACGGGCACTGTTCTCCGAAAAGCGATGCCGCTGCTGGCTCGTGGCCAGAACCTTCACATTGCGCACCAGCGTGGCGGTGACATTGCCGGGGAAATCGGGATGGTTTCCGTTGGCGGTGATCATCACATCGACGTTCGATTCCGGCAGCAACACGCCGGCTAAGGCCGCCGCTTCGTTGACGGAGATCGTCACGGCCCTCATTCCTGGCGGGATCTTGTCGGACATGACAGGTTCGCCGTCGATGGGATACAGACTGCTTTGCAACACGGGTTGTCCCGCTGCGACGGTCGTCTCGACGAGGCGGGAGACGGCGGCGCCGACGGTGCGGATCGAGCCTTCGGGCACCTTGGTCGCCGGCATCCGAACGACTTCCAGGTTGGCTTCCTGAAGCCGGGCGAAGCGCGGCAGGTTGAACTTGGCCACCACCACTTCCACCCCCTGCGGGCCGGAATCGGACAAGTAGCGGCGGATGGAGTAGGCGGTGACGAGGCCGAACAAGATGGCCACAATCGCCAAAGTGACGGTACCGGGACTGATGCGTTTCACGTGACGAACTCCTTAGGTTGCCGATCGTTGTTGATTGGGGAGCAAAGGGGACAGTCCCATTTTTGGTTCCCAAAAATTGGGACAGTCCCCTACTATTCTTTTCGCATCCGAATTGTTGTTTCCAGCTTCTGTCCGGCGATGGACAATCCAAACGCCTTGAGCATGTCCGGCACTGCTTTGACCGTGTCTACTTTGACGGTGACCGAGATCTCATCGCAGGTGGCCGAAGCAGCCAACGCTCCCGGATCATCGGAAAGCGACACGCCATTGACTCGAACCGCTACTGCCACATCGTTGGGGTCGGTGGCCAATCGCCAACCGGCAACACTCCGCAATATTACTTCTCGCACGCTCAGCGCCGTGGCGCCCGGCATCGTTCCTTCGCGAGCTCCGTTACCAGCTGCGGCGCTGACCGCCTGATAGGACATCAGCATCTGGCTCAACAACACCGCGCCGACGACCGCCATCAAGAGGATCGGCAACGTCAGCACTAACTCGACCGAGAGCATCCCCCGTCGGCGCCGCACTTCTCTTGGCGAGCGGGGGGCGTAAGCCACCCGTTGGCACCGGATGCCGGGCGCGACCCACTGATCCGTTACGCTATTTTTTAAGTTGTTCAGTAACATTGGATTTCGCGCGTCCTCTTCAACAGGGGGCTTACGCCCCCCGCTCGCCTGTGTCTACAGTCTCCCCTGGACTACCATCCAGGCGAGCATCGACCAGACACTCAAGGCCACCGGCACTGCAAACGGCAACAGCCGGTGCCGACGGGTCCGTGGTTCGTCTGATTGCGGTTGTTGTATGTTTCCAATCCGTCCACCGAGATAGTTGCGCTGTGCTTTCTGAAAGCCGGCCGTCACCACCACCCAGGTCAGAACGCTTAGGGCCAGCAAGGCGGCCGTCAGGATGCTCAGGGCAAATGCCACCAACATCAGCATCGGGCCCAACCAGGCTCCCAGCGCGGCCAGCAACTTCACGTCCCCCATGCCGCCGCCGCCAAAGAGCCACGGCAAGAGCAACAAGCCGAATCCGACGGCGAAACCGGCCAGCGACACCCCAAGTCCCCAGCCGCCAGGTGCGAAGCAATGAAACGCCAAACCGGCCAAGGCGGCCGGAACGGTCAAGTAGTTCGGCACGCGATGTTGCCGAATGTCGATCACCGCGGCCAAGCCCACATAGAGGGCCACGCCGGCGACAAAGAACAGACTGAGCGTATTCACGAAGTATTCCTCAATAACGATTGCCCCGGCGACTATTGCCCCGAAGGTGCGCTCACCCGGCCACAACGATCGATGGCCGGCAGCGAGTCTTGGAACGAGAAGCCCGGTGCATTGACCGGCTCTCCCTGACCATTACACGTATCCGTAAACGGTGCAATGCTGTAGCTCTGGTCGATGTGGACGACGGCTTCCGAAACGTCAGCCAGTTCGTCGATGATGGCGTCGCGTGCGCCGGTCAGCCCGGCCACGACACCGATTACCAGGAGCGTCAACAGCAACACCCATTCGAAGGTCATGAATCCTTGGTCTTCGCGCCAGGCGCGTTGCAGCAAGAGTTTGCAGGACACAGCAGGTTCCTTGAGAAAAGATATTTCAGGAAAGGCCCGCGGTACGGCGGAATTATCCGCCGTACCGCGGCCGTAGTCCTTCACCACGCTGCGAGCCTTTTGCCCGCCGTGACGTTGTTAGTTATTGACAGGGTTGCAATCGGTGGCCGGCGGGCCGTCATACGACGTGCGTCCGCAGTGGCTGAACCCGAATACCCGGTCGCCGAAGTTCGAATCCGAACCGGTCGAGGCATCGCCCGTCTCGTGGACCACCACACGCAGACCGCCTGCGATGGTGTACGACTGGTCGAGGCTCAACATAGCCTGAGCGACGTCGCCCAGTTCATCGATGGTGGCGTCGCGGACGGCAGTAATGCCGCTGACGATGCCGATGGTCAGCAGGGTGACCAACAGAATCCACTCGAAGGTCAGGAAGCCCTGATCTTCACTCCACATGGCAAGCGCAATCTTCTTCACAAAAAAACTCCTTACAGCGTGGCTACGGAAAATTCCACGGTTGCCGCTACACTGCGGCATCCGGCCGCTACCCAATGTGTGTGTGCCCTGGGTAGACAGCATGGTTGGGCCGGTACTATGCAGCTTGCGTACCAAGAGCCTTAAGAGAACGTGCGAGAAAGCCTCGGAACTGGGCGTTAGCCAAGACCTGGCAATGACTTGCGCTGCGTCACAGATTTGGCGCCAGCGGTTGTCCGAAACGGAGAATGTTTCGGAAATGAATCGTGCCGGCGTATAGAAAATAGAGCGCCGGAATAATAGTTAGGGAGGGTAGGTCAGGTTGTTGCCTGACGATCGGATCGCATCACGATGAGGCCATCGCTACGCCGGCCTTTTCCCATCCCACTTCTGTGAAGCGTCAGGCAACAGCCTGACCTACTCGGGAGAGCATCCCCGAAAAAGAAAATGGCGGGCGAGGATCCCCCGCGACTTAGCCGCTAAGCCAAGCCGCGGAGGCATCCTGCTTCGCCACGCTGCATCCATCGGTCCGACACGCGCCTGGGCACACACACACGGTAGGCACCGTCAAACCCGTAGCCTTTTGCAAAACGCTGGTAATCCGTCACACGCCACACCCTTTGGGGAACCCAGGCCAGAGGACGAACCCCCGGCGTGGGAACCCCGTGTAGCGTCAGAATCCGCCGCCGTAGCCACCGCCGCCAAACCCACTACCGTGGGCATTGCAGTCGGTATGGGGGCCTTGGCCGTCAAAGTGCGTCCGATCGCAATGCCGGAAACCGACAATTCGGTCCCGGAACCGCGAATCCGACGCGGCAGTTGTCGTCCTGGCATGCACGGCAATGTGCAGCGGATCGTCAATCGTGTACGACTGGTCGAGGCTCAACATGGCCTGGGCCACGTCTCCCAATTCGTCGATCGTCGCATCGCGAACAGCCGCGACGCCGCTGACAATTCCAATCGTCAGCAAAGTTACTAGAAGAACCCATTCAAAAGTGAGGAATCCTTCCTCTTCCTTCCAAACGTGCATGGCGAAACTTTTCACTGAACAACCCTCTTTCACGTGGCAAAAAATGCAGCCCGTGCGACTACGTCGTCGCTCCGGTTAGCCTCCACGGCGCTCGAGACATCCGCGTTGGCATCGGCGAAGTACCGTTTGCACGTCTTGTGCCGGTTGTAACGATTTCTGCACGGAGACGTTCAGAATCCTGAACTGTTAACCTAGGCCCCGCAAGAACTTACGATTTGCCAAAAAAAGTAACGCCCGCGTAAAGGAGGCGCGGCGATTGTTCAAGGGACTTAACAAAACGTAAAGGAGAATTCGCAAAGCGCTAAGAGAACTTAGCGCTCCCTAGCAGCGCTCAGCAGACAGGCAGCAGCGCGAAAGTACGGAACGTGCGAGGAACTTGACGTTCCACAGAAGGGTATTCACCACAGAGAGGCAGAGAACACAGAGGAAAAATCAGAATGACGAAGCACGAATGACCATGGCTTAACTTGAGATTTCATTCGTCATTCGGACTTCGACATTCGTCATTTTCTTCTCTGTGCCCTCGGTGGATCAGTGGAGAAACTGTCCCTACGGGTGCGTGAGTACCCGGTTCTCGGCCGGTGCGGCCACAGGCACTCCGCTGACCAGCACCGCAGGCTCCGCAGTCTGAACTGCCTGGGCGGATCCGCCGCTGGACAACACCTCCTTGAGCGTCACCTCGCGGGTCGTCGGATGGCTGCCGAGGTGCTCTTTCATGTAGGCCACCGCGGAATCAATTGTGTCGGCCTGAATCAGCGCCAGATCGCCGGGGCGGAGCCACTGAAGCGCTGCCTCCAAGGCCGCGGTCCACCCTTGCACGCCGCGCCATTCCTTAACCCGTTTGCCGCTTTGCAGCCCTTGGCCGAACAGGGCGATGATCTCACCCGGCTCACGGCCTCGCATGTAGTAATCCTCATAGAGGACCACGTTGTCGAAGGCATCGCCGATCATCGTTCCTTGCTGGACCAAGTCGGCGTCGCGCCGGTCGCCGGCGGCCGAATAGACGCACAACCGTCGCTCGTGCGGGAATTGCTTCAGCGATTCGAGAATGGCCCGTAGCGCCGTGGCGTTGTGGCCATAATCAAAAACCACCGCCGCGCCGTTGACGTCCAGAAGGTTGAACCGTCCCGGCACCAGATCGGCCGACGGAACAAACGTCTCCAATCCGGTCCGGATGACTTCGACCGGAATACCCAGCGACCAAGTGGCTGCTACTGCCGCCAGCGCGTTTTCCACCTGAAAGCGGATCCGCCCCTGATGCGTCAGCGGAATCCTATCCAGCGAGAGCAACGGGAACTCGCGATCTCCTTCCGCCACGGCAATCGCACCGTCGCGGACGATCACCGCCCGGCCACCACCTTGCCGCCAGGAAACAATCGCCTCATGGGTGGCATCCACGGCAAACAGGATGATCGCCCCAGGGCAGAACGGGGCCATGGCCAAGACCAGCGGGTCTTCGGCATTGAGCGCCGCGGCGCCATTGGGACCGACTGCCTCGACAATCGTCCGCTTAACGCGGGCCAACTGCTCGACGGTGGTGATATCCCCCAGCCCAAGATGGTCGCCTTCGCCCACGTTGGTCACTACCGCCACGTCGCAACGGTCGAAGCCTACGCCTTCGCGCAGGATGCCACCACGCGCCGTCTCAAGCACAGCCACTTCCACGCGCGGGTGGCTCAGCACATTCCGGGCGCTCTGCGGACCCGCACAATCTCCGCTGCTGACCCGCTCGCCGCCGATAAAAATGCCATCGGTGCAAGTCATCCCCACGGGCCGGCCGGTCACACCCAGGATGTGGGCAATCAAACGCGTGGTGGTTGTCTTCCCATTGACCCCGGTGACCGCGACGATCGGCACGCGGGCCGATGCCCCGGCGGGGTACGCACTTTCCAAGACTGCGTCTGCCAGTCGTCGCACAAGTTCCGGCGACGATCCTGCCGACAAGCCAGACCCTGCCTCGACACCCATGATTCCACCGTCGGCCTGGGCCAACGGCTGGCTGATGTCACGCGTGGCAATCGCCACGCTGGCCACCGCCACACCGAGCGCGCGAACCAATTCGCGGGCCTGGCTAACCACGGTGTGATGCACCAGCGATGTCACTTCAGTCTGTTGCGCTCCCACTGGATCCACCACCACGGCGGCCACCAGCCGATCGGCCACGATATACAGTCGATATTGCGACATGCCGGGTTCCACATCCTCTGCGTCAACGTAGCCGATCCCAAGGCAATCCAACAGCTTGCGGCAAGCTCGCGCGTCTGCGGCCATGGTTACGCTGGCGGCGGACGTAGCATCGGACTGCAAGCCCTGGACGCGGCGCTGTTTCGATCCGTGCCCCAATTGCCGCAAATCGTTGCTGTGGCCGATGGCCTGCACCGGAATATGACGGGCGCGGGCCGCTTCCATGAGCGCTGTCGCTTCCACGTTCGGGCGTGTCTGCGAGACGAGCGTCATCAACTCGGCAACGAGCTGCGGCGATTCCAGCGAGCGATCTTCCAGCGAGGCCGTCAACAGATCGAGTGCGGCGGCCAGGGCAGTTTCGGCCGCCTCGTGGTCGGTGCATTCCATGGCGATCTTCCACACGCCCGGTTGATTTGCCGCTTGAAAAGCCAGGCGTTGACCTTCGCCTCCGGCCAGCCGGTTCAACAATAAAGCCAATTCTCCCACGGCTTCGGCCAAAGTCATGCCGTTGCGAAGCCGCTCGGAGCAGCCGCGCGTCAACGCAGCCGCATCGAGAGTGTCGGCAGGAAGCCGGCTCAGAATCTGGCCAATCAAGTCGTCTGCGTTGGTGACAAGTTCAGCCGCGTGGGGGCCCAGATCGACCCAACCTTCCAGCATCGGCGCGCCCGACCAGATATTGTGACCGCGAAGTGTAAGCCTCTTAATGATGTGCATCTGTTCCTCAGTGTTGCGCGATCGGCCTTCCAGCCCCTGATGGCTCTGAGCCGCTTGCGCAATAGTTCCGCCTCTCGTGTTGCCTCTCCCTTGCGGTGCGTCGCGCTGCCTTGCGCGAATCGTCCGTAGATTTATGGTGCGACCGGGTGCTAGTCGGCGCTGTGTTCGTTAATACTGTTTGCCTGGTGCTATCGAGGATTGCGTGATTCAGGCGAGCCGCGACTAAAAATACTGGGGAGTCTGATTCGGCGCGCTTGGTTCCCGTGGGCCTCGTGGGAGCAATAGTGGTCCGAGGCCGTTACGGTGGTCCTACGGGATCACGCTCCACCGGTAATAACCGGTTGTGAAAGATGCGATTGCTCGCCAGAGGGATCATATGATGGGCCACAAGAACATTGTGACCATCCCAACAGAATGGAAGATGTGCAGCCATTAGATTATCGCCGTGCTGTTCGACCAACTTGATCCGTCCCGGTCGCTTTTGTGCCCGATCCTTGCCGTCTCATTTCCCCAGCGCGTCAATGTCCAAGCCGCAAAAGTTCTCTCAACAATACTACGCTGAAAATGCATCAAAGGATATTGTTGAGTTGCCGGAATTTTGGATGCCGTCACTGCTGTCACTCATAGCACCGCCGCACCCGTTGATTATTGGCGCGCAACGAGGGAAAGAAAGCATCCCTGCCCA
Organism: Planctomycetota bacterium; assembly: GCA_021413705.1. Taxonomy (GTDB): domain Bacteria; phylum Planctomycetota; class Planctomycetia; order Pirellulales; family UBA7805; genus JAIOPX01. The sequence goes on along the minus strand of JAIOPX010000035.1, from coordinate 30,880 downwards.
ATTGAGTAATAGTAGCTTCCCATTATTGACTGAAAAACCGGGAATTCCAGGGGGTTTAGGACGATTGTGATAAGATTGCTGGTAACCTCGCCTAGAGGTTCGCTTGTCCTAACTTAAGACAAGTCGTAGACTTGCCAGTCATTGGACAGCCCACCACCCACCCGACAAAAACCCCTCTAATGGGTGGTTTCTGCGGGCATTTTTCTGTGTTTCGGCCACGCACGTGACACCCTCGGAACGACGAACTGCGCCCCCCAGCGGTACCCTGCCCGAGGCTTGGCGGGCTGCCGTCGATGCCCAATTGCTCCCGGAAGAAACCGTCCAAACCTGGTTTCAGACCGACCTGAACTCGGATCTCACCTTCGCGCCGGCGCTGGTCGTTCTGACGAATCATCGCCTGATCGGCACCGGCTTCGGCGGCGCGGAAGCTTCGGCCGCCTGGGGTGCGTGGCAACTTAACACCGCTCTGAAACTGGTCATTCACGATGAAGCAGGCGTGGGCATCCTGGAACTGATGGGGCCAGAGCGGCGGTTGGCCTATTGGCGTTATACCCCGGCACGGGCCGCTTCGGCCGCCGCGTTGGCCCGAGTGTTTGAATCCACGATCGATCCGTCCGGGGCGGCGCTGCACAATGTCGGCGGTGGCATTTGCCCTAGTTGTGGGCGGCAACTGGCGGCGGACGAAATCGAGTGTCCAGACTGTGCGCCCGCTGCCGTGGCCCCCGTCGCGCGATCGCTCTTGGCTTTGGCGCAGTTCGCTCGGCCACGGGCGGGACTCATTCTCCTCGGTTTGTTGCTGACGATGGCTGGCACCGCGGCCGGCCTGGCGCCCCCGTTGTTGACGATGGGGCTGGTAGACAACGTGTTGACCCCGCGCATCGGCGGCCAACCGGCCGATTTCCAGCTCGTCTACTGGTATCTCGGCGGCTTCGCAGCCGCTGCCGTCGTTGCCTGGCTCCTTTCCTGGGCCCGCACCTATGTGTTGGCCTTTGTCAGCGAGCGGATCGCGGCCGACCTCCGCGATCGAACCTACACGCACCTCCAACGGCTGTCGCTGGAGTTTTTCGGCGGCAAGCGAACGGGCGACCTGATTGCTCGCGTCGGCAGCGACTCCGATCGGCTGTGCAACTTCATGTCGGTCTCCCTGGTCGATTTTGTCACCGATGTGTTTGTCTTCTTGATGACGTCCGTCGTGCTGTTCTGGATCGATCCTCTGTTGGCACTAGTCGTGTTGCTGCCGTTGCCGTTGATTGCCTGGATGATTCAACTCGTTCGCCACCAACTGCGTAGGGGATTTGGACAAGGCTATGCCGCCTGGGCGGAAATGATCAGCGTCCTGGCCGACACCATTCCAGGCGTCCGTGTCGTGAAAGCCTTTGCCCAGGAGAAGCGCGAGATCGAGCGCTTCAGCGAACGCAACGAACACGTCCGCCTTGTGAACAACCGGGTGAATCGCGTGTGGTCGTTTTTTGAACCGATGATCGCTTTGCTGACCGATCTGGGACTGCTGGTCGTGTGGCTCTTCGGCGCCTGGCGCGTAGTGCAGGGGGAGATCCTACTGGGTGTGCTGATAGCCTTCGTCACCTACATCAGCCGCTTCTATGGCCGGCTGCAATCGATGAGCCGCATGGTGGCCTCGACGCAACGTGCCGCCGCCTCGGCCCATCGCATCTTTGAAATCCTCGATCGCGAACCGAGCGTGCGCGAACCGAGCGATCCAGTTCCCGCGGGCCGGGTGCGCGGCGACCTTGAACTGCGCAACATCTGGTTTCAATATGGCTCGCGACCCGTCATCAAAGGCATCAGCCTTTCCGTGAAAAGCGGCGAACTGATCGGCCTGGTCGGCCCCAGCGGCGCCGGCAAGAGCACGCTGATCAATCTGATCTGCCGGTTCTACGACGTTGCGCAAGGCGCCATCCTGGTGGACGGCACCGATATCCGCCGCTACCGCATTGCCGACTATCGCCAGAACATAGGCATCGTGCTGCAAGATCCGTTCTTGTTCTTCGGGACGATCGCCGAAAACATCGCCTACGGAAAACCCAGCGCCAGCCGGGCGGAAATCGTGGCGGCGGCCCGTGCAGCCCACGCCCATGAGTTCATCCTCAAGCTGCCCGACGGTTACGACTCTCTTGTCGGCGAGCGCGGACAAACTCTCTCGGGCGGAGAACGCCAGCGAATCTCGATCGCCAGGGCATTGTTGATCGATCCGCGGATCTTGATTCTCGACGAGGCAACCTCGTCGGTCGATACCGAAACCGAATGGCTGATTCAGCAGGCGCTGGACAACCTGATTCGTGGCCGGACAACGTTCGCCATCGCGCATCGCCTCAGCACGCTTCGCCGTGCCGATCGCTTGGTGGTCGTCGAAGACGGACAGATCACGGAAACAGGCCGCCACGATGACTTGCTCGCGCATAGCGGCACCTACATGCGGCTCTATCAGGCCCAGTTGCGGACAGCCACGCAACAAGCGGCCGATCCCGTCCCTTCCGCGACGCCAGCCGATGAGCTAGCGGAAACACCTTAACACCTTTGTAGCTGAACTCGTAAGACTTCAGACGCCAATTCCCGATTACCCGAACTCTCACGACTTCGGCTCCGCTGTGACGACTCTCATGACCCAATCACTATCGAACCCAGCCTTTGACCTCCGCAACGACCCCTGGGGCCGGCTGACGTTCATCGACGCCGCCGGCCAGCAGCACGCGGAGGTGAGCGTGGTCCGGGCATTCCCGATCACCGATCCCATGCACATGGTGGCCATCATCAGCGCCACGGGTCACGAACTGCTCTTGGTCCCAGACCTGGCCGAATTGCCCGTCGCTCAAAGGAGCGTGCTGGAACAGGAGCTTGCGCGGCGCGAGTTCTTGCCGGTGATTCGCCGGATCGTCCAAGTCTCGGGCCGCATCGAGCCGTGCGAGTGGGAAGTCGAAACCGACCGCGGCCCGCGCAAGTTTGTGCTCAGCGCCTACGAAGACGTCCACCGACTTGCCAACCACCGGGCCTTGGTCTTCGACGGCGAAGGGATTCGCTACCTGATCCCCGACGTCCGCGAACTAGACCCCGCCAGCCGCAGCCACTTGGAGCGGTATCTCTAGTGCTAGCCAGGGGCGCGCGGCTCATGCTATCCCCAGCCCGAAGCGCGCGCGATTAACGCTTGGAACGCAAGCGACAGCTAACGCGTGCGTACTTGTACTCACGCAGAGTCCGCCCCGTCGAGACAATTTCATCTCGGAAGTAGTAGAGGGGGGGACAAAAGCGGTACCCCCCCAGTTTTCTGAGGATAAATTGAGGTTGCCGACAGGGGGGAGAACCAGCGACACCCATTTTGGCAATGCATTGAGGGACGTTACCGCGCCTCGCTAGTCAACAGATGTCCAGAAGCTTCGCGCGATGGGCCGCTCTGAAGAGGGGCGGTGGATGATGATTGTACATCGGTGTATGACGATATCGTTCATACATTATTTGAAAACTGCTTGACAACGGCCACACCGCCCTCTACGGTGGTCGATTGACGAAGGGGAACTGGAACTCTCTCTTCGTTGTGCTGTTGCAGTTGAGTGGGTCGCGCGCTGCATGGGGCCGCCACGACCATTGCACGGAGGAGAGGCCATGTCGCGTCAGGCGCTGGGCCTTCGAGCATATTTGGCTAACTGCCCCCCTATTGCATTGGTTGAAGCCCTTCGCCTGTATCTATTGCGCGCTTCGCAACAGGGCAATCGTGGCTCACCTCGCAAGCTCGCACTGCCTGCCATGGAGACAGGGGGAAATCTTGCCAACAAGAGGACCAATTTGATGAAATTCGTTAATCGCATGTGGAGTGTCGTACTGCTATTCGTCTCTGCGCCCGCAATGGCCCAAGTCCCTTCCGGCGCGGACAATAATCTCCAGAATCCCACCTGGGGCGCGCCAGGCCAGGCTTTATTGCGCCGCAGTAACGCCGCCTATGCCGACGGAATGTCTGCGCCCAGCGGCGAAAGGCGTCGTAGTGCGAGGGAAATCAGCAACGCGGTTTCGGCCGAAACGGAGGTTGTACTGGACGAGCGGAATCTGTCGGCCTGGATCTACGCCTGGGGGCAGTTTGTCGATCACGATCTTGATTTGACGGGTGCGGCTGCTCCGGCGGAGCCTTTCAACATCAAAGTTCCCCACGGGGACAAATTCTTTGATCCCAAGGGAACTGATACACAGTGGATTACGCTGGCCCGTTCCGCCTATCTCACAGGCAGCGGCAAGAGTTTGACCAATCCCCGCCAACAGGTGAACGAGGTCACGGCTTACCTGGATGGCTCCGTTGTGTATGGTTCCGACGATGCCAGGGCCGCAGCCTTGAGGACGCTTCAGGGAGGCAAGCTGAAATCCAGCCCGGGCAATTTGTTGCCGCTCAATGCTGCGCCCTATTTCACTCCAGCGCTGCCCAATGCCAACGACGCCCATATCCTGCCAGACAATCAACTCTTCGTCGGCGGCGACGTGCGGTCGAATGAGAATATCGAGCTGCTGGCCGTCCACGTACTGTGGCTCCGCGAGCATAATCGCATTTGCGATACCCTGGCCAACAGCGGCCTGTCCGATGACCAGATCTATCGGCGTGCCCGGGCGCGTGTCCGAGCCTTGATTCAGGTTATCACGTATCGCGAATGGCTGCCGGCCCTCCTGGGCGAAGCACGGCTGGGGCCGTACCTGGGTTACAACGCCTCGACGAATGTAGGGATTGTCAATGAGTTTTCCACAGCAGCACTGCGTTTGGGGCACAGCCAGCTTGGCGACGACATCGAATTTCTCAGCGACGACGCGGAGGAGCTGCGCGAAGCCGTGGCGTTGCGCAACGCTTTTTTCAATCCGGAACCGGTGAAAACCGATGGAGTGGAAGGGATCCTAAAATACCTGGCGACCGACAATGCCCGTCGCACCGACACTGTGGTCATCGACGATGTACGCAATTTTCTCTTTGGCCAGCCAGGGCAAGGGGGCTTTGATCTGGTAGCCCGCAATATCCAACGCGGACGCGATCATGGATTGACCGACTACAATTCGCTCCGCAAAGCCTATTTCCTCAAACCCGTGCAGAGCTTCTCGCAAATCACCCGCGACCGCCAACTGCAAGTGCGACTGGCCGAGGTATATAACAACAACCTGAATGAGATCGACCCCTGGGTTGGCATCCTGGCTGAGGATCATCTTCCCGGCGGCTCGCTCGGCATGTTGGGCACGATGATCATCTCCGAACAATTCCGAAGGCTACGCGACGGCGACCGATTCTGGTACGAAGCCGCGTTCACGGGTCGGGAATTGCAGGAACTCCGTTCCACGCGACTTTCCGATGTCATCCGTCGCAACACAAAACTGCGCAATTTGCAGGAGAACGTGTTTTTCTTCGATGTCTCGATTCGCGGGAGAATCGTGCCACCTCGCCTCGCTGCTGCAACTGAGGCGCGGAGGGTCAATGATCGCCCTGGCGGCAGTCGGCCTGGAAATGGCGGACCATCTCTGGGGGGCATCCTCGTCCGCTTGATTGATTCCGAAGGTGAGGAGCGCACAGTAGTTACTGGCAAAGATGGTGGTTTCAAGTTCGAGGATATCCACGAACCTGGAACCTACACCGTAGCAGGTGGCGGGAGCAGCCGCGATGTCCGGGTCACCCGTGGTGGGCCGCTGGACGGGATCGCGCTGCCGTTGGTCAAGCCATGACAGATTAAAGCAGTGACAGACGAAGCGAAACTGTTTGCTCGCCATCGCAGGCTGCCTCATCCCGAAGTTGAGAGATGGGGCGGCTCGCGGTGCGTATCGGGGAGATGGGAACCAACATCCATTTCGATGCAATTCTTGAATCCAGTTTTACTTTGCACTAGATTAGGGCATTCGTATTTCGACCTCGTCTCCTTCCCGCAGTCCCAAAACCGCATGTTTATCACTCATGTCGCGCACCATCGTCAATTTCTGGTTGGATGTATTGTTGTTGCTGATATTTGTATCCCTAGTTTGGGTGAGCTTGATCGTACGGTTTGTTTTTCCGCCTGCTTTGCGAGCCGCACAATGGTCCCTCTGGGGGATGGGCTATGAACAGTGGATCAACGCACAATTTGCGATGACCGCAGCCATGGCTGCCGCGGTCCTTCTCCACCTGATGCTGCATTGGTCGTGGATTTGGGGCGTCGTGTCCAGCCGCATGTCGTCCAAGGATGTCAAGAAATCACGGACCGACGAAGGGACCAAGACTCTCTGGGGCGTGGGATTGTTGATCCTTGTGCTGCACGTCTTGGGTTTCGCCATGGCATTGGCCCTATTATCGATTCGGGGTCCTGCGGTGTAATAGGCAGTGCATTACGAGCAGAACGGGCAGCCACTGCCGGAAAGCACTCCCGGGATCCCCAGAAATCCCGTCCCTCGCGCGATCGCAATCAGCCCTGTGATGACTACGCACCACGCCGCGGTCTGAAGCACACGGCTCCGCAGTTGGTAGCCCAGCAGAGTTCCGCCCAGGCCAGCGAGGATCATCAGCGGAATCGTTCCTGCTCCAAAGACCGCCATGGTCAGAGCGCCTAAGAACATTTGCCCTGAGCTGGCTGCCAGCGCCAGGAAGGCATAGACCAAGCCGCAGGGAATGAATCCGGTGAATATTCCTGCCAGAAAGGCATGGCTCAGTCTCGGATCTCTCAGCAGTGTGCTCAGCCAAGTGCCTGCCAGGCAAGTAATGCCCCCTCCTCCAACCACGCGCCGGGGCAAAACCCCCGCCGTAGCCAATCCCATGACTACCAGAACGAATCCTGACGCGATTGCCAACCATGCCTGGACATGGACCAACGAGCTCGTGCGATGTGCTATCGACAGCCCTGCATAAGCCGCCGAGGCTCCAAGCGTTGTATAGGTAAAAATTCTCCCTGTGCTGAACACAAGCTGCCGAACCAAGTTGCCACGCCATCCAGGCTGTGCCGTGCCCACAACAAGTGCCAGGGGACCGCACATTCCGAGACAATGGGCAGACCCAAGCAGGCCACCCAGGAATACAAAAGGGAACTCCAACATGTGGGTGCTTCTCTCTGGTTAGATATTCGGCCTCGGAGGGGACAATTGGTATTCAATCAATGTTGAGCAGCGGGTTCCACGGCGGTGCGTTGATGAGCAGCGATCGGTTCGCGGGCAACCTCGGCACTTTCACCCATCGAGTTTGGACCAAATCCCACGATTCGCAAAGAGTTGCCGACGACCAACACGCTACTGACTGCCATCGCGATGGCGGCAAAAACTGGGTTTAACCAGCCGACCGCCGCTAGCACAATGCCGACCGTGTTGTAGCTGAATGCCCAGAACAGATTTTGCCGTATGACTCGAAGTGTCAGACGCGCCAACTCGATGGCCTCGGGCAACCGCACTAAGTCATTCCCCAGCAGGCAGACTCCCGCTGTGCTGCGCGACAGGTCGGCGCCGCATCCCATCGCCACGCCGACGTCGGCGGAGGTCAGGGCAGGGGCATCATTGACGCCGTCCCCGACCATCACAACCGGGCCGATGGCGCGCTGCGCCAGGTGGATCGCTTCCACTTTCTGATGCGGCAACAATCCCCCTACGACCTGCACATTGAGCAACTGCGACAGTATCGCCGCACGAGAAGGGTGATCTCCCGTCAGCACGGCCACGTCGAGACCCAGTTGCTCACAGCGAGACAGCGCCTCGGCAGCTTGTTCACGAATCGACTCACGGAAGATGAACAGAGCCCGGACGGCGCCGTCCCATCCTAGAACAGAATAGGATTGACCCTGAACTTCCGCGACTGCCAAAGCTTGGGCAAGGGGACCGGGAATCTCGCAGCCTCGCTCTCGCAGCCAGCGAGGATTCCCCAAATAAGTAGGCCCGCATTCGTTCCGCAGGCGCCCTTCGATACCGCAGCCTGCAACATTGTGCAGATCGGCACACTCCTCGGCAGTGGTCGTGTGCGGAAGGAACCGCCGGATGGCGCCCGCCAGCACATGGCCTGAACCGGCGGCCAGTCTGCCAGCTCGGCGTAACGCTTCGTGCCGAGACGTTGAGCTGTCGCAATAGATTTGCGACACCTCGGGAAACCCTGTGGTCAGTGTGCCTGTTTTGTCGAATCGCACGGCACGACTTCTGGCGAGGCGTTCAATGACTTCACCATTCTGAAACAGAATCTGCCGGCGCGCTGCCGAGCCCATGGCAGCCCAGACGGCCATGGGCGTGGCCAGGCCAAGTGCGCAGGGACAGGCGATCAGCGCCACAGCCAACATAGCCAGGAGCCCGGTTTCGACGTTACCCTGCGTGGCGTGCCAAATCAACGTGGCCAAGGCCACCAGCACGACGCCGGGAACAAACCATGTGGTAACCGCATCCGCCGCGCGCTGATACGAACCTCGTGCCTCGCGCGCGCGACGAACGAGCTCGATCATGCGCGAGACAGTTTCATGTCCCGCAGCGGCCGTGACTCGCAACAGGATATCACCTTCCATGTTCAGCGTCCCGCTGAACACTACCGCGCCGGGCAACTTCACGACGGTGCCACTTTCACCGCTGATAATTTGTTCGTCCACTTCGCACGAACCGCTGATTACTTTCCCATCGACGGCGAATCGCTCACCTGGCACGACGCACAAAAGGTCTCCAACCGCGACCTCGTCACTCGGTACGATGCGACCGTCACAACGTCGCACCTCGGTAGGCAGCAGCTTCGCCAAGCCGTCCAGCGTTTCATTGGTCTTGAGTTTTCCCGTGGCTTCGAGCCAACGGCCGATGCTGACTACGACCAGAACGATGCACCCGACTTCAAAGTACACGTGGCCGTAGCCACGAACTGTCGAGAGCGCTGAGTAGATGTAGGCTGCTGCTACTCCAACGACAATCAGAACGTCCGTGGCCAACTGCCCGTGCCGGAAGGCCTGCCAGGCACTTTCGACCAGCGGCTCTCCCAGCAGAAACAGTACCGGCAGCGAAAAGACCAATCCCAAGTAGCGAAACAAGTCAGGCAGTATCGATAAGGCGCCGTTTGCCTCAGTGTGCGATTCATACACATCGCCGCTCCAGAGTGCCATGGTAAAGACCATCACATTCATGGTGAGGAAAATCGCCAATCCCAGCCGGGCAAGCATCCACCGAGTCTGTCCCTCCGCTCCGCGCGAACCGGTTACGGCCGAGGCAATGCGACACCCTGAACAGCAATAGGCCGGCCGATCCATCTTGGCCCGGCCCCACCAGCCGGGCGAAAGCGGCAGACCACAATAGTCACAGGTTTCTAGCGATTGTGGGATGGAATCGTCGTTGCTCACGGCGGGTTGAACAATTCCGTCTGCAAGCTGGGGAAGAGGTAGCGAATGGTGTAATACGCAACAAAACACCAAAACAGAACCCAGATCAATCGCACGTACCATGGGATCCGGCTGCCACGATAGGTGTGGTATTCAGATTCCCGCCGCGCCGTGGGTTCATCACCGCGCTCGGTGTTGGGTGCTTCGTAGGGAACGTCTCGTGATTGAAATGGTTCGCTGCTCATCGCACCTCCCCGGATGGACTACGTTCTTCGCGCGATCGGGCATTGAGCCGATCCTCATTTTGCAACATGGTTCGCTTGGGCCGTTCGATGTCATGAAACATTCCTCCCAGAGCGGCCCAGATGAAGAGACAGAGAAATCCCGAGCTCGCCAGCAGATAATTGACCACCGGCGTGATCGCAAAGGTTCCATCCACATCACCACGAACGAGCCTGATAAACTCCACGAACTTGGTTCCGAAGCCCAATAAGCTGGGAACCAGTATCAGCACGGCCATCAGGATCATCACGCACTGCCGGACGCGAGAGCGTGGTCCGGCTGGGAGTTCATCAGGCGAGTTCTGCATGGAATTGAGGGGCAGCATGGTGTTTACTCCAGGGGATGGGCCATCTGGTCCTGGATGGGAACAAAGTTTTCGTAAGCGGGATAACTCTTCAGCCACGACCCCAGCCACTGCACGTAGGTGATAATGGCCAAGCCGCGCTGGTTGGGATGCGCCGGGCTGGGCCGGCCTGGTTGCTGGGGGTCTTCATCAAAGAACCATGAGTAGTCCGGCATCGGTGAACCTGCCGAGAGTTGTTGAGGGCGGAAGAAGTGGACGGCGTGCCAATCATTCCCCCGGCGTCCCCCTTCCCGGCTTAAGTCCGGTCCCACGCGCCGTGTGCCGAACATCACTGGCCGCTGCAACGAGTTTTGATATTCCTCCGTTCGCGCAACCGGCCCCCACCGGCGGCTTTCGTTCGATACCGGTCGCACGAACTGGCTGTGACAGTGCCAGCAACCCTCCGCAATGTAGATCTGGCGCCCCAATTCCAGTGCTTCGGTGCACTTCTCGGGCGTCGGCTGTCCGAAATATTTCTTGAATGGGTCGGGGTAGCGGACGCTGAGGTCTTCAAACTGATACATCACATTCGCGTTGACCACTTCCCGAGTCGACTGTTCCGGCAGGTCGCGGTACATTAGCATGGGCACCGCGGCATTGGAAACAAACGCCAACAGGAAGAAGCCCAGTCCACCGATCAGCAGGATGCCGGATTTACTTTCAAACATGGTTCCAGTTCCGTAGGAGCAAACCTTCTCAGGCCGGGTTGGGCGCGAGCGCCGGCGTGGTGCCCGCCTCGCGGGCAGCACTCCAGGTGCGATAAATGTTGTAGAAAAAGCAGAGCTGTCCGGCTGCCATAGCGAGTCCGGCAAAAACCCGTACGATCCAGAATGGCTGGGAGCCATCGACCGAAACGTCCCAGGAACTCAATCCGTTCCAGAAATAGCCTTGGAACAGGCCTGCCATCACCAAGTCGCCGAACATCACCAGGATCCCCACAAAGGACAGCCAATAGTGCCACTCGCAGAGCCGAGTGCTCCACCAGGCCGTTCGCAAGAGCCGGGGCATCAGGTAGGTCATCATGCCCAGGATCCACAGGCTAAAAACGCCGAACATTACCAGGTGCGCGTGACCGACCACCCAGTCGGTGAAGTGAATCAATGCTTGATAGGTCAAGGTCACCTGCAACGCGCACTGGAAACAGGTGACGAAGTACAGCACCATCCCGGTGTAGAACCAGCGCAGGGGAAGATTCGTGACGACTTGCCGCCCCGATCCCCACAACGTGCCAAAAAAGTTGATGATTACGGTGGTTACCACCAATTCAACGGCGATGGTGGCAATGACTGCCCCGTATTGCAGGAACATGGGAATCGGCGTGTAGAGAAAGTGATGGATGCCGTTTAGCGGATAAAAGAAGGCCAGCCCCCAGAATCCCCCCACCCTAAGGGTGTGACGAACAGTCCGACCAAATCGTGAATGAACAGCCCTGCGATTGCACCGCCGCTTGTGCCGGCGACATAATACTGAGGCAGAAAATTCCCCATCGCGTAGGTGAGAAACGTCCAGATGAAGGCTGCCATGAAATACCAGAGCGTCACGTAGTATGGCCCGCGCGTGCGGATGATGGGGGCCATGAAATTCACCGCCACCAACGCCAGGCCTGCCAGTGCCAGCGGGTCGATCCAGACCGGTGTTTCTCCCCATTCGATTCCCTGTGCCTGTCCCAAGATGATTCCCACGGCCGTGCTGACCACCACCACCTGCCAGGCAGCGAAGATGAACCAAGAGAGTCCACGGTTGAGAACGGGCCGGAGCGTCAGCCTGGGGATGGCCCAATGAAGGCCACCCAGGAATGCATTGGCCAAGAAGCCATAGGCCACCGCATTGGTGTGCACCATCCGCCAACGGCCCGGGGATAGCAGTTCCATTCCGTTGAGCGGATTCCAATGCACTAATTGCAGTGCCATCAACATGCCGGCCGCCATCGAGATCGCCAAGTAGGCCAGCGCGGCCATGAAGTACCACCAGACCAGAGGCTCGTCCACAATATCCTCAGGACGTGGCACGGCGTCCGCCGTAGTTGCTGCGCTCATGACTCCTCCGTGATGCGCCGGTAGGGGACAAATTGGCCCAGTGGATAGACCAATACCATCGTCCAGCCGAATACTAAATGAGTTAGCAGACCAACCCAGACGGGGATCTTGTAAATAATCAGGTTCTTCTCCGACATCGGGATCAACAGCGGTTGAAGCCAGGACAACACACCGTAAAAATTGAAGCCCCAGATGGCAACTGACAACACGCTCACCAAGAGCAACCGCGACCCGATGGAACTGTGGGGAGTCCAGCGCGTCAGCGCCAGATAGAACGGAATACCAAGCAACATTCCCGTGCCAATGTACAGGCAGCAACCGATTGCCAAAGTCAGGCCGCTTTCGACTTGCAGTGCCTGATCACCCAGGGGAAACGTCAGATAGACGCGGATCAGTTCCAACGGATGCTGTCCGATGAGCATGGACCCGACAATATTGAACAAGAGACTGACGATGGCAGCGATGCTTCCGAGCATGAATCCAGTGGTGGCAAAGTAGGCCGTGTAATAGCTGGGGGGCCGAAAGGCCTGCACGGGCTGTTGTCCGGCCAATTCAGCCTCCAACTGGTCCGCTTGTTGTTTCAGCCGCGTCAACTCACGGCGTTTTTCTTCAACGTCCATCGGCCGGTTCCCGGGGGTTGGCCTCGGTCGAGGTTTCCTGCTTCGGCGAAGCGTTATGGGCAGGGGGTCGCTTCCACAGGGACTCCAGTGTGGGGAGGCTTTCGCGCCGCTGGTCTCCCACATTTTTGATGAAATGCACCAGATGCCAGATTTTGTCCGGCTCTTTTTCAAAAACTTGGGCGAACCCTGGCATGGGCGTGCCATTGATTCCGGAATAGATTCGACGGTAGATATCGATTGGCCGACCGCCCCCGCGGAACATCCCACTCGTCAGGTCGGCCGCCGCAGTAGTGTGCCCCCATACATCCTTGCCGACCTGGACATTGCCCAGCGAGCCACCCCGGCCGTCCTTTCCGTGACACTTGCTGCATTCCATCGTCAGAAAAGCCTGCCGCCCCGCCTCGATAGATTCCGGCGTGTAATCGGGCATCCTGGAAATCGGGGTGACTTGCTGCTTCTCTGCTTCGCGCCAGCGTTGGACAATGGAATTGGCATATTCAGGTACTGCCTCAGTATCCAATTCGCCCGCGCTTTCTGCGTCGTCCAACAGTTTCTGTTCGAGTTCTCCTCGATGGGTCAGCACGAGAACGTAATCCAGCACATCCTGAAGGTCTTCATCAGGGAGTAGGGCAAACGACGGCATGGCCGTGCCAGGCACCCCTTCGCGGAGCGTTCTCATCAGGTCGCTCCGCCGAGGCTTGGCTCCGTAGGGTGTGGAGGTGAACTTGAATACGCCCAGGCGGTAATCGCGTGGCAAGGGCTTGAGATATCCTGCCGCTGGTCCCGCTCCGTCCCCCGTTATCCCATGGCACTGGACGCAGCGCTGCTCGTAGATCGCTTTACCCCGCTTCAAGCGAGCGGCAGGGATTCCATCATTTCCCAATAATTTGGGAGCAGCGGGATTGCCTGTGTACTTTGTCAGCACTTCATGAATTTGCTTTTGCAGCTTTTCATCCAAAACGGTCACACGCGCACTGGGAGACCAGTCGTAGCTGGTAGACGTTCCGCAACCGTGACTGCACGTTGCCAGCATGACGGAGGCAAAGAGCCACAAATATCGTTGATAGTGCTTGCCAACCATCCGTCGGTTCGCGCCCTGGTGCTGAAGGTGATTTTGTCGCGCAATTCCCAATCTCATGCCGTTCGCACATCGCGGACCATTTTCCACCGATGTCGCAGCCGGTATGGGACATTCAAAAAGTTGGGATCGGTGTAAGCATAACGCGTGCCACTTTAAGGCAATCGCTAAAAACCTGGACTTGCAAGAATCGAGGGAGCTTCGGGCTACCGAGGGACGCCCTACCACGACGAATTGAAAAGCCGGCCTTTTTCAAAGGATAAGTTTCGGATAACTCAGCGAAACTTGGTGCGTCTCCGGCGAAGCGTTTTGGGCCAGTTCGCCTCATCCAACACAGTTTCGCACAAACGGGAGGCACGATTTCCGGGGCGACAATGTGACAATTGGGCTCGCATTGTGCCAAATTGACACGCTTGTTCCGGTTTGTCGAGCTTCCATGGAGAATGATCGTGGGTATCGGCTAACCAAGTGGAAGGAAGCGTGAACACCACTTGGCTTTGGGTGAAAACGAAGCCCGAGAGGGTGTCATTTTCTATCGCAAGGTGGCCCCACAATCGCCTGGAACGAGGCTTGGCGGTAAATCTACGGTTGGATGCGGCCGGATCTCACGCCAGAATTTCCTTGAGGACATGGTGCTCTTCGACGCCGGTGAGCCGAAAATCCAAACCCCGAAACGGGAACGTCAGACGACGGTGGTCCAGGCCGAGACAGTGCAAGATCGTGGCTTGCAAGTCATGGACGTGGACCTTGCCTTCCGTGACATGAAAGCCGAATTCGTCGGTAGCTCCATAAGTGAACCCACTACGCACGCCGCCGCCGGCGAGCCAAACGGAATAGGCTTGCGGATGATGGTCGCGGCCTAGGCTGCGCCCCAGGGATGCGTTGCTCTCCACCATGGGAGTGCGGCCGAACTCCCCTCCCCAGATCACCAGCGTCGAGTCGAGCAGTCCGCGCTGTTTGAGATCCTGCACTAATGCGGCACTGGCCCGATCCGTCTTCAGGCAATTGTTGGTGTGATTCCCCACCACGTCGCTGTGGGCGTCCCAGCCTTCATGATAGATATTGATGAACCGCACGCCCCGTTCAACCATCCGCCGAGCCAGCAGACAAGCCCGGGCAAACGAGGGTTTTGCCGGATCGCATCCATACAAATCTAAAGTTGTCTTGCTCTCGGTTTTTAGATCCATCAAATCGGGCGCGCTGGTTTGCAGGCGGAACGCCATTTCGTAGGCGTTGATGCGGGTGGCGATCTCTGGATCGCCCAAGGCGTCGGCTTGCCGCCGATTGAGATCGCGAACCAGATCCAAAGTTTGCCGCTGAAGCTTTGCATCGACGCCTGGAGGATTGGCCACATTCAGGATGGGATCACCCTGGTTCCTCAAGCGGATGCCGGTGTACGAGGTGGGAAGAAAGCCGCTCGACCAGTTGGCCGTTCCGCCGCTGATGCCTGCTCCGGTACTCATCACGACAAACGCCGGTAGCTCGCGGGTTTCACATCCCAGCCCATAGACGACCCAGGAACCCATCGAGGGACGCCCTGGCTGCGAGAAGCCTGTATTGAAAAAAATCTGCGCCGGGGCATGGTTGAACTGATCGGTTGTGACCGAGCGCACGAGCGTAATGTCATCGGCAATCGCTGCCAGTGAAGGCATCTTCTCGCTCAGTTCCATTCCGCACTGGCCGTGCTTGGCAAACTTGAAGCGAGGCGCCATCACGGCGGCATCGGAACGAATGAAGGCATAGCGCTGATTGCCGATAATGGACGGCGGCAGCGGCCGGCGGTCAAACTTGACGAGTTGCGGTTTGTAGTCGAACAGATCGAGCTGTGAAGGGGCGCCGGCCATGAACAGATGAATCACGGCCTTTGCCTTCCCCGTAAAATGGGGCGGCTTGGGTGCAAACGAATCGGACGTCGGCAGGGCTGCGGCGGCTCGGGTGGTGGTCGATTCGGCCAGCAAACTGGCCAGTCCGAGTTGCCCCACTCCAACCCCGCATTTTTGCAAGAACCAGCGCCGCGAAAGTTCTATCCCTCGCTCGCCCACCTGATCGGTTTGACAATTCATGCTGGCTAATTCCTGGTGATGGTTTCATCCAGATTAAGAACGGCCCGGGCCAATAAAGTCCAGGCCGCGCGCTGTGCAGTTGGCGTCTCGCCGGGGGAAACGAACGGAGCCATCGCAATCTTTTCAGTGCCCAATCGCTGTCGCTGAGTATTGAGGAACTCCAGCATCCGCTGAACTTCATCGGACTGTGGCTGCCGGATGATGCAACGGCGCATCAGACGCGCGGCTTTCTCCGCATCAGTCCCCTGCTCTGCCGCCGCAATCTTGCCCAACGCCACCGCAGCCTCCATGAATACTTCATCATTGAGCAAGGTGAGCGCCTGCAATGGGGTGTTCGAGACATCGCGCTGGGCCAGACACGTTTCTCCCGAGGCTCCGTCAAAGATGGAGAACATGGCGTAGGGTGTCGCGCGTCGGTAATGTGTGTAGATGCCGCGGCGGTATCGATCCTCTCCGCTGCTCGTCGGCCAGGAGTTGTCGCCAAACGCTCCATCCTGAGCGCCGGGTGGCTGCGGCGGGCGCACGGGCGATCCATACATCTTCTCGCTCAACAGCCCGCTGGCTCGCAATGCCATGTCGCGAACGATTTCCGCATCCAACCGCACCCGTGGCCCCCGGGCCAACAGCCTGTTTTGTGGATCCTTCGCCAACAACTCCGGCGAGATGCGGGAGGATTGCCGATAGGTTGCGCTGCTGACGATTCGGCGATGAAGCCGCTTCAGCGACCAGCCGTCTTCGACAAACTTGCAGGCCAGCCAATCGAGCAATTGCGGATGCGTTGGCGGTTCCCCTACCTGGCCAAAATCTCCCGACGTTCGGACCAAGCCCTGGCCAAACAAGATCCCCCACTGCCGATTAACCACCACTCGAGCGGTCAGTGGATTGTCCGGCCCCACGAGCCAGCGGGCCAGAGCCAGCCGATTCGTAGCGGCTCCGGCAGGCAGCGGAGGGAGAAACTCAGGCACGCCCGCCGTCACCTCCTCTTTGGGTTGCAAGTATTCACCACGATGGCGGCGAAAGGTTTTGCGCAGGTTCTCAGCCGGGCGCTCGCGCATGACCAGGCTGGTGGTAGCCGTTGACGCTCGCCTCAATTCCTTTATTTTTTTCGAGCGCTGTGCCAATTCGGGGGCTTGAAGCAAGAAATGCTCTCGCAGTTGTTGGCGTTGAGCATCCCCCAGTTTATCCGGTTGCAGTTTCAACAGTTGCTCGATTTCCCGAGGAACATCTTGGGCCACCGCGCCGGCAGCCGTGCTAACTGAAATTCGAAACCGTCCCAAGGAGGCTGCATAGTAGCGGCCAAAGCGTAGTTTGATTTTAAATATCTGCGGCTGCAGGCCTGTTGTTTGATTTGCCTCGGCAGGTGAATCGCTCCAGGTCAGCGACTTGGCTAGAACGAAAACTGCTTGATGAGCTTCGCCATACCGATCCGAACAGGCCCAACCTGTTTCCGGGTTACCGTCCGTTGCCAAGGCGGCCGAAGCAGGGCCATTCCCAAAATGGTTTTTGGCGTAACTTTCGCTCGCTTTGGAGAAGGTAAGCTGTCGCTCCCCTTGAAAGGCTTGAAATTCACCGAGAAAAAACTCCCCCTTCGGGCCTTCGTAATAGGCCATACCAGGACCGTGAGCCGGCAATCGGTCGTCGGGCAAAGCTTCCAGCCGAATGGCAGTCACGCCAGCCGGAGCATCGGCAAATGTCAACTCATAGGTGTCGTCTTTGGAAATATCGCCTGAAACGAAAATGCTGTTGTCTCCTTCCACCGCCAAATAAGGAAGGTTGGACTTCATTTCGATGGGGCGCAAATCGTTCCATGTCACCATGCGGGCTCGGGCCGTCGTCAGCCATTTCTCAAAAGCCTTGTCGAAACCAACACGGCGGGCCGCGGCATTGGCGCCGGGCCACATCTGCGGCAGTTCCTTAAGCAACTTGTCGGCTTCCGCGAGTTGCCGTTGGCGTGCAGTAGTCGTTTCAGGCGAAATCAAGTCCTGCTCCGGCTCGTCTGCATTGTCCAGCAGCGCCATGAAACGGTAGTAGTCGCGATGGGTGATCGGATCGAACTTGTGAGTGTGGCACTGGGCACAGCCAATCGTCAGCCCCAGCCAGGTAGTTCCTGTCGTAGCTACGCGGTCGGTCATCGAATAGAAGCGATACTCCTGCGGATCAATGCCCCCTTCTTCGTTAAGCATCGTATTGCGGTGAAAGCCGGTGGCGATCATCTGATCCTGCGTCGCCTTTGGAAGCATGTCACCCGCGATTTGCTCGATAGTGAATTGATTGAACGGCATGTCGGAGTTCAGGGCGCGGATGACCCAATCGCGATATGGCCAGATGCTGCGGGGCCGATCTTTTTCATAACCGTTGGTGTCGGCATAGCGGGCCAGATCGAGCCATTTGCGGGCCCATCGCTCGCCGTAGTGCGGGGATTGCAGCAGATGATCCACCAGTTCGGCGTATACGTCCTCGCGAATAGAATCGCCAGTGGAAACATCTGCCGTCAGGCGGGCCGCCCAGGCGTCGGCTTCTTGCGGCGTGGGGGGCAGGCCGATCAGGTCAAGATACAAACGACGGACGAGGGTCAGCGGTTCGGCCTGCGGAGCAGGTGCCAACCCTTCCGGTTCCAGTCGTGAAAGTACGAACGGGTCGATATCGTTCCGGGGCCAATTACGATTCTTCACAGCTGGAATGGCTGGCAGTTTCGGCTCGACGAAGGCCCAATGCTGTTCATAGTTCCCGCCAGCGGCGATCCAGCGACGAAGCGTTTCGATCTCGGTGGGTGTGAGAACCTTGTTCGCCTCGGGGGGAGGCATCCGCTCGTCGGGATCGTGACTGGTGATGCGGTGGATGAGTTCGCTCTTGTCTGGAGCGCCAGGCTGCAGCGCCGGTCGGCCTTCACGCTTGGCCGTGGCACCAGCCTGCGTATCCAGCCGTAAGTCGCCCTGACGAGAGCCCTTGTCGGGTCCATGACAGGCAAAGCATTTTGCGGCCAGGATCGGCCGCACATCGCGAGTATAGGAAATCGCATCCCCGGCGATGGCTGAAGAGTTCCATGACAAGCTACAAGCCAGCGCACCACTCAGCACGAGGGAACCAGCCCAAGAGAAAGTGCAGAGCCTGACCGTCCGATGGGTGTTCATGTTCGCGATCAGCCAGGGAACTGGAGGGAAGGCTTGGGTAAGTGGGCTTGTCCCCCAACAGGCAAACAGGCGAGGGATCGGCTCTCACTTGGCGTGCAGCGACAATTATAGTCGAATTGTCCCGCATAGAGAAACGAGGGGCCATTTCCCTGGGCGAAAGGGTGGCGGAGCTTGGAGAACCTGATGCCGAAGTTGCGAGTTCTCAACGCAGACCAGATTCGCGCGGCCGTCACATGGCCCGAGGCTATCGAAGCGATGCGATCCGCGTTTGGTCAGCTCTCGGCTGGCGAGGCCGTCATGCCGCAGCGGACGGTAGTTGCCACGCGCCTCGGACAGACACTGGTGATGCCGAGTTATCTGAGCCGATCTGAGGATTTGGCGATCAAAGTTGTGTCCGTGCATCCTGATAACCGCTCGCGCGGACTGCCGCTGATCCAGGGATTAGTCACGGTGCTCGACGCATCCACGGGGACGCCGTTGGCCGTGATGGATGCGGCAACCGTCACTGCGCTGCGAACCGCTGCCGGTTCTGCACTAGCGACCGAGCTGCTTGCCCGTCTGGATACCGACACGTTGGCAGTATTTGGCGCCGGAGTCCAGGCTGGCGCTCACGCAGAGGCCATCGCCACTGTCCGCTTTTTGCAAGAGATCCGCATCTATTCACCGTCGCAAGCCAGTGCCAAGCGGCTGGCAGACTCGATCAACGGTAAGCGGGGTGCAGGTGGAGCAATGGCCCGCGCCGTTGAGAGTCCTTCGGATGCGTTGCTAGGGGCGCAATTGGTCGTCACGGCGACAACTTCCCAGCAGCCCGTCTGCGATGGCCGTCTCATCGAGGCTGGGACTCATGTCAACGCGGTCGGCGCCTGGCGTCCCAACTGCCGCGAATTGGACGATGCTGTATTGCGAAAAGCTAAAATTGTGGTCGATCACCGTCCTGCCGCATGGGAAGAGGCGGGCGAATTGATTCAGGCTTGTCAAACCGGGGCGATCACACGCGAGTCGATTTGGGCCGACTTGGGCGAGTTGGTCAATGGCGCCCGACCTGGACGGCAATCGTCCGATGAAATAACCCTATTCAAATCAGTCGGCCTGGCGGTGCAAGACGCTGCCCTCGCCAGAACCGTGCTTCTGGGCGCAGAGCGGAATAACCTGGGCACTCTCGTGGAACTGTAAGCGGCCCCTTGCCGTGGTTCTGGTTGGGAAGCCATTATGGGGTTCGTCATGTGTTTGCACTGGCAGTGCAGCGAGTGATCAACCCTCGGAGGATCTTGCATCGTGCAGATTGGCAATACGATCATCGAAGATACTTTTGCTGAGGCCTTTGGCATGCGCTATGCAAGACTGGTTGTCACCGCGCATGACGACTATTGGCTGGCCGCGGGACTGCGGGAGTTCACGGGCTACAGTGCTTCGGTCATTTCTTGCGATGCCGAAACAGGCGTGGAGCGGATGCTCGGGCAGGACGAGACACCGGATGGCAGAGTTGGCGCCAGTGTGCTGGTGTTCGGCTTCTCGGCCGATGCCTTGGCTAAGGCGATTCCCAATCGCACTGGACAGTGTTTGATGACCTGTGCGACAACCGCTGTATACGATGGACTGCCCGAGGCCGAAGAACGGATTCCCCTGGGAAAACACATTCGCTTCTTTGGCGACGGCTATCAGAAGAGCAAACAGGTCGCTGGCCGGCGTTATTGGCGGATTCCAGTGAT
Organism: Planctomycetota bacterium; assembly: GCA_021413705.1. GTDB lineage: Bacteria > Planctomycetota > Planctomycetia > Pirellulales > UBA7805 > JAIOPX01. Next base: position 10,361 of record JAIOPX010000035.1, on the reverse strand, counting down.
GGATGGTGAGTTCCTGGTGGAAGACAAGCTCGGCGTGCGCAAAGGCGTGGCCGGCGGGAACATTATTCTCCAAGCCGATTCGCTTGAGGCCGCGCTGGCCGCCGCACGACGGGGCACTGCCGCGGTTGACGCCACACCCGGGGCGATCGCCCCATTTCCCGGCGGCGTTGCCCGCAGCGGCAGCAAGGTCGGCTCACGCTACAAAGCGTTACGGGCTTCGACGGCAGACGCCTATTGCCCGACACTTCGCGGCCGCGTCGAATCGAAATTGCATGAGGACTGCGTAGCGGCTCTGGAGATCGTCATCGACGGCGTTGACGAAGCAGCGGTCGGAATCGCGATGACGGCAGCCATTCAGGCGGCGGCCGGCGAAGGGGTACTCTTCATCGGCGCCGGTAACTATGGTGGCAAACTCGGAAAATATCACTTCCGGCTGCACGATTTGTTGGCTGGCCCGGTGAAAAAACTGGCCGCATCAAGCTGACATTTACCGCACTGGCGCCCGCCGCAGCTGCACTCCGCGAAGCGTCATAAGTTGCTCACCAGGCTTCTGCGCGGCCTTGATCGAAAGCGTGTAACGCCCCGATTTGTCAATCATGACCATCGGATTGAGCTGATCGCTGACAAAGGTTTCGCGCCCACCCGTGTCCCGAATCGGCATCGTCAACGGTTGTTGTCGGCCCGACAGTGTAAGGCGGGCCGATCCACCGTCGCTGGCCGAGTCTGCAGCATAAGTAACAATAACGCGAAAGAAGCCCGGCTTGCGAATGAGGAACTGCCACTGGACTTCGTCATCAGGATTCTTCCAATCGGCAGTCGTCTCGCCAGCGAGCTTGAGAGCCGATCCACTAACGCGCGCCCGGGCCAAGTGGAGATTCACGTCACCTTGCTCCGATTGCAGCACGACTTCGGAGGGGACCGTGACCGTCTTGCCGCCGAGATCGGCATTGCCCGTCTGGCCGCTGGCCGGCAGGGTAGAGGGTACGGGACGCACCTCGGCGACCCCTTCGAGAGTGCCAACTTTGGGAGGCTGGCGAAATCGCAATACACCGAGCGCCACACCCGTGATCGCAATGACACAGACGATTATTGTCCAGCCGGAATATGAGGACTTGCGCGGGGTGAATACTTGCTGCGGCACAGCAAGCGTGGGTGCGGTCGGGTTGGAGAATTGCCCTGCATCGTTCTCCTCGGCAGGTAGCAGAGCCCTTGACTTCTCTCGCAACAGGGGTGGTGCTTCCGGTAGCACTACAGGAGGGGGCACGGGGAGCTTCGATGCCAGCCACTCGCTCAGTGCGGCGTCGTAGCGGGCCTTTGACTCAGGGCTGAGCAGGCAAACCCTGGCGGCGGCCAGTTCGTTGAGAATCGCTTGCGAGGCCTGGGAACGCTTACCAAGCTGAAAAGTGCGGACATGCAACATCCGTCGATCGGCCTCAGACTGAATCTTTTCTGCATCGGCTGAAAAAATTGGCAGCCCCAGCAGCCGGTAGTAGTGGGCTGGCTGCTCTGAAGGGGGGATGCCCAACCATTGATCGTAGGGGTCGAACGAATCATCCATGGGCATTGCGACCCGTTGGGAAGGGAACTCTGCCCCCATTCTACCTCAACGGGGCTGCCGACAAATTTTTTTTTACTTTTTTGAAAGTAATTCGACGGGGGTGTGACACACTGCTGTCACCCCCTCCAGCTACACTCTCCGTTCTTCCCTGCCGGCCCGCCCTGATCGCTCTTCATGGTGAAGAGGGGTCGGGGCGGCGGCTTTTTTTGCGCACGGGGCACACCTACGGGGCAGCCAGGTTGGAGCAGTCGCTGTTGCGGTTCCCTTGACACTCGTGCAGCACGGGGTCGATGTCATAGGCGATGGTAACTACCCTGCCGTCGCAGAAGGACATGCTGCATCCTCCCGAATGGGCACTGCCAAATCGATAAGGGTCCGCCGTCTTGAAACGATCCTGCATCGGAGTGAACTGCTGATTCGCATAGCGGTCGAGATCACTGCAAAATCCGTTGTACATGCTTTCGTTGTCTGCCTGATCCATGCCGGTGAAGTAGTTCAAAGGATCGAGATATTTCTCCCCCACAAGATATTCATGACCCAACCCCCCCGTGATGGCCGTGGAATTCACCTGGCTGCGAAGAAAGGAAACGCCCGTGAACAACGAAGTATCGGGCCACGAGTAGTCCACGCGATCGCCATCGGTCAGCGCCAGCGGACCTTCAAAGGATGAAAAGACCCGCACGCTCCCGGCATTGATTGCATAGTCGCTGCGGGCGACAGCTAGCACTGTGTTAGTCTCCCGCGGGTCGCGTAAATGGGGCAGGTACGTTGCGGTCGGCCATACATCAGGACGTCGCCGGGAGGAGCAATTCATGAGCGGCACTGTGAGCTTCAATCGCTGGGTACTTGCGCTGGCTCGTTCGGCTCCGGTAAGCCCGCGGCCCATTTCATAAATGTGCGACTGCTCGATGAAGGGAAGGACATTATAGATCCAACCTCCCGGCTGCTTATTGTCCGAACCACGGTCGGGGATTCCCACCCAGGCATGTCCCCAGCCACCGGTCGGATAGTGGCCGCGATACTGCTCGTGCGTGATGCAGCCGAGGGCGATTTGGCGGAGGTTGCTGGCGCATTGCGCCCGCCGGGCCGATTCCCGAACCGATTGGATCGCAACCAGCATCAGCGCCATGAGAATGGCGACGACACCAACTACCACGAGCACTTCGACCAGGGACATCCCGCTGCGGGGGATGGCTGCCTGTCTCACACGAATGTCCGGCATTGGGGGGGGCTGCCGGTATGGAACCTCGGTCGCTGGCTTCTGTGGGGCCGATGCACCGGGAAATTGATGGCAGTTCGTGGCAACCAGAATAAGCATGGTTTCCATCTTGTATCAACAATACGCGCCCTTAGAAACATCCCACCATGCCTGGGCGATAGGTGGATTTTCGACGGCGAATTGCAGTGTGAAGCCTTCGAAACCCACCTATTCCACTAGTTCCCGGAAAAAATCGGGCCGGAGTGACTACTTTGTAATGTGAAGTGCCACACCCGCAAAAGCAGTAGCGATGACACCCTCTCACTTCGAATCGAGAAACCAATGCACAAGTCATTGCTTATGCGTTTAGGCGTCGAAATGCCGGCGTTCGCTACTACTTGTCAGCACCAGCATATAGACTGGTGTGGCAATCTGAAATTAAAAAATTCCGACTGATCAAGAGGTTTGCAAATGACGCGTTGCTGTTTTCTGATCGCGATGGGGCTGTTGTGTAGCGCCTTGTCGCTGCTAGCGAACCCATGTGCGGAAGGTGGCATCCTAACCGTCGAAGGTCCAACCATAAACTGGAATGGGGGGCCGTCGCCAAAGATGACACTGACGATCAAGAACCCGACCGCCTCTGACGAAAAATTTGTCTCATACCAATTGGATCTGCTTCTGATTCCCGGACCGGGGGCACAGGGTATCCTGAAATTCGACACCATTTCAGCAGCCGATGTAAATTATGTATTTCAGGGCAACTCACTCCTCGACAATCCCAGTACCCTCATATCTGCTACTGCCGTAGATGACTTCTTTGATTTCGTCCTGGACACGGAAGTGAATGTCGAGGCATTGCAATCTTTTGGACTGGTGACCCTTGATTTTGACGCCAGTGACCCTTCGTCGCCTTCGGGATACTTCTATATCGTTTTAGCGCCTTTTAATCTTGAAGTTGGGCCATGGTACTTCCCTCTGGATGCAGTTGCCGAAACTTCTTTTGGAAATACTTCGGAAGAATCCGATTGGTTGATCGTGGGCATTATCGGAATCAACGTTGAGGCGACCGCTGTCCCCGAGCCGGCAATGGAACTGTTATTTTTGTCGGCGACTGCACTAGCGCTTGTGGGTTTCGCACGGCGTGCCGTGATGGGCCGTTGAGGTGAGGCCGGCCCACGGGCTTGCCGTGGAGATGCGTTTGCAAGTAGTAGTGCGGGGTAGAGTATATTTCGTCAAGGATTTCACCGTGACAAATCTGATCGATCGGGAGATCGATCACTGACCTGTGCCAGCTTGAGCGCCCACAAACCCCCCACCCTTGCCTGTCGAAATAGATTTTGAAGGGGGATAGTTTCGTGTCATAAGGTCGAGAGGAATCTTCCTGGAAGACAACTCTCATACAGCACTGGCGGGATATTGCCTCCAGGACGTGTGCCAAATAAGGGGGGGGCTTGGAATCTGCTTTCGAGTGATCGAAAACCGATTCGAGGGCATACAATAGATTATTGGTCTCTTCTCGCACCGGCTGGGGAACGAGCGCCATCAGCTTGGCCAAGGCACGCGTTAAGTCCCGACCATAAAAGTCTAGCTGTGCGATAGGTGATAGCCCCGCTGCCAATAGCACTGCTTTCCATTCCGACTCCGACAATTCCTCAGGCTTGGTGGCGGCCCGATTGTTGAGCACATAGGTGCCCAGGGCTTCGTCATACCAAACGGCGAAGCCAGCTTCCCGAAGCAGTTTAATGTCCCGAAAGACCGTGCGACGGCTGCACCCCAGCGACTGCGCAAGATAGCCCACGGTCACATTCCTGCGGGATTGCAAAAGTGTGACTAACTCAATGGCTCGACTGATGGGTCGCGAGCGCATAGTGCGATAGTATTTCTAGCCGGATCCAAACTGCACAAGCCGCCTCCCCTTGTCCATGGTATAGTGCCATGGCAAACTCAATGGTACTTATTGATGAAGCGAGATCTTCAAAGCAAACCGGACATGGGAGCCGAAGATTTTTCGCCCAATCCATCCAGGGAAGGCATTGTGAGTCCGCTCGTCGAAACCGATTTTGAATCGCTTTTGAAGCAAGTTCAGGCGGGCTCGGAGTCTGCAGCCTGGACTCTGGTGGAGACCTATGGCCCGCATATCCTCCGCTCCGTGCGTCGGCTGGTCGATCATCGTCTCCGCGGCAAGCTCGATTCCCAGGATTTCGTCCAGGCCGTCTGGGCCAGCGTGTTCGCCCGCCCGCAACGGTTGCTTGCCATGCGGCAGCCCGAGGAACTGATTGCCTACTTGGCGGTGATCACCAGGAATAACGTTATTGAAGAAGCCCGGCGACAAAAAAATGTCAAGAAACGGGCCATTTCGCGGGAGCGCTCCATGAACGACTCCGCAGTCTCCTCGGACGCGATGGGGCAGAGATCGGGACAGCCCAGTCCCAGTGAGGTGGCCATCGCCCGCGAGCGATGGGAACGCATGGCCGAAAACCATCCCCCCCACTACCGGCGGATCATTGTGCTACGGCTCCATGGCCATACCTACCAGTCGATTGCGGATGAACTCGGCCTATCGGAGCGGACGGTGCGCCGAGTCCTGAGCCAGTTGCTTCACGACTGCGTCTCGGAGAATGCGAGAACCAAGTTCGAGGAGAACTGACAAACGCCATGATCAAAACAGGATCCGTCCAGAATAAATCGGCGCTGTTGGAAGCTGCCTATGACGAGTACTGTCGCAACCAGGACAGTTCTCAGAAGGTTGACGTGGAGCAATTTCTTACTCGCTATTCCGTCATCCGCAGCTCATTGCGCCGGCAGATTGAAGTTCACGATTTTCTCGCGGACCGCTCCCATCTGGTCGATCTCTGCCAAGACACCCAATGGCCGGAAGTCGACGACAAAGTGTTCGACTTCTCGGTCCTTGAGGAGCTTGGACGAGGCGCCTTTGCCCGCGTCTACTTGTGCCGGCAGTCGGGCGTTGGCGAGCGGCAGGTCGTGGTCAAGTTCGCCGCCGAGGGTGCTTACGAGGCCGATACGCTCGGCCGCTTGTCGCATCCCAACATCATGCCGGTCCACTCCGTGCAGTTCGACGAGTTGGACAACCGCAGTGCCATCTGCATGCCGTTTCGAGGTCGCTCCACACTCTGCGATCTGGTGGATCGGACATTTTCTGGCGCGGCCATGCCCTCTCAAGGAGAAGCGATTCTCAGCGTCGCCCGGCAAGACATCGGCCCCGAGGATCAACTCGAGGATTGCGGGCCTCCAGATCTATTTCTGCAGCGCTGCTCCTACGTTGATGGGATCGTGCATCTGGGCATTCAACTGGCCGACGCCATCGCACACGCACATCTACGAGGCATACGACATAACGACCTGAAACCCTCGAATGTGCTGTTGTCGGAGAGTGGCAGACCCATGCTGTTGGACTTCAATCTGGCCAACAGCGATGCCACGGGCTCACAGACCCCGGGGGGAACCATGCCCTACATGTCCCCCGAACAACTGGCCGAGTTCCGCTTTCTCGAATCGGTCGAGCCGTTGGCGATTGACGAGCGATCCGACGTATTTTCATTGGGCGTGATTCTGTTTGAACTGCTTTCGGGAAGGCTTCCGTTCGGCGAAGTTGTTTCCGGTAGGTCTTCGGGCGAGCGGGCCAAGGCGATGGCTGCCGCCCAGGCAAGGGGGCCGCAGTCGCTGCGCGCGCTCAATCCCCAGGTGGACCAGACACTTGCCCGATTGATCGAGCGCTGCCTCTGTGTGGATCAATCGCAACGCCCGCGCAGCGCCGCCGCCCTGGCCGATGCTTTGCGGCGTCAGTTATCCTGGGGAGGGCGCAGTCGGCGGTGGACGAGCCGACACCTTGGCTTGGCCATTGGCGCAGTTCTGGCGGTCGTGCTATTGAGCGGTTCGGCGGCCGGCTATTTTGCGATGCGCGAGCCCTATTCGATTCGGCAGCAAAGCTTGGCGCTAGCCGATCTTGGTCAAAGCCGGTTCGAAGCGGCCATCGCCAAACTCAATCCGGTCCTGGCCGAGGCACCGCAGAATGCTGATGCACTCTATTTGCGCGGCTTGGCACGCATGCGACAGAAAGAGTATCAGCAGGCGATTGCCGATTTAGAGGCTGCGCGACGTATCCGGATGTGCGCATCCAGGCGGCTCAGGCGTACTGCCTGTGCCGACTTCAATTCTATCGGGAAGCGAGGTTTCTCTATACCAAGGCCATGGAGGGGGGGTATGGAGAATTGGACGCGAAAAATAATCTGGCTTATTGCTACCTCAAAAAGGAAAAATATGCAGAGGCCATGAAACTGCTCGATAGCGCTGCCCAGATTGGTCCGCAGTATCCACAAGTGTATTGGAATCGGGCCACGATTGGCTTGTGTGCAGAATATATGCATGACAAATTGAATCGTGGTCGGACGATAGCCGATTGCAAGCGAGTACTGGAGCTGCATCCGAATAATGTCCATGTGGAAGTACTCGCAGCAAAAATCTTCGCGCAGGTTTCCGATCGGGATCCCGCAATGCTGGAACGTAGTCTTGAACTTCTGGAGATGGCTTCCAAGCATGGATTTACCGAAGATCGAGACTCCCTTGCTAAAAATCTGGCGTTTGAAGGTCTGAGGGAAAATCCTCGGTTTCTGAAGGCAATCCAGGCGGCGCCGATGGCCGGTAATACCCCAACCCCTGAGTCGCTCATCGAGCCAGAACTGGCATTCTTGACCTCTCAGGATCACTGACGTTGCTGAAACGTCGCTCACAGGCCTCGCGGGACAAGCGCACTGCGGGGCGATTCTCTACCGCTAAACGGGTGGTACCATCCTTAAATCCCGCAAAATTCGTCCTGAATTTGCGGTGAGTCGCATTTTCCAGCGTCCCTAGGGCTCGATTTTTATTTAGCCCTGACTACGGTGGGGAGAATACCGGCGCGACTCATTGTCCGGATTGGCGAAGGTTTATCGCTTAACTAACCGGAAGGATACGCCGAGACCCCGGTCAGGGTGTTTCGGATCGGGCCGCGATTGGATCACCTTGTCATCAATACCCCCCCATCTGGCTCACTTTCGTATCATCCAACCGCTGAGGTGCAACTGCATGTTTCTGCGCTCCTGGTTTCGCCCCCGTCGTCCTGCCCCGCGCAAATACAACTCGCTGGCCATCGAATCACTCGAGCAACGGCAGATGCTCACCGCCTCAGCCCCCACCGTAGTGGATGTGGCCGTTTCAAGCACCGCCTGGAGCAGCGCTTATGTCAACTATCTCGCCTCGCACAATTTGGGGACCGGGGGCTATTCCATACCTGTCGGCAGCTCCGCACAAGCGCTGGCCCTGCCGTGGAATAATCTCAATCAGATCAAGGTGAAGTTCAGCGAAAACGTCAAGGTCGAGCAGACGGACCTGACGCTTACGGGAGCCAATGTCGCACAATATCAATTCTCCAACTTCAGCTATAACAATCAAACTTTCATTGCTACCTGGACGCTTACAGCATCGCTGGATAAGGACAAATTGCTACTCGATCTGGCCGGAGACGGCCTAGACCCCATCGTCGATCTGGATGACGGCTTTGCTTTGGATGGTGAATGGACCAATAACAGCGACACATTTGCCTCAGGAAACGGCACCCAGGGGGGGGATTTTGAGTTCCGCCTGGATGTACTGCCCGGTGATGCCAGTCAAAATGGGACGGTCACGGCATCGGATTATTCTCGCGTCTGGAGCAAGCGGAATACAAGCACCACTACGGGTGCCTATGAGGCTCTGCTGGATATCAACGGCAGCGGAGCGATTGATGCCACGGACTATTCCTTTGTCCTCGGAAAAATCGGCACCTGCACGCCGACAGGCAATCCAGCGGGCCAAACGAATGATGCCCCGACAGAAAATCTCTCGGGAGTTTCCTTCGACGAAGACGCCGCCGCCCAAAACATCTCCATCTGGGACGCCTTCCAAGACCTCGAAGACGACGATGCAGAATTGACCTATACGATCCTCTCGAACTCTAATTCGGCGCTCTTCAGCAGCACCGATATTGACGTTGAGAATGGGCAATTGATTCTGCAGTCGACAGAGAACGCCTTCGGCACAGCCGACATCGTGATCCGCGCCACGGATTCCAATGGTCTCTATGTGGACGCTCAATTGCACGTCAACGTCGGTTCCGTCAATGATGCACCCGTCATCATCAGCTTCTCCGCGACGACTGAGATCTTGGACATCTGGATTCTCACCGGTCACGTCACCGATGTAGACGACAATCCCGAGGGGTGGATAGTCAATTTTTACGGAGTGCTCGATGGATATCAGGCCACCGTGGAAGCTGACGGTTCGTTTGAATTGATCGTGCAACTCGATCCGTACATATTCGGCGAAACTTGGGTCCAGGTTGCCGATATCCACAGCGCGGTTTCAAATTCTCCAATCCGCTACGTCGGAGTAACCTGATCGGTAATTGGATCTACGGCCTGCCGGCCACGCGCCAGCGAGGGAACCGCTCGTATGCGAGGGATCCATGGAGAAACCCTCGCTGGCGCTATCGAATGACAAGGGATCTGCTTTCCACCCTCACAGGCCGTTCTGGCTGTTGCAGAAGGCTCACTGTGGCGCGTTGGGGATCCAATTCTTCACGACAACTTCGCATCAGCCAATCTGCATGGATCAACGGGCGCTGATCTGATGGTGTCTGGGCTTTTGGCCCTATGCGACTCCCAAGCGCAGACCATTGACTACGTTAGCGATGGCCCTAGGGTGAACTGTGTGACACGCGTGCTTTGGCCCAATTTAGGGCGTTTTCTCCTGGCTGGCTGTATAACTACCAGAACTACCAGGGGTTGAAGTAACCAAGAGAAATAGTTTGACCTACCTGATTTCTCCCCTCCCATAGATTGCGTAGCTTTCCCATGCTTGCTAACATGATCCAGTTCAGACAGGCGGCATACACATAAAGGCAGTTTCAACTAGGCGAAGCAGAGATGACAGGCTGAAAGTTGGGCAAGCATGATCGTCTCCCAGGGGACGGGTTGGGTTGCGGAGTTAAGTCAACAGCGGCAGCGAGCCTCGCGAATTAAGAGCGATGCGGGGTTTACGCTTGTTGAGTTGCTGGTCGTGATCGCCGTCATCGTGATTCTTATGGCGCTGTTGCTGCCGATGTTCGGCAGCGCCCGGGCTTCTGCGCGCCAGACCGCATGTTCCAGCAACCTCCGCCAAATCCACACTGGCTGGACCCGCGCGCTGACGCGCGAGGCCGATCCGCCATTCGCCCTGTCACAATGGCCCAACCGAGTGTTGGCATATCTAGAAGGCGCGGACAAGATATTGTTTTGTCCAGACGACACTGCTCCATCGGCTTCAGCCAGTTTCGGGCTCAACGATCGGGCCAAGCGGTTCGGCGGGCGCGACGCCGGCCGGATCGTGCTTCTGGAGTACAAGCAGGTTGAGGCCAAGGTCATTGGCCAGACTCGTGAGACACTCGACGGTACCTGGCCGGTGCAACACGCAGCGCGGCATCGCGGGACGATCAACATTGCGTTCGTCGATGGCCATGTGCAGGCTCATGAGCCCCGCGCCATTGATCCACGCTACTGCGAACTTTACGAGCGCTTTTGGCGACCGAAGGTC
>JAIOPX010000034.1 GCA_021413705.1 Planctomycetota bacterium | reverse complement strand
TACTCCGCAAAGATCGGCAGCGAATTGTTGGGCATCTGCAAGATAATGCAGGCCACGGCCGTCCCAAAATGCGGGCTGACGCTGGGATCGGGCCACGATCCGTCTTCCTGCTGTTTCGGCAGCAATTCCTCCCGAATGGCAGGGTACCAACGCCGCCAGTGATCGCCACCTGCATGCCACATGGCTTGCGCCGCATAGTAGTGCCCATAGAAATAGTGCCCCACATTGTTCTGACCCTGGCCGGGGAGGAACCCCATCAGATAGCGCAGGCCCGTTTCAATCTCGCGTCCCTGGTAAATGCCGGCGCTGTAGAGCGACACGATGCCGGCTGCCGCCAGCGGGAACGTGGAATGACCCTGTCCCAGTGTGTATACAAAGCTGCCATCGGGTCGCTGACTCTGCTTCACATAGTCGATCGCACGCGACCTGGTAGCCTTCGGCACGCTCAGCCCCGCGTCGGAGGCGGCCCGCAAAGCCATTATCTGGCAAACGGTGATCGATAGATCTGCGTCCGACTTCATCGGCTGATAGCGCCATCCCCCCTGATCGTTTTGCACTTTGACGATCAGCTCGACCGCCTTCTTCAGCTTGTCGCGAATGTCGTCGCGGCGACGGACCATGCCGTAGGCCTGCGAGAGAAATAGCGTCGCAAAGCCGTGGCCATACATCTGGTCCATGCCGTTGTTGACCGAAATAAACCCCGTGTCCTGCACATGCCGCAACACGAAATCAACGCAGCGGTCGATATTCTGGCCATAGATTCCTTCGCCCGGCGCATCGCCGCTGCACATCATCGCCAGTCCTGCCAGCGAAGTCACGGCCACGCCCGAGGAATATCCCGTCACACCGAACGAACCGCCCCATTGCCCGCCGGTCTTCTGCTCCCGGGCGAGAAAGCTCAAACCCCGTTGCACCGCTCGATCGGTTGCCGGCGTGATGGCCGCATCGCGATCCGCGGCCAAAGCGCTCGACAAACCGGCGCAATAACACGCGCCAGCGGCGCCTATGCCGGCAAGAAACTGGCGACGACCGATGTTAGAATTGGAATATTTTCCGAAGGATTGCATGGTTCGTACTCTCGCACATTCTTAATCTTGCGAGCGGGGGGCGTAAGCCCCCCGTTGTCTCGTCGCAGAGAAACAGGGGGCTTACGCCCCCCGCTCGCCATTGATGGCTAATAAATCGACAACCGACGCACCATTCCGATGGGATGCTCGCGAACCTTTTCCCCCTTGGGATTCACCTCGCGCAAGCCCTGGGCATACCCAATCAACAAATTGCCATTCTCCAGCATATCCACATCAAAGCAATTCGGCAGGTTGTCGATCGATCGCACGATTCGTTTATCGGGTGACAATTCCAACACCTTACCTTCGCCGTTGCAAGCCACGATCGTGTTCCCGTTGGAGAGCCGGCGGGCACTCCACGGGTTCGGCAGCCCCGTTGCCTTCCAGAGCGTGCGACCTGTGCGATCGAACTCCGCAACCCAGCCCTGGTCGCTCAACACGACCAGCACGTTGCCGTTTTCCAGAAGATGTGCGTCCGATGCCGCGCCACCGACGTTGATCTGCCAAACCGTTTGACCGGTCCTGTTGATCTCGGCCACCTGCTGGTTCTGATATACGGCCACTAATGTATTTCCGTTCTCCAACCGTTCCACGCTGGCGGGGCCGGTGGGAACGCGCTGTTGCCAAGTCTCCTTGCCGTTCTCGTCCAGTTCGATGATCGACTGCGATCGCCAATCGGAATACAGCCGATGCCCGTCGGGCAAACCCTGGCAGCCGAAAGGAAGCGCGATGTTGGCGTTGCCGTCTCGCAAGACAGACATTTGCCACAGTTCATTGAACTCCACCAGCTTGGGCGTCATGCCGTTGGGGCCGCCGGGTTGATTCACGCAAACCAGCACGCGTCCCATCTTCGCCTTGCCGGTGGGCAAGGGGACCTGGAGCGCCGCATCGCGTCCGGGTCCGTCCACCCAGCGACGCCATTTCATGGCGATTTCTGCGCGCGATTCCACGGTCGCAGCGTCGCCAATCGAGCCAAACTTCTGCCCCGTCAGCAGCCGGAGGATACGGTCGCTACGCAGTCGCAAGGCGGGCTGATCGGTTTCCAACAGGCCCGGTAGTACTTCCAGCGACTCGCGCGGCACATGATCGATCAATGCCTCCGCAGCCGCCAGACGAATAGCGGGGTCTTCGGCCTTAAGCAGAGGACGCAACGTAACGACCGACTTTTCCCGCAACGTGCGCTGGAGCGCCGTGATCGATGCGATACGCACTTCGCGCTGATCGGAGGCGATCGCGGCTTTCAGCGCAGGGGCGTCATCTGGCACAACCGTAGCCGACAGGGCATCGGACGCCGCCCGACGCAAATGTTCTTTGTCGCACAGCGGCATCGCTCTTAAGAGTTGCGGAACCAACCCGGGAAGCTTTTCCTTCTGAATGAATCGCAACACACCCAACAACACGCTTTCGCGCCACTGCTCGGTTTCCTCCAGAATCCGCCGCGACCGATGGCTGACTTCGGCATCCGTATTCCGCGTGGCCTGTTGCAAGGCATCGTATGCGGCCCAGATGGTCGTCAGTTTGCGGCTGGCCGTTTCTCGATCTCGAAAGTCGTCGCTGCCAAGCTGTAGTATCAGCCGGTCGATTTCCTGCCGCAATGCATCACTGGGAAAGAGATTGGTGAGATAGGCCGTGACCCCCGCCGCGTCGGCAGTGATGCCATGTTGCTTGAGCAACACCACCTCGGCGCTCTCTTCGTCCGCCCCCCGACACACCGCTGCAGCCGATGACATCACAATGAGCAGCGACAGGACACCAGCGATCCGACCTCGGTTTAACGTCATAGTGCCACGATTCCTCTCCACTAACAGCATACCCAGCCCAGCCGCAGGGTGGCAACCTGGAGACTCCACCACAGATCTACCAGTTTGAGACGCTTCATGACTCCAAAATGATCCCAGCATGAATCGGTCGAATTATAGACATTCGGCCAGGGCAGGGGGAATCAAGCGCCCATGGCCTTGCCAGCCCTGATTAACCTGCCCCCTCCCATGCCTTATAATCGTGGCATCTATCTCAAGCCCAATGCATCGCGCAGGAGTAGTCCGGTGGCAGTTCTGCGAAACCAGCAATTTGGTGAAACCTTCCCGTGCCTGATGATGCTGGCCCTGGCATTGTGGGTAAGCCTCGGAATAAAGCCTGCATGGGGTGACGAAGGTCCGCCAGCAGCTGTGCCCGCCATACCGGTCGCGGCTGAGAAAGCTCAGTCGGCAGCCCCGCTCCCCAAACATGCCGTCGCGCGCCTGGGCAGCACCGCGGGCGGCTCCCCACTCCTGGGAGTTTACGGACTCGTTTTCTCTCCTGATGGTCGTCGGCTGGCAACACGGAGCGCCGATCAGATCGTTCGCGTCTGGGATGTGGCCGGCGGCCGTGAACTGGCGAAGATCGACGGCCATAAGGATCGCGTTTTGGGAATGGCATTTTCCCCGGACGGAAACTTGTTGGCCACTTCCTCCGAAGGAGACGATCCTGCTATTCGCTGTTGGGATCCGGCAACCGGCAAGCTGGTGCATGCGATCGCCGGCGGCGCTCGGTTGATTTCGTTCACACCGGACGGAAAGGCGATTCAAGCGGTGGACCGCACCAGCATCTTCTCCTATCCCCTGGCAGGGGAAAAGCAGTTATTACGCAGGCTTGGCTCGGGCACCGCACTGGCCATGTCCAGTGATGGGGGCGCCGTGGCGGTTTCCGATTCACTGAGCCGCACGCGGATTAAACTCTATCGCTCAGCCGATCGTCCTTCGCTCCAATCACTGCGCGGGCATTTGAGCCCGCCGATCTCAGGAGCCTTCTCCCCCAACTCAACCTGGTTTGCCATCTGCGCCGACCGCAGCCAGGAGGCGACTGTCTGGAATCTACAACCAGTGGCGGCGGCAGCAGCAGCGGTGCCGAGCACGCTCTCGGGTCACACTGCGCCGGTGCAGGCACTGGCCTTCTCCCCCGACTCGCGACACCTGGCCACCGCCAGTTGGGACAAGACTGTGCGGATCTGGGAGTTGTCCACGAGGCAGCAGGTTGCCGTGCTCGAGGGGCACCGGGATCAAGTATGTTCCGTCGCCTTTTCAGCCGACGGCCGGCAATTGGCCAGCGGCGCGGCAGGGGAGGGAGATACGACAACCATCGTCTGGAATGTTCCAGCCGCCATGTTCACCTCCAAGGAGAAGTTGGAGTCTTTTGCACCAGCCGAGCAAACCAAGATCTTGTCGCTATTGTCCGCCGAAGATCCGGCCGTTGCCTATGCCGTGATTGGTTCGATGATCGCCGCACCCAAAGTGGCCATTGCACTGGTGGGCAAGCGCTTGCAAGGAGAAAATGCAACTGCGGGAGAAGAAGAGATCCGCCGCCTTCTGAAGCAACTCGACCACGATGAGTTCCGGATTCGCGAAGAGGCCCACCGGCGGTTGCTCGAATTGCGCACCGAGGCCGACACGTTGCTGCGAGAAGCGCTGGTCAACTCCCCTTCCGCCGAAGTTCGTCACCGCGTGGAAAAAATCCTGAAAAAACCCACCGGCAGCAGCAACCGAATCACCGACGCGGAGCGGCGCTGGATGACTCGGGCAGTATTAGCCTTGGAACAGATCGGCACCCCAGAAGCACAGCAGCAACTCAAGCTCATCGCCGCCGGCCCGGCCCACGAACCTCATGTGCAAGACGCGGTCGGCGCTTTAAAGCGGCTGGGAAAAAGCTGAGTCTCGCTGCGCTTGGTGCATCGGCCACCAACATCAACGATTGCCGATGTGACTTTGTAAATTGCCAAAGAACTAACCTTCCGCGCTTTCCGCGCAGATTTAATCGCAAAGCAACAGGTTTTAACAGGAGATCGCGGCGGAGCGGAGTCAGGCAATCATTCGCACTCCGCGCTCCTCCGCGCCCTCCTGTTCATACTTTTTGGCTCCGGCACTGCTGGGCTTTCGTCATTCTCGTGTTCGCCGCCGCAACTTGTTACTCGGCAACAAGTTGCAATTTTTGTTCTCCGCTTGTTCTCCGCTTGTTCTCCGCTGTGTTCTCCGTGGATCCCCTTGCTCGTCCGATCCGTGTTTCATCCGTGTCTATCCGTGGCCAACCTTCTTTTTCAAAGCGCGCAACTTCAGCGCAGATGTTAAGCGGGGATGCATCAAAATAGTGCCCCTTCCCCTGGCTCACGCCAGGGGCTCGCCTGTGTTGAATGTTTTCGTGCTTTCACCCCTTTCGCACTCTTCGCCCGTTCACACCATCTGCCTGCGTCCCCTGTCCCCCGACTCCTAACCTCTAGCCTCTAGCCCCTAACCCCTAGTCCTGCCTGGTACCTGAGGCAATCTCAGGCGGGGCGATGATACCACGTCATGGGGTCGATTGGTCGCGTATATTGTCACTTCATTCTAGCGCACTCTCTCGCACAATCAAGATCGAGAAGTAGGCCAGCAATCCATTTTCCAGAAAAAGAAAAGAGCAAATATTTTTGAAAAATGCGAAAAATGTTGGAAACAAAAAAGCCACTTTCGCGCTTTCAAGGGAGAACTGAAACGCAGCGCGGTAACTGCCTCGGTGCAGGTGCCGCCCGAAGCCACGGCAGGCACGAGCAATTTCGTTGTGGGAGCGATTTCGTTGTGCGTCCCCAGGCTGGTGCCCCTCAGTCTGTCGTGCGCGGGCAGGTTCCTGCTCTCAGGCCCGAAGGGCCGAAGGGCCGAAGGGCCGAAAGATTATAGCCCGGGGCAAAGCGGCTTACGGCGCCGTCGCCGCAATACGCGCCGCCCCGGGTACACGCGCCCAAAAACCTCCTTCTCTTCGCTCCCCGTGCGGCGCCGCCGCACGGGGAGCGAAGAGAAGGTGGGAGGAGCGGGGGGCCATCCATTGTTGCATTAGGCGTCCCCGTCTCGTTGTTTCTTAGCCGGTCAGTATGTGACCGCTCTAATCCTCGCACTACAGAGGGCGTTAAAGTCAGTCAAAACGGCCGGACAAACCAAAGTGTCCCCGGCTGCCCGCCACGTAACTGTCTTGACGCCATGGAGATCGGAGCTATACGATTTGCAACCTACCAGGAGACCGCTATGGCCGTGAACCTGAAAGAGATGCTTAAACGCGAGGTCGGCACCGGAGCGTTTCGCCCCTACTGCGTCACAAACGTCGAGGCCGATGCGCTGACCGCGTACTTCAAGGAAGATGCCGACTATTCGGAGCGATTGATCGACCACGTCACCTTGTACCGGTCCATCGACACTCACGAAATCGTTGGTTGCCGGATCAAGGGAATCTCAGGCATTCGACCACTAGGCATCTAGCACTTCACCCGACTGTATTATGCGAAAAGCAATCTCCTCTAGTCGCTGCAAAACCAGCAACGAGGGCGGTTCATTTCCGAAGAACGCAAACCGTTTTCCTTCTCTGTTGAACCAAAGTAACGGTTCGGCAATTATTTCCCCAGCGGCATCAGTGATCGGTTCTTGAATTACCTCAAAATCCTTCCAGATCGAGGAGAGCCATTTGCGATGCTGTGGGCCGATCCGTTCCAGGATGTCATTGAAATCATCTTGATCGCTCGTCTCGTCCTCAATATCGGGTTGAGCATCGAGAACACTCAGGCAAGACTCGATGGCATCGTTGATCTGCGTCGATGCGGGATAATCGCCGCCCGATGAGAACATGGCCAGAAGCGACCTTGCACGGGTCATTGCCACGTAAAGTGGCACCGCAAGAATCTGATTGTCTTTTGCCACAAATCGATCGACAAAAGGAATCACCACCACCTCCGAATCGTAGCCTTTGTACGAATGAGCCGTGGTAACCAAAAGCGTGTTCGGCATCCTCTCGTACGGTCGATTGACTTGCACCGACAATTCGACGCCAATCTGCTTCATCTTCGGGGCTAACTCTGATTCTAAAAGCGTGACAACGGAATTTCCGTTGTAGATGATGCAGATGTCCTCCGGCGATACTCGTTCGTCAGTTATCAGGCGTGTCAGTTGTTCGGCAATGGCAAGCAGTTCCTCTTTCTCCGACTTATATTTGCGAAAAAGCGGCTTAGGTCCGTGAACTTGATTAAACCGGACCTTCAACCACTCTTTTCCCTGCCGGTCTGTTTTCTCGATCAGACCAAGCGATAGCAATTCGCTATGGTCTGGAGACGTTTCTGGCGGAGCAAGCCGGTGTAAGACGTTCACGGCAAGTTCCGTGATCGGCCTCGTCGAACGAAAACTCTCCTTCATAATTGTAGATCGGCCGCGCATGTCGAGCCCAAATTCAGACCATCGTGGCGTTCCTCTGCCATAGATGTTTTGGGCGTTGTCGTAGAAAATATGTGCAGACCGACTGTTGTTGTCTGCGGCGTCCGACTGCTCGACCAGTGAAAGCAGCAATCTCAACGTGTTCGGCCCCATGTCTTGAGCCTCGTCAATGAATAGAGCATTGCAGCGTGGCAGGAGCGTCGAACCAGTTTGATTGTTGAGTACCTCTTCTGCAGCCATGTCATAGTCATATGGATCGAGCGAGATCGATGGGCTGGAAAGCAACCCGCTGAGGACATCCTTGACATGCAGCAACGATACTCTTTTCCAAGGAAATGGTTTGGTGTTGTCGAAACTACTCCAGGCTGATTCGATGGAATCTCGAAGGAGTTTGTGCAGCGACCGGTTGGCATAGACTGCCCACACTTTGGCTTCCTTGTCTTCTTGAAACTTATTCACCGTTTTGGCAAGCCAATTGGAAAGCACCAGCGACTTGCCGCTGCCTGCGACGCCTCGTACAAGGCGAGGTTTGCCGTCAAGTTCAAGATTGCTGAGTCGCTGTTGTTCCTGAGAAAGAACGGGTTGCATTTCCTTTCGAGCGGCGATCTGCTCTCCCAGAGTATTACCCGCAGAGGCACTCTCCGCTTTTTGAAATGTAGTCTTGGCTTTGAGGTCAACCTGTTGCCATTGAAGTCCATCATCTGTGTTGACCAAAATGCTCGGAGTTAAACTGCCAAGAAGGGGACGAAGATACGGCTCATTCATTTCGTTGCGACTTGCCAGTACGATCACAGCCTCCTTCGCGCGACTCAGCGCGACATTGACCAATCGTGTCCATTCATCGGGAGGCCAATTGCAACTCCCGGCATTCACCGTGTCGAAAATGACAATATCGGCTTCCCAACCTTGCTGACTATGTACTGTGGATGCCTCCCAGGTGCGGATTCCCCATGCGGCGAAATGCTTGGCGACCCACTGTGCTTGCGCCCGATAGGGAGAGACAAACAATCCGTGAGACTTTCTCAGATCCTCATCGTCGAAAAGTTTTTCTAGAACCTTTTGGGTAATTGCTCGAATCCAGCTTCGATTTCCTGGCCCCCGCTCCGCCCGGATGGATGTCAGGTCGGCGTCCTCATTGTCTAGGACGTACCAGATAGCTCGTGAATAATTTGCCAGAGAAGCAGGGAGATTCGACGCCCGGTCGATGATTGAAGAAGCCGTTTTGAGAAGGCCCGCATACTGAAATGCCGACACGACGTTGCACACATCGGGATGCATCCGATACTGTTCGCTCAAAACATGAATACCTGCCGACGTCGCTTCAATGTCGTCCAAATGGCTCAGCCCGCTGCTGGCAATCCATTTCTCCTGCTTACTGGGCAGGATACGTGAAATGCGACTTATGGGGGCAAGTTGCTTCGAGTCGCCAATCAGGACTACTCGACGGCTGGCCAAGAGCGACAACACTGCAACGGCCGCGCGAGAGATCAAGCCAGCTTCGTCAATGAAGATGGTTGTAAAAGGAGCCTGTCTGTTGTCGAGCAGCTTCCGAATGTTCTCGCCATCCAAAAGTGTCATGGCCTTATATGCGGTGGCCACGACAACCCGTACGTCGGAATTGATGAATATATGCTTGCTTTGATCCTTGCTGCTGTTGCGCAATTCGCCGATGTGCTTGCGCGTCAAAGCCTTGTCATCCCACGTTTCGAATAGCTTAAGTTGTCGAGCAAGCTCATCGATCTGCATTAAGATGTCAGACTCAGTGCCTTGCAGCATGGACGCTAGTCCTGCGTCTGCAAAAGTCTGATATGTTGCCCCCTTGCCGATGCGGAGGGCGTGACCAGCCTCAAGTTCTTGTGGGGAATCCTTTCTGGCTGCTTTGCCAATCGAAATTGCCACAGCATCTGTCGCCCGATTCGTCGTAGAAACGACTAATACTCGTTCACTTTTATCCGCAAGAATGGCGGCTATCTGTTGCCCAGTCTTGTGAGTCTTGCCAGTGCCCGGTGGTCCCCACAGGATGCTCCACGAGTGTTGCCACAACTGATTCAGTTCAGTCAGGCCATGCACGCTCGATTGAGCAACCGGGGGATGGATGCCGCCGGCGCTAGCCGCCAACCGGCTCGGCAGTTCAGCGCGAATGGAATCAAAACGGGAATCGTGATAGACCGCATCCAGGACGGCTAAGAACTCAAATGGGCGAACGAAAAAGGAGCCCACAGTAGGTAACCGCTCTGGATCGGCAAGGCTCACAAAGAGACAGCCATTGCGCTCATCAACTTCTACAATCTCGCCGGACCAGACTAACTCTTCCTTATTTGCAGCATTTTCAAAATCGAAGTCTGGGATAGCGCCAATCAGATCTCCTTTTTCGTCGAGCGACAGAGGGCGAAACGCGATAGCCCCCTCCCACGTCCAATCGAACTCGACGGAACTCCCAAGTTGGATAACGTAGATCGTTCCCCGCCCTCGCTCCGCGAAAGCAGCAACCTTTCGGCAGCGTAGCCGCTTCCATTTGGAAGAATCGCGAAACTCTTGTCGGATGGCAAACTTGGCGTCCGACAATAACGTCTCGTCCGCTGGCGGTAAGCCGAGTTGACAAGGAAACCCTGTAGGCTTGGATTCCGGAGTCGGGGTTATTTCTTCGGGTGGATTGAGAGAAACGTGATTCTCCATGATTTCGCTCTACCGCCTGGGCGGCCCCCGTTGAATAGAAATTGCGAAGTCACGGTGAAGTCGCTCGCTGAAATCTGCTTTCGCTCCCACCTGCGGAAATGCCCCCCAAGAAGGGTATCCTGCTATTATTTTCGGTCAATCACCTCCGCAATGGATTGTTTGATCCCGCGCGTCTAGAAGCATATCCGGAGACAACTATCTGGAAGACTAAGATTGAAGCAGGGAGACATGAATCAGGGGTCCGCTGTTCACAGCGCAAATGGCTGGACTCTCCTTGACTGAGAAACCCAACCCTGCATGAATAGCGCCTGCGCGGCCGATCAGTAGAATTGATCCGCGGCCGTTCAGGTGGGGTTTGGCTTGTCGGACGTCGGGGCGCCGCGTGCGAATAGCGATCACGGCTCCCGCCGGTTCTGTCTTTCGCACCACGCTCCCATGAGGCAGGAAATTCCACTACTGGGAAGGTAGCCTCCCGATATTTGTCCTTTTTTTGCAGTTCAAGCGAGTACCACATGCCAATAGCTGAGGGGCTAGGTAAAATAAACAAAGCGGCGCGGTGTAGCAAATCGGCTCGCACTTGGTTAGACTCACGTCCAATGAATGGGTTCCCACTGCAGGAGGCTAACTCTTGGACGAACGGCAAATTGGTCTCGCTCTCGCACTCAAGGAAATCGGGCTCAGTAGCGATGTTTCCGGGTTCGATACAAGACTGATACTGCAAAAGGCGGTGTACCTCCTGGAAGAATCGGGGGTGAGGCTGGGATACGGATTCAACTGGTATCTCAGGGGGCCCTACTCTCCCGCGTTGACTCGGGATCTTTTCGATCTGTCATCGAACACCGAGGACCTAGTTGGTTGGGTATTGGATGAGCGATCACGAGGAACGGCAGCGAACATCGGATCTCTTCTCGCAAGCAAGCCAGCCGAGGACGTTTCGGCAAAAGCTCGTCGCATGGAGTTGTTGGCATCCATTCATTTCTTGTCACGGCGCGGCCAAATAAATCTCGGCAAAGCTGAAGAGGTGACCGTCCAACTTGCAAAGAACGGCAAGCGGTATTCATCGACCGACGTTGCCGAAGCCATACAAGAGTTGAAGCAAGCAGGACTCTTGTAGGGATCAGCCATGGGCAAGCTGATTGTTGATTCAATCCACGGCGATATTCGGCTTAACGATGAAGAGTGCCGTGTAATCGACACGGCCAGCTTCCAGCGTCTGCGCAACCTCAAGCAGCTTGGCATGGGGCAAGTAACATATCCTGGAGCGACGCATACTCGCTTTGCGCACAGTATCGGCGTACTCGGCATCATGGAAAGGGTTACCAACGTAGCCCGTGCTGCATTAAGCCTGAATGACGAGCAGGTCAATGAGATTCGGCTTGCAGGTCTATTGCATGACATCGGACATTATCCGTACTCACATCTCATGGAGGGCGTCGATAATGTCATTCTCACGGAACACTTTGTTGGTTCAGGACAAAAAACACTGAATGCTTCCAAGGACAAATATGTCGATCACGAAGAAATCGGCGAACTGATTGTTACTCAGCAGAAAGACATTCTTGCCGCCCTGGGAGGTGGTACGCGAGCGAAGCGAATCGCCGATCTATTTCGCCGACGCGAGACCGCTCATTTGCAGCTCAGCAAATTGATTCACAGTAGCCTTGACATGGACCGCCTTGACTACTTGATGCGCGACGCGAAGGCAGCCGGCGTACCCTACGGGCACATAGATGTGAACTATTTGATCAATTGCCTTCGTGTCAGCCAAACTGGCATGCTTGGCGTTCAGTACAAGGCGATTACGGCGCTGGAGCACTTTACTTTGGCGCGCTTTTTCATGCACAAGGCGGTTTACTATCACAAGACTACTTACGCGCTAGAAGAGGCCTGCAGGCCACGCATGTTCGGCTCAAGGTTTGCTCGCGATGCCATTTTGACATGGTTGAACTAATTTGTCCGCCCGTGTGTGGATGGAGAGTTGGTGACGAGATA
>JAIOPX010000397.1 GCA_021413705.1 Planctomycetota bacterium | reverse complement strand
ACTTTCCGTGGCGGCCGTGGTTCCCAATCAAGGCTTGGGCCGATTTTCTCTGAGTCCTACGCAGCAAACTTCGCTCTGCGCTTTTGTCGATCTGGCCACCTTGCAAAAAATGCTAGACCAGCCGGGTAAGGCCAACGCCATTCTGGTTGCCGGCCGGTTCAGTGTAGATTCCTCGCCAAGCACTGGCTGGAACGCGGCCAGCAAGGCGGGGAGCAAGTGGCTGGAGTCTCACCTGCGACCTCAGCTTGAAGATCTTGGCCTCAAGCTCCGCCGCGTGGTCATCGGCGACGCTGCGAAACCGGTCAGCGACTATTTCAATCTCACCAGCCAACGCATGCTGCTGCCTGCCGAAGTCGAGCGTGCCGCAGGAGTTGCGTGGCGCGACCTGACGGTCCAGCCGGTGCTAACCTATCTGGCCAACGACCTGGAGCATGAGAAAAAACATGTTCCCTATTCGACCATTGCCGCTGTCGATTCCATCCAGCGCCTCGGACCACTACTAGATACAGACGGCAAGCCGGTGCGACTAGCGGACGATGAGATTGTTCTGATCGACTGGGCGGCAAACGATCTGGGCGCGAAGCCGGGTGACATGATCCGCGTTGCCTATTTCGATCCTGAAACTACTCATGGCGAACCGCGCGAGCAGACGACGCAGCTTAGGCTCAAGGCAATTGTTCCGCTGGCCGAGGCAGACGCACCGCCGCTGATGACCAATGATCCTGAATTGACCCCTGAACTGAAGGGTGTGACTGACAGCAAGTCGATCGACAAATGGCTGGTGCCTTTCAAGCTGACTCGCGCCATCCGCCCGCGCGACGACCAATACTGGACCGATCATCGCACGACACCCAAGGCGTATGTATCGTTGGCTCAGGGACGGAGATTGTGGGGGAGCCGGTTTGGCCAAACCACATCATTGCGTGTTGCGCCGGCGGATGGCATCTCCGAGCAGAGGCTGGCGGAACGGCTCGTGAGAGAAATCAAACCGGCTCGGTTGGGGTTGGGGTTGGAGTTTCGGCCTGTCAAACGCGACTCACTGGCGGCGGCCGTCGGCACGACGCCGTTGGACGTGCTGTTCCTCATGTTTAGCGCGTTTCTCATCGCAGCCGTGTTGATGTTGCTGGCCGTTCTGTTTCAACTGGGGATCGACCAGCGAGCCGGTGAAATCGGCCTGTTGATGGCAGTGGGAATTCCTCGGCGGACGATTACCCGGCTGCTGACGGTCGAGGCCCTGTTGGCCGGTTTGCTCGGAGCGCTGGTCGGCAGCGTGCTGGGCATCGGCTATGCGTGGCTGATTCTGGCCGGTCTACGGAGTGGATGGCTCTCGTCGGTCGCCCTGCCAAATTTGGAACTCTATGTGACCGTGCGCAGCATGGTTGCCGGAGCCACGGCAGGACTGCTTGTGGCAGGCGTAACGATTGCCTTCGCCGTCCGCCGGGTGGGGCGCGTGCCAGTGAGGAGATTGTTGGCGGGAGTGGCACTGCTTGGCAGTCGCCGATCGGGCGCTGCGTCGAACCAACGCGGAATGCGGCGGCTGTCAAGCAATGGCATGGGTATCGGGGCATTGCTATTGCTCGCCGTCATTTTGGCCTTCGGTTCTTTCGCGACCAGTACGGAGTTTCAGGCCGGGCTCTTCTTTGGCAGCGGGGCGCTGACACTCGTGGCCGGGTTGCTGGCCTTTCGCTGGTTGCTGCAAAGCCGCGGCGCAGCGGCCAGCGCCACGCGGATCTCGCTCCCCTGGCTGGCTGCTCGCAACGCCACGCTCAACCCTCGCCGCAGTGTGCTGTGTGTTGGCTTGATGGCCACAGTCTCGTTTCTCATTATTGCCACCAGTGCATTTCGCCTCGAAGTATCGGACGCCGGCAGCGGAGGCTTCAATCTGCTGGCCGAAAGTGCGCTGCCGATCTTCCATAACCTTTCCACACCGCAGGGGCGCACCGAGTTGGGCCTATCCGAAGCCGACGATGCGCTGCTGAGTCATTGCACGTTTGTTCCGATTCGCGTACATGACGGCGATGACGCCAGTTGCTTGAATCTCTTCCGACCACGCCAGCCTCGGATTCTCGGTGTGCCCTACGACTTGGCTTATCATGCGAAGGACAAGCACAGCTTCCAGTGGGGCAGCACAATCGAGATCGTGCAGCAAGCATTGCCACCGCCGCCACCGCCTCTACCGCCAGGCCCACCCGATCCCTATTGGCACGCGATTGCTGTGCGTCGTTTGCCGACTACCGTTCCGCAGCCAATCCCCCTGATTCTTGATGAGAATACCGCGCGTTATAGCCTCGGCCTGCTGGGAATCGCCGGCGATACTTACCCGGTGTTCAACTCGGACGGACAGAAAGTCACCCTGGAAGTGATTGCCCTGCTGCGCAATAGCATTTTCCAAGGAGACCTGCTCATCAGCGAGGAGAATCTGCTGAAGTTGTTCCCTGACACGCGCGGCTATCGCTATTTTCTCATCCGCACTCCACCCGGCCAGGAGGATGCGGTGACAAGAGTCTTAGAAGCTCGGCTCGGGGATTTTGGTTTTGACGTTACACCTTCGCGTATTCGCTTGACGGAACTCTTAGCAGTGCAGAACACCTATCTTTCGACGTTTCAAAGTCTGGGCGCATTGGGGCTGCTGCTCGGCACGCTGGGGCTGGCGGCCGTGCAGTTGCGTAGCGTATTGGAACGGCGCGGCGAACTGGCGATCTTGCGGGCGGAAGGATTCGGCCGCCGCCAGCTCGCGAAGTTGGTGCTGTATGAGATCGCCGCGCTGATGTTGGCGGGGCTGGGGATTGGCACGGCAGCCGCGCTGGTGGCCATCTGGCCCCATCTGTGGACCGGCGGCGCGCAGTTCCCGTGGTTGATGCTGTGCGGCACGCTTCTGCTCGTGTTGGTCTGCGGTCTGTCCGCAGGAGTGGCGGCCGTCCGCGCGGCGGTCAAGATGCCGCTGATGGCCGCATTGCGCGGGGAGTGAAGCCCGGGGACTGGCTCATTTTTCGGACGTGATGTCTTAGCTTACATCTTTGACTCGATTCCGAAAAATGTGCCTGTCCCCTTAGGTACCCAATCTGCTAAACTGCTCGCGCCCCCTGCCCTGCCCCGTCTGGATCACCTGCCATGAAGCCGTTGCTGGTATTGGCCACAATCTCGCTGACGATCATTTGCTGGGGCGTTTATGGCCCGGTACTCAACGCGGGCAAGGCGGGCTTCATCGCCGCCTCTGCTACCGAGGGCGCGACGGGAGCCGCCCCCACCGACGCCGCCATGCGCAATGCAGCCTTGCGAGCATTCATCTGTGTCGGCCTGGCCTACTTTGTCATCGCCGTGCTGGTGCCGATCACCATGCTCCAAACCTACGGCGAGAAGGGAGAATGGTCCGCCTCCGGCATGTTCTGGAGCCTGCTAGCGGGCACGGCCGGCGCGCTGGGCGCGCTCGGTGTGCTGCTGGCCCTGGTTTTCGGCGGTCAGCCGATGTATGTCATGCCGTTGGTGTTCGGCGGTGCGCCGGTCGTCAATGCCGTGCTGACGATGTACATGGGGAAGTCTCTGAAAGAAGTCGGTCCTCTGTTCCTCGCCGGACTGATCATGGTGCTGCTGGGTTCGATCGTGGTTCTCGTTTTTGGCCACGGAAAATCCGACGCCGGGATCGTACAACGGATGGAACAACTGACGGCGGTGCTCTCGGCGGTTACGTTGGCCATCTTGTCGTGGGGCGCGTATGGCCCCGTGCTGCACAAAGGCCAAGTAGCCATGGGCTCGAGCCGTTTAAGGCCGCTGATCTGTGTGGGGCTGGCTTACTTTCTGATCGCCGTCATTGTGCCAGGGTTGATGCTGGCTGCCGGCGACGACGCAGGCCAATGGCGCCCCAGTGGATTGATCTGGAGCCTGGCCGCCGGCTCGGCCGGCGCCATCGGCGCATTGGGGATCATCATGTGCTTTAACTTCGGCGGCAAACCGATCTTCGTGATGCCGCTGGTCTTCGGCGGCGCGCCGGTTGTCAACACGCTGGTCAATGCATCGAAGCACGGCGGACTGGCGGGAATGAGCCCTTTTTTCTATGCCGGACTGATTCTCACTTGTGCGGGAGCGGCGATCGTCCTGATCTTCGCTCCGCGCGGGCATGCTCCGGCAAGTCCGCCAGCCAAGGTCTAAACTTCACCATCCTGGGGCAGATGTTTCGCCATGTTCTTTTTTCCGTTCGCCACGGATGCACCGATCTATCATTGGCCGATCATCACGGTGTTGATGATCGTGCTGAACTTGGTGATCTTTGCAACGACAGGGCACAGCGCAGCGACTTGGTTTCCGAATCTGAAGTTCCATGAGATCAATCCGCTGGCCTGGATCACTTGCAATTTCCGGCACGCCGATGTGATGCACCTCGTCGGTAACATGCTCTTTCTATGGCCCTTCGGACTAGTGGCTGAAGGGAAGCTCGGTTGGTGGCGTTTCCTGCTGGCCTATCTTGGGATCGGCGCAATCTTTGGCGCGGCGACGCAGATTGCCATGTACTCCGGTGGTGTTCGAGGCGAGGCACTAGGGGCTTCGGCCGTGATATTTGGTTTGCTGGCTCTGTGTGTCGTTTGGGCGCCGAAGAACGACCTGAAAGTCTGCTATGTGTTTATGCTTGGCTTTCGACTCTCCGCCGGTATCTGGGAAGTGTCGATCCTTACCTTCAGCGGAGTCTATTTGGCTTGGCAGGTGCTGTCGTTTGCCCTGGCCGGATTCAATGTTTCCAGCGCCCTGCTGCATCTGGTCGGCTTCGCCGTCGGCTTTCCGCTGGGCATTGCTTTGCTCAAGTTTCGCGTTGTCGACTGCGAAGGTTGGGATCTGCTGGCTGTCTGGTCGGGAAAGTTGCCCACTGCTATACCGGATCTCGGCCAGCAGCGAGCGCAGACCGAGGCCACGAACCAAAAGTACCAAGAAAAAGCCGAGCAACAATTGCAAGAAAGCCGCACCGCGGCGGTGGATCTGATCCAGCACCATTTGGCGGATGGCCGTACGGCAATTGCGTATGCAGTCTATGTCAAGCATGGCGGCAGTGCTTGGCAGTTGCCTGAAGCACAAATGGCGGCGCTGACCAACGCCGTGGTGACTGAAAAGATGTGGCCCGAGGCGATTGCGCTGCTGCAGCGGATGATCACGGACTATCCAGATCAAGCCGCCGCCGCTCGATTGAAACTGGCGCACATCCTGATCCAAATCGAAAATCGTCCCAAGCAGGCGCTGGCCGTGCTGGGCAAACTGCCGCTGGCTCTGTCCGACCCCATGGCCAAACAACGCGATCAACTGGTGCTGCTGGCTCAAAAGGAGATTGACGAGGGAACTCTCGAAATGGGTGTCGAGGACTGGTAGGCGCGTAGGATGGGCTTCCCAGCCCGTCCGCTCATTTTCGTGCTGGGCTTCCGGGCCATTGTGAGATAAGAACGGGCTGGAAGCCCATTCTACGGTGGATTCACCACCATGCTGGCAGCGACTTGAACGGCTGGGACCGGCCCTCTAAAGATCGCGTTGCTGGCAGGTCGAAACAGGACAAAGGGCGTTTAGGGGTTCGCGGCGGATCTCCGTGCCTCTAGGCCCAACACATTTACGCGCGACTCAGCCCATGGCAAGGGTGCTATAAGGTCGCCGAGGGAGGGAACCCATGTTCGTGCGCAAGCTGGTTTCAGGCCTCACCGTGGTACTCATTGGAGGCTCGGCTGCGGCCTTGGCCGAAGACGGCGTTCGATACTATCAAGATGGGGGCGTGACGTATCGTGAGGTGCGCCGGGTTGTCCAGCGTCCTGTGGTTGAGACTCGGCTGGAACAGCGGCAGCAAACGGTCTATCAGCCTCAGTACACGACGGAAACGGTGCCAACGACGCGAACCGTCTACACCCCGGTGACCGAATATCGCTGGGAGCCGCGCTGGCACAACACCTGGAACCCGTTCTCATCCCCCTACGTGGCGTATCACTTCGTTCCCAACACCCGCTGGGACGCACGCTCCGAGCAGAGCCAGCAAACCGTCACCCGATACAACGTGGTGCCGCAAACGCAGACGGTTCAAGTGCCCGTAACGACGCAGCGCGTGGTCAATGAGGAGATCGTCAGCCGGATGCCTGTGCAGGGAGTGGTACCAGCAGGCGTGGCGACGACGGAAGTGGCCCGGCAAACGGTGGGCGGCATCTCGAAACTGGAAAACGATCCGCCGCGCGACAGCGGCTGGCGGAGCGGACAGCCTTCAGTCAATCGGTAAGGCAAGTCATTCCGTAGCTGAACTCGTGAGAGTTCAGGATTGTAAGAAGGCACCGAAGTCTCACGACTTCGGCTACCCATAATTAAACGCCCGAGGGCCGAGCCAACTCGGCCCCCGGGCGTTGTCATTGCGCGACTTGGACGTTGAATCTGCACCGGCTCTCCCTCCGCCGCAGACCCTCTGTCGGCCATCGCCCTCCCTACAGTGCCGCTTCGCCCGACTCGCCGGTGCGAATCCGCACGGCGGAAGCCAGATCGGTGACGAAGATTTTGCCGTCGCCGATCTTGCCGCTGCGGGCTTTGGACATGATCAGGTCAACTACTTTCTGGGAGTCGGCGTCTTTGACTACGACTTCCACTTTGACCTTGGGAATAAACTCCACGACATATTCCGCGCCGCGATAGGTTTCGGTCTGGCCTTTCTGGCGACCAAAGCCGCGGACCTCGGTGATGGTCATGCCGTGATATCCGGCGCCGACCAGCACAGTTTTAATCTCATCCAACAAGTGATGACGCACGATCGCTTCAATTTTCTTCATGGTTAGATTTCCTCAATTTGGACTGGTTATTTTCACCGAGCGGCAAGTGCCGCCACGGCAACAGGTCATTGTAACGCAAGTCTCACGCAAGCGAGGGATAGGCACCCCGACTTGGACCGGCCAGGCGACCGGCCGATCCAAGTCATTGGGGTGTCCTTCTGGCTAGGCGGAAGCCAGAAAGCCGTCAGCAATACTGTCTGCTGAGCGTCGCCCATCCCACAGGCAACATCATCAACTGAAAATGTAGCCTTCTTCTCCATGTTGCGTGATATCGAGCCCTTGCACTTCGTCCTCCTTGGTAACACGCAGTCCGATCGTTGCGTCGATCAACTTCAAAAGGATGAAGGTGACGACAATCGAGAATACCCAGGTGATGCCGATGGCCACCAATTGGCCCTTCATGAGGCTCCCTCCTTCAAGCATCCCAACTACATTGCCGGCATTGGCGTCGTACACCGCTCGCGTAGCAAATACGCCGGTCAATACGGCCCCCAACGTACCGCCGACGCCGTGGACGCCGAATGCGTCAAGGGAGTCGTCGTACTTGAACTTGGATTTGACAAAAGAGCAGGCAAAGTAACAGACCAAGCCCGCTGCCAAGCCGATCAACAGCGAGTGCATCGGAGTCACATAGCCAGAGGCTGGAGTGATGCAAACCAAACCGGCGACTAGACCTGAGGCTGCTCCCAACACGCTTGGTTTGCCTCGGGTAATCCATTCAATTCCAGCCCAGGCCAAGGCACCCGCCGCAGCCGCAAAGTGGGTCACGCAAAACGCATTGGCTGTCATTTCATCGCTGATTAAGCGACTGCCAGCGTTGAAGCCGAACCATCCGACCCACAGCATGGCAGCGCCCAGCGCGGTGTAGGTCAGGTTGTGGGGCCGCATGTCTTCGCTGCCGAACCCCAGGCGCTTGCCAATCACCAGGGCACAAATCAAGGCCGATACGCCGGAACTGATATGGACCACCGTTCCGCCGGCAAAGTCCAGCGCCCCTCCGGCCAGCGCGTCACGAGCCCCATAAGCCAAGATTCCGTAGTCCCACACCCAGTGACAGAGCGGACAATAAACGAGGGCACCCCAGAGGAGCGAAAACACCACCATGGCGCTGAATTTCATCCGTTCAGCAAATGCTCCGCAGATCAACGCTGGCGTGATGATAAAGAACATTCCTTGAAACAACATGTGCGTCAGCCGAGGGATCTTGCGGCCCACGACAGGCTCCTCCAGGGGATAGACGGGCTTCTTCGCACTCTCGTCCCACGTCGGTCCGACATTCCGCATCAAAAGAAACTCACCGCTGCCGATGTAGGACTGATACCAGGGACTGTCTTCTGCCTTCGCACCCGTGGTGCCGCCGAATGCGAGGGAATAGCCATAGAGCCCCCACAACACAGTATTCATGCCCATCAAAAACAGGCATTGCATGATCACGCCCAACACGTTTTTCCGGCGTACCAACCCGCCATAAAACAAGGCCAAGCCTGGGGCAGTCATGAACAGCACCAGCGCGCAGGATGTCAGCATCCAGGCGTTGTCGCCAGCCAGCGTCGCGGCGGCAATTTTCTCATCCGTGGTGGGAACAGGGGCGGCCGCTGGGGCCGCAGGAGCCGCGGCTGCCGGCGTCGCCGGCGCGGCAGGTTCCTGAGCTAAGGCCCAACTGGGAAGTCCCGCGGTCAGAGCCACCACACACCATAGCGCGATTCGCGCTATCGTCACCTTTCTTTCATTCATTCTCATGCATTTCGCCTTTCAGAAGGACAGAGAAACGGAAACACCTTTTGCACGCACTTTGCGCGCGAAACGAAACAATAGCGCCGCAATGGCACCAAAACGGGAAATCGGCGCGACAGCATGCCACGCCGGTCCGCCTGGGCGAGAAACGCTGCTATCGACTTGCAGCGTTTTGCAAGCGGCGTGCCAGAGTGATAGCATTCTGGCAGGAAATTGACGGAAGGTCTTATATATCCACTACATCGGATTGTTAAGATTTTCGATATTTAGTGCTGACCCCACACTACTACCCAGGCCGCTGCCCAACAACGGGGCAGCGGCTGGTGACACATCGGGCAACGAAAATGCACGAGCCGGTCTAGCGGTTCTGACCTGCGAACCGCCTGCAGTTGAGGTCCAAACGTCAGACCTGAATCTAGAGCGCGGTCTCTCCCGTCTCGCCGGTTCGAATTCTCACGACCGAGGCCAAATCGGTGACAAAGATCTTTCCGTCGCCAATTTTGCCGCTTCGGGCCTTGGCCATGATCAGGTCGATCACTTTTTGGGCGTCCGCCGCCTTGGCCACCACCTCGATCTTCACTTTGGGAATGAACTCCACGACGTATTCCGCTCCGCGGTAGGTTTCCGTCTGCCCTTTCTGACGTCCGAAACCGCGGACTTCGGTGATGGTCATGCCATGGTACCCGGCCGTGACCAGGGCTCCTTTGATTTCATCTAGCAGGTGATGACGAACGATGGCTTCGATTTTCTTCATGATCTAGGATTCCTTTATCTGGGAGATCAGAGTCTCATAAGAGCCACTGAGCAATATTTTGGGGTGAGTTATGCACATGGGGGGCAATAGGCAATTCGCCGCCAGCCACCCCGGCTTGGACCGACCAGGTGACCGGCCGATCCAAGCCATTGGGGTGTCCTTCTGGCCAGGCGGTAGCCAGAACTCCGTCGCTTCGATGGTCGCTTGCGCGAGGCACATCAAAATGACCTTTAATTTTC
>JAIOPX010000396.1 GCA_021413705.1 Planctomycetota bacterium | reverse complement strand
ACGCCATGCTGCCGCTCCAACTGCCGCAGGCCAAAATGGAAACGGGCGACGCGATTGAAGTGGCCCATGAAGGCCACATTGATGGCCGCACCCGTGGCCGCGCCCAGAATGGGGATCGCCTGGGCGATCATCTTCTCCGTGACGGCCACATTGAATCGGGAGGCAATACGGCCCAGCAAGTTGACCAGGGCAGGGGCTGTCCCCTTTTGGATCATGGCGCTCAATTGCTCGGTCGTCATGCCGGCGGCGGCGCGGGAAGCCATCGTCAGTTCGGCCTGCAAACCCATTCGGGAGGTGAGATAGGCGCTCTCCATCGCGTCGTCGCTGCGACCGGGCCCACCCAGGCAGAAAACGGAGAGACATTGGAGCCGGATATCGGCTTCGCTCAAGTCCTCGCCAAAATCCTGGGCGATGGCGGCAATCGAGCGGAGCATGATGGTGGTGGTAAGCGGCAGTTCGACCGCCAACCCTGGCAGTCCAAACAATCCGCCGGCGGTGCCAGTGATCGCCACCGACACTTTGTGCCAGAAGGCGACGCGGGTGCCAATGTCGTTGATGTTTTCTTCGATCAACGGGTGATGAGCAGCATTGTCCGCTGGCACGGTATATACCGCCACGCTCAGCGCTGTCCGCAGCGCCATATTGACCGCCTCTTCCACGCGCCCCGCCGCGATCTTGTCGAGCCCGCGAGTAAAAAACTCCAGCGGCTTGCCCACCACGTTGGCAATTTCCATCAGCAGCGACGGCTTCTCCAGATACAAAGCCGCATCGGAGATCAGTTTCAGTTGATTTGCGGATAGGTCATTCATGCTCTCATTTTATGCCGAAGTGCCGGCGAGGGACAGTCAGTTTAGCTCACAATCTCCGCCGACAATGGCATTTCGACCCTGCTGGCCGTGGGGGTAATGAGTGGCGAAGTTGCCGGCTGCTTCAGCCGCAGGCGAGAAAAGATCGCCACATGGATGAAGTGGGAAGCGGCCAGCACCAACAACACCAGCCCCAGCTTCGTGCTGACGGTTTCGATCGCACCCGGCAGATCGCTGGCCCGGCTGCCGTAACGCAGAATTAACAGTGCGAAACCGATGTGGAACAGGTAAAAGCCCATCGCCAGCAGATCGCTTAGCGCCAGGGCTAGTTCTCCCTCCTGTCCACCTGAGAACAGGACAGCCCCATGCTTCTTCAGCGTGCGCCCCACCCAGACGGTCAGGGCAATGCTGCCCGCGGCATACGCCAGATAACTCCAGGCCATGGTCATCGCACAACTCCTTGCTTGAACTACCGTAGAGGACGGGTGGTGATGGTGTTCTTGAGGCTGCCGTAGTCGGTGCTGCCAGAGCCGGCATATCGATCAACTGGCATCGAAGCCGCCGCCCGTTTGCGCGAGCGCCTCCGCAAACCGTCGAGGACCAGCAGATTCACGAAATGCATGGTGCCGAGAATCATCAGCACCAGCCCCACCTTGGTCGAGAGAAACTCGATCGACTCTGCCAAGTCGGTTGGTTTGACACCGTATTTCAACACCAGCGCGATATAGCCCAGGTTGATCAGATAGAACCCCACGACCAACAGATCGTTGACCGAGTCGGCAACTTTCTCTTCACCGGAAAAGGCGTCGACCAGAAAGACTCGCCCGCGGCGATGGAGTGTGCGGGCCACCCAAACCGTCAGCCCCACGCTGATGCCCAAGTAAACAAGATATGTCGTGGCAAGATTCATTGCGGCTCCCTGACCCGGAAAATCTTGGAGCGGAATTGCTCCCATCCGGGCCAGGGCTTCAA
Organism: Planctomycetota bacterium; assembly: GCA_021413705.1. Classification (GTDB taxonomy): domain Bacteria; phylum Planctomycetota; class Planctomycetia; order Pirellulales; family UBA7805; genus JAIOPX01. Next base: position 5,570 of record JAIOPX010000396.1, on the reverse strand, counting down.
CCGCAGCATCGCAGCGGCATTAACTCAGTTTCAGCCGAGAGGCTGTTTCCGCTTTGGGGCCATGCGTCGTCTCGCCTGCCACAACATTGCCGGCAATGCCAAAGCCAAGAGCAGAATCGTGGCTGGCTCAGGCACTGCTTCCGCGGCCAGACTAATACTGGTGATCGTCGTTGAACCATCAGGGTTAATCTGGAAGATCGCCGCCGTAGCTGGCGGATCGATGGCGTCATTGGCGAATCCACCTCCCCAGAACGACGGCGCCGGGGAGTATACGCCATCGCCTTCCGGCCCGCCGCCAGGTGGAAAAGTGTTCGGATTGAAGAAGGACGAGTCGACCGTCAGGCCGACTTCCAACTCGACAATCATGTGTTCCGTGGCCGAGTGGGGGGACGCTCCGAAGCCGATCGCCACCTCGATGCCAAGTGCCTCGGCATCCAAGAAACCCAATGCTCCGGCATCAATGAAGACGTCGAACGGACTGCTCGCGGCGGCCGCCGACAGCAGCGATTCACTGATGGCGCTGGCGCCACGAAGTTGCACCGTGATCGGCGTGGCATCGGGACTGCCATCGAGGTGGATTTCAAAGGAAATGTCGCCGATGAATTCCCCCTCTGCAAAGACAGAATTCGTCCTCGGCAGGTAGTCGTACAACAAATAGAGTTCCGCGGCGTCCGTGGGCACCACTGATCCCGGAGCCAAAACGGCATAGGTGAACGCGTTGGCATTGGGATCAATCAGGGTGGTGGCGGTCAGCGCCCCACCTGGATTTGGCGGACTGATGAACGCCACCGGAGTGACATCCGACCATTCGCCTGTAAAAGGATCAATTCCGTCGGTGAAAGCACCGTCGATTGTGATCGGAAACGCACTGAGTGGATTCGTTACCACTTCAGCAGCAGCAGGTGCAACGATTCCCCCTGCCATCAACAAAATCAACATCACGATACGAATGCGCATAGCTAACTGCTCCGACGCCACAAAGGATTGGAGTGCCCCCAGCGCAGTAACAAAACCGCGGGGGGATCCAGAAACAACATCGACAACCGAGAAATCACCGCCTAGCGGGCGGGAAGGTTATCTGATGCACCATTGGCAGGACTGGGAGCATGGGGCCTGAGAGAAAACTTGCAACTCCAGGCGATCAGGATAGCTGCAACCCTGGCCGGATGTCAATCAAACAGTCGGCAAAATGTGCCGCGAGAACTCGGATTGCTCACTGCTGAGGCGCAATTCCCGCAAAACCCGCCTGAATGATGTGCATGACACATCAACCAACCGTCATGAGAATGGCTAGGGAAGTGCCGCTACTTCCCCGCCCCCAGCCCTTCCAGCATCTTCTCCGCCACCAGGGCGTTGCCCGCTTTGTTGAGATGCACGGTGTCGCTGGTCAGCAAACCTTTGTCGGCATTCTTTGGGTTGTTATCCTTAAGCCACTCAACGAACGCTTTGCGCAAATCGACCAACGGCACCTCGGTCTCCACAGCCACTTTGCGGCTGATGTCGCTGTATTGATCCAACATCTTGTCGAAGTGGTTCGCCCCGTCCTTCTTTTCTCCGATCACCGTCGGGGTGCAAAGGACCACCTTGGCGCCACCGGCCTTGATCTTGGTGACGAGATCCTTCAATCCGCTCTCAAACGCGGGAGCAGGCGTGCCGCGGCCGTTGCCGGAATGCCAGACGTCGTTGATACCGATGTAGATGACCACAACATTGGGCTTGCGATTCAATACGTCACGCTGCAACCGATGCTGTAAGTTGGGCACCCGGTGGCCGCTGATGCCGGCATTGATCACTTCAATGCCCAGATCCTTGTGCTTTTCGTCCAGCGCCTTCTTGATGACCGTCAGATATCCCTCCGGCCCACTACCGGCCTGGGTGATCGAATCCCCAAAGAACACCACCTTGTCCCCCTTGGCCAATTGAATGGGGGCCGGATCGGCCGCACTAGCCAGGGAAACTGACATGCCAGCCATCATCACAAGCGAGAACAGGGAACGCGCCATGGGACCGATAAGATTTACAACGGTTGGTCCCCATTCTCCCTTCGGGTGCGTTTGTGCGAGTTACCCTGCGAATTCTCGACGGCGCCGACCAGGGCCGGGTCTTTGCCGACCTCCCGACTCCAGTCTCGATCGGGCGCGAGGAAGGCAATTCCATCCAGCTCAACGACGAGCGCGTCAGCCGCTTCCACGTCAAGATTCAAGATGACCAGGACAAGGTCATCCTCACCGACCTGGAGAGCACCAACGGCACCAAGGTCAACGGAGACGAAATCCGGCTGCGCATACTGCGTTATGGAGACCTGATCAGCATCGGGCGCTCACTCCTGTTGTTCGGATCGGAAGAACAAATTGCCGGCCGGTTGGCGGAGATTCGGGCAATGATGGAGCCACCGTCGCCGACGATCTCTTCGCACAATGCTCCGGCCGGAGCCGCCGCTTCGCTCGACTTCGAATTGGGTTGGCACGACTCGCCGGAAGTGCGTGCGGCGCTCAGCGCCCGCCGACGGCCCGAACTGCCTGAAGGACTCACACCCGGCCAGGCCGCGCAGCTTTCCGAGCTGCTGGAATATCTGCACGCCCGGATTCGCGATCTGGCGACTACCGTCAAGATGACGCCCCGCGAAGAACGGATCACGCTCGACCTGCGCTGCTGGCAATCGCTGTTGGACTTGCAGGCCAGGCTGAGCGATTATCTAAAGCGTATCGCCGAGCCGAGCGAAGACTGACGGAGGGGTCGACCTACACTCTGAATCAAAATAGGATGTTGGCATGATCACGCGACTCTACGCAAACAATTTTCGTTGCCTGGTGGCGTTCGACGCAAAGTTCGCATCGTTCGGCGTACTGTGTGGACCCAACGGGGCGGGCAAAAGTTCCGTGTTTGATGCTCTGCGCCTGTTGCGGAACCTCGGCACCGGCGAAGCACTTCTCGGCGGGACGGGTGAGCGGGATGTACCAGGGCTTGATTTTACCGACTGGCTTCACAGCAGGGTGCAGGAATTTGAACTGAGCCTAAGCGTGGACGGCTACTCGTTCGAATACGTCATCCACATCGAGCAGAAAGCCGAATTCGAGAAGCCGCGAATCATCCACGAGAAAGCCCTGTGCGACGGACAGCCGTTATTCGACCGCGACCTGGACGGGGTGCGATTTATCAGGTCCGACGGTGCCCAAGCCGGCTTCCCGCTGGACTGGCGACAGACGGCGTTGGCAGCCATCCAACCGCGTGGCGTTAATATCAGTAAGGTCGCACTTCTGCAAGAGGAAGTCGCAAAGCTGTTGATCCTTCGCCCCAACCCGCGTGGCATGGAGCGCGAGAGTAAGGCCGAGGCCAAGCATCCAGACTTGTCCATGACCAACCTGACGTCCTGGTATCGCTCGCTGGCACAGGAGCAGGAGTGGACCGATGCACTACGAAATGCGCTGCGGGACGTTTGGCCGGACTTCAGATCATTCAAGATGGTGGATGCCGGACTAAACACCAAGGCGCTGCAACTGCGGTTTGATAATGAGGCTGCCAAACCGACATTTCTCTTCTTCGACCAGCTGTCTGATGGAGAACGAGCATTGATTGGTTTGTATATGGTGCGGGCGGCGATGGAGACGGGCGCCGCACGGACGGTATTTCTCGACGAGCCGGACAACTTCATCGGCCTCCCAGAGTTGCAGCCGTGGGTGCTCTCGAATCGGGAGCTGCTGGACGAGGACCATCAGCTCGTGTTGATCTCGCACCACCCGGAAATCCTCAGTAACTCGGGCGAAGCGAATGGGCGCTACTTGTGGCGCGATAATCACACCTCGCCCACACGAATCGGAGCTCTTAATGTCCCTGAGGGCATGACCGCTGGTGAAGCGATCGCCAGGGGGTGGGCCGGTGGCAAGTAGAACGCAGATTGTCTGCCTCTGTGAGGGTAGGAAAGGTGAGAGCATTGACGAGGTGTTTATCAATCGGCTGATGAAGTCTCTCCAGCCGGATTGGTTGCGGCCTTGGCCGGGGAGCAACGTGGTGCGACTTGTTACCTGCGGCGGGAGGAAGGAAGTGGTGGAGTCCATGCCGGTGGAGCTTCAACGCTGCCTCAAAGCGGGCGGAAATACCACATTGATGGTGTGGGCTGATTGTGACGACAATTGTGCCGACGGAGAGTCACTCAAAGCTCACTTCTGGCAGGAAGCTCTGCGACAGGGTATCAGCCGGGAACAATTTGACCGCGTCGTATTCATCTTCGCCAAAGACCGCCTTGAGAACTGGATCGAGTTCCTCCAGACCGGGAGCACAGATGAGCTCAAAGAGGGGCCGCGTGTGAGGCACAATCGCGCAGTGGCCGAAGCGGCGAAGAAGCTGGCAGACTTTTGCAAAGCAGGAAAGCCGATAGACCGTATGCCGCCATCACTGCAATGGTCGTGCAGGAATTGGCGTGCGCTAGTCGAACGCACACGGTGACTTCTACCGGGAACGCGAATTGCCAGGTCGGATCACATTCTCACAGCCAGCCAGCCTCGCGATACCACTGCGCGGTTTGACGGATTCGTTCCTCCAAAACTGCGGCTGGTTGGAAACCGAGTTCGTGGCGGATCCGACTAGCGTTGCAAGTCCAGTCGCCGGCTACGGCTTCGCGGACTTTATCGAGCGACAGGGGAGCGGGACGGCGAAGCACTTGGGCGGCCAACTCGCTGGCGCCCCCGACCGTCCAGGCAAGTAACTCTGGAACATGCACCCGCAGCGCATGGGGCCGTCCCAGGGCACAGGCCAACAGGCGGCCCAATTCGGAGAATGTGGGTTGCTCCGCGTCAGCCGCATAATAGATTCCATCGCCGCTGGCGCCATTTCCGTCCGCGGCCGGTAGCCGTCTGCCCTGGTCGGCCACGCGGATCAACGCATCGGCCAAATCCGCGGCGTGAATCAGCGAGAATCGCCGCGTCCTAAAGCCTGGAATCAAATGCACGCGAAATCGCCTGATCGGACGAAAGAGTGCAAACGCCATTCGGTCGCGCGGCCCCAGCACGATCGGCGGCCGAACAATGGAAATGGGCGCTTCTGCCGCCAATGCCGCCGCCTCTCGCTCGCCAGCCAGTTTGCTCCGTCCATACTGAGAAACCGGACGTGGCAGCTCACTCTCCACCCGAGCTTGCCCGTTCTCTGCCGGACCTGCCGCCGCCAGCGAGGAAACGACTACCAGTGTTGGTGGCGTCGGCTGTTTCGCACAGGCCTGAGCCACATTCCGCACGCCGTGTGCGTTAACCTCCAGGAACTGGTCGTAAGAAAGTGCGGCCGTCCGTCCGGCCAGGTGAATGACTACATCGCAGCCCGCGACCGCGGAAGGCAAGGTTTCGGGTTGCGTGATGTCTCCCTCTGAGAATTCAACGTCACAGCCTTCAAGCCAGGGGCGCGGCGAGCGAGCGCGGACGAGGCACCGCACTGCGTCGCCGCGCGTAAGCAATTGTTCGACGACGTGGCTGCCGATGAATCCCCCGGCGCCAGTGACCAGTACCTTTGTCATGGTCGCGCTTCAAGATCTCAAATAACCATGCTCTCGAAACCAGGCGAGAGCATCGGACACAGTATCGCGC
>JAIOPX010000019.1 GCA_021413705.1 Planctomycetota bacterium | reverse complement strand
CCTGGGAACTTGGATTTGGAACAGTCGACAGCCCTGTAAGGGCGACACATACCGCCGAGGACGCGATGATTGTGTCGCCCCGTTGGGGCTGGACGCATTGCTCATTGATGACCCAGGCCTTTGGCCTGGGCTAAAAAATGCAGGCCCGTTGGGCCTGAGGAATTGCCCGCGATAGATGTCTTGCACCGGATGCTCGCCAGCCGCACTTCTGGTACAATAGCAAATATGGCAAAAACGAGGCAGCATCGTATTGCGGTCTTTCCCGGCCAGTTCGATCCCATCACGAAGGGCCACCTGGATGTCATCCATAGGGGCGTTCAGTTATTCGATGAATTGATCGTCGCGGTCGGTATCAATCCTGACAAAAAAGAGTTGTTCAACCACGATGAAAGAGTGGAAATGATTCGATATTTGCTGCGCGATGAGCCGCGGGCGCATGTGCAGAAGTACGCCGGCCTGACGGTCGATTTCGTGAAAAAAGCCGGGGCATCGGTCATCTTACGAGGCATTCGGGACGTATCGGACTTGCGATATGAGTTCCAGTTGGCAATGGCCAACCGGGCGGTGGGGGGGATCGAAACGGTGTTCATCATGACCGGCGAGCATTTCGCCCTTACCAGCAGCAGCCTGATCCGGCAGGTGGTCGCGCTGGGGGGTGATCTGAGGCAACTGAAGTCGATTCTGCCGGAGATCGTTATCCGGAAGTTGCGGGCTGAGCAGAAAACTCAGCCCCCGACTACGGATATCGCGTCGGTGGCGTTCACCGACGCATCATTAGATCAGCCAACATGGGTCTTGCAGCGAGTGGGTCGGCACGCGAGCCAGCAGAAAAGCTATCATATCTTAAGCTAATCGGCGGCGTCCACCTTTCCCCTGCGAATCACCCTGAGGCCTACCTGAAAGGAGCTTCTATATGAAGCACCAAAATCGTTCCAAGGGATTCACCTTGGTGGAATTGCTGGTCGTGATCGGCATCATCGCGTTGCTGATCAGCATCTTGTTGCCGTCGCTCAATCGTGCCCGCGAGACGGCCAACCGCGTGAAGTGTGCATCAAACCTGCGCCAAATCGGTCAGGGGTTGATGCTCTATGCCAATGAGAACAAAGGCAGCTTCCCCCGGACGAAGTACGCGACTGCCGGCACTCCCGCGGTTGCCACGCTCTGCGCGATCAACGCGGCCACGACGTTTCTGGGCACCGATGCGGCCGCTGTCGATCCTTTCGCCACGACCGTCACCAATGTGAACAACATTGGTTCCGCGCTCTTTATGCTGATTCGCACGCAGGATATCAGCACCGAGGTCTTCACCTGCCCCAGTGCGGACAGCGAAAGGGATACGTTCGACCAGGCGACGACGCCCGCCAACAACGCGAATCCGGGCTCGACCGCTATCGCGACGGATGATGTGGCCGGCGGGGCCGGCCCGACGGATACAACCGCCACCCAGCGCAAGGCGAACAGCAACAATCACGACAAGGACGGCCAGAACGTATTGTTCGGCGATGGCCATGTTGAGTTTGTGGCGACCGCCTGGGTTGGTATCAGCAAGGACAACATCTACACGGTACGGACTGACGCCGCAGTCGTCTTCACGGACGCGAAGGCGACACTTGCCGCCGCTTCCCCGTTGGATGGCACTGACAGCGTTCTGCTCCCGACGGATGGCGACACCGGCATTGAATGATTGTTCAGAGCCGATTGTCCGTTTTGCAGAAGTCAGCCGCGGGGCCCGCAACAGCGGGCCCCGCGGTGTTTTTGGACTGGCGGGTGTGGCGATGCGCTTGAGGACCACGGTTTGGCCGTGCCGTCATCCTGAGGGAGCCTTCGGCGAACCGAAGGATCTCGTAGTCAAGATGCTTCCGGTCGCCGGAGGCTCCGTCGGGACTTGGCAACATTGCGGGGACTCACTAAGGTGGGGGCTGCACAACGCGACACGGAAGGTTTGACGATGCTGATGCAGGAATCGAGCACGCGGAAGATTTACGACGTTCACTCGGTCTTCTACGACGTGACGTTCGGCCGGCTGGTGCGACGCCGGATCGCCAACGCCATTGGCCACATGGACATCAAGGCCACCGACCGGGTGCTGGATATCGGCATCGGGACCGGGGCGAGCCTGGGATATTACCCCCGGCGCGGCCAGGTGATCGGGGTGGATCTGTCGGCCGGCATGTTGCGCGAGGCCCGCAAGAAGATCGAGCAGCGCGGGTTGGCCCACGCGGCTGTCTTCCAGGCCGATGCGATGCATCTGCCGTTTGCGGCCGATACGTTCGACCACGTGTTTATCAGCCACGTCATCAGCGTGGTGAGCGATCCGGTGAAGCTGTTGAAGGAAGCCCAGCGCGTGTGCAAGAGCGGGGCGCGGATCGTGATGGTCAATCACTTCCAGTCCACCAACCGATTCGTCGCGCTTTTTGAAAAGTGGCTGTGCCCGCTGTGTACCAAGCTGGGCTGGCGGAGCGACCTGCGGCTCAACGACCTGGTGCGCCAGGCCGGCGTGCAGGTGGACTACCGCTACAAGCTCGAGCAGATCGATCTGTGGGAGACGGTGGTGATTACGAATAAGAAGGATGGGATGGTCGTGGGGCAGGCGGCGTAGGTGGGGATGTCCGTGGTCAGTTGTCAGTTGTCCGTGGTGGGGTCAGTGGTCCATTTGTCAGTTGTGTTTGTAGTTCAAGCCAACTGACCAAAGCACCACTGACCCAACAACTGACCACGGACCACTGACTACTGACGAAATCGTTTCACGATCACCGTATCATTCTGCCCGCCGAAACCGAACGAATTGCTGAGGGCGACATCCACCTTCGCCTTGCGGGCGGTGTTGGGGACGTAATCCAGGTCGCACTCGGGGTCGGGATTGTGCAGGTTGGTGGTGGGGGGCAGGACCTGGTCGCGGATGGCCAGGACGCAGCAGATCATCTCGACCGCGCCGGCCGCCGCGATCAGGTGGCCCATCATGCTCTTGATCGAGCTGACGGGGACTTTTTTCGCCAGGTCGCCGAAGACCTGCTTGATGGCGACAGTCTCGTTACCGTCGTTCTCCTTGGTGCCGGTGCCGTGAGCGTTGATGTAGTCGATCTGGGCCGGGCTCAGGCCGGCATCGGCCAGGGCTTCCTGCATCGCCACGATCGCGCCCGCGCCCTCGGGGTGCTGATCGGTGATGCGGAACGCATCCGCGGTGGAGCCGTAGCCGACCATCTCGGCCAGGATGCGGTCCTTGGCGCCGCGGGCGAGCGCGTGGTCGAGCGTTTCCAGGATCACCATGCCGGCCCCCTCGCCGAGAACGAACCCGCCGCGGGTTGCGTCGAACGGGCGGGATGCGCGGGGCGGATCCTCGTTGAACGTGGAAAGGGCGGTCAGGCGGTTGAAGCCGGTTACGCCGAACGGGTGAATCATGGAATGCGCCCCGCCGCCGATCATGACCTGCGCATCGCCGCGGCGGAGGATCTCCATCGCCTCGCCGATCGCCTGGGTGGAGGCCGCACAGGCGGTAAGGCAATTGAAGGCCGGCCCGCGTGCGCCGGTGAGCAGGGCCAAGTGCGAGAGGGGCATGTTGGGCTCCTGCTCCAGCTCGCGCACCACATCCATGCGCTGATGGGCGATCTGGGCCCAGGTGACGCTGTTGAGCTGCGTCGCGCCGGTCGCCCAGCCGCTCAGCGCGGCCGCGGTGTAGGCTTCGAAATCGAGCGAACCTTCGCCGCTGCCGAGGTAGATGCCGACCTGGTCGAGATCGAGCGTAGTTGGTAGTTGGGAGTTGATAGTTGATAGTGGCGGAAGGCCGGCCATCTTCCAGGCCTGGGCACAGGCGGCCATCGCGAACGCGGTGTTTCGGCCGACGCCCTGGTGCCTGGCAAGGTCTGGCACGTGGTCCGCCAGACGGAAGTCCTTCACCTCGGCGCTGAAGGTTGTGGGGAACGTCGAAGCA
>JAIOPX010000421.1 GCA_021413705.1 Planctomycetota bacterium | reverse complement strand
GACCGAAGCCTTCGTAAATGCGCACTTGCCCGTTCCGAACTGTGATACGCATAGTCACTCCCATGATGTACTGGAGTGACACAAAGGCGAACGCTATCGACGCAAGCGACATAATCACAGTCCCGATGAGAAATGGCAGTGCCGGAATGTCGCTTTTAGGGTCGAAAAAGATTTCTAGACAGATCAATATCATCGTGATGGTAAGTAGTACTGTAAAGATCGCAGTTGGCACGACTAACCAGAAGAAGAATCCGCTATGCTTGTGTCGCACTTCGAGATCAAACGCATCCTCGGCGCGGTGTAAGTCCCAGGTTCCAGGTGGCAGTCCATCTTGTTGTGTTGCGATTTTTTTCTCACGTACGCTCGTGATCAAGATTGCCGCCGCCACAATCGTGACGACGGCGCACAGTAGTCCGCAGAACGCCACAAAACTTGTTTGGTATACCCACGGAGCGACCTCTGTCATGTGTGTATGAAAGTTGACATAGTAAGGGGCCGCGAAAAAATAACTTTGCCAATTTGATCTTGGTCGATTTTCAGGAACGTGCGATGACTGTTGCATGGTTGATGCGCAAGTCGAGGCACGGATTGGTCGTAAGTTTCGGTCGGTGGTCGTCGAGCTGGACGAGCGCAGGCGGAGGCAATGGGCGGCCGCGGAGGCACACGATCTTGGTCGGGGAGGGATTTCGCTGGTAGCCCGCGCCACTGGCTTGTCTCGCCCGACGATCAGAGTCGGATTGCGGGAATTGAAGCTTCCCTCCAAACAACGTGCTGCTGTCGGGTTGCGAGTCCGTCAAGTTGGAGGTGGTCGGCGGCCGCTTACAGAAACCGATCCCGGCTTGTTGGCGGCTCTGGAGACGCTTGTCGAACCGGTGACGCGGGGTGATCCGGAGTCGCCATTGCGTTGGACGTGCAAGAGCACCACGAAACTGGCGAAAGAACTGGGGCGGCAGAATCATCCCGTGTCGGATCGTACTGTGGCAATGTTGCTCAAACAGGCTGGATACAGTTTGCAGGCCAACCGCAAGACTCGGGAAGGCGCCTCTCACCCTGACCGTAACGCGCAATTCGAGTTTCTTAATGCCAGCGTGCGACGGTTCGACAAACGCAACCAGCCAGCCATCTCGGTCGACACCAAAAAGAAGGAATTGGTGGGCGATTTTAAGAATGCCGGGCAGGAATGGCACCCCCAGGGAGAGCCGGAAACCGTCCGTGTACACGACTTCCAGGACAAGTCGCTGGGCAAAGCGATCCCCTATGGCGTGTACGATATTCTCAACAATCAGGGCTGGGTCAGCGTAGGCATCGACCACGATACTGCGCAGTTCGCCGCCAACAGCATCCGCCGTTGGTGGAGGCAGATGGGGCAACGCCGATTTCCGCGCGCCACCGAGTTGCTCATTACCGCCGATGGCGGGGGCAGCAATGGCCATCGTTCTCGCTTGTGGAAGGTATCGCTGCAACAACTGGCAGACGCCCTGGGACTGAAACTGCGGGTGTGTCACTTTCCGCCCGGCACCAGCAAGTGGAACAAGATCGAACATCGTTTGTTCTCGTTCATCACGCAGAACTGGCGCGGCCGTCCGTTGGTGAGCCACCAGGCAATCGTGAGCCTGATCGCCAACACAACCACGGAAACCGGCTTGATCGTGAAGGCTGCGTTGGATACGAATCATTATGAGACCAAAATCAAAATCAGCGATGAGGAACTGTCCCGCGTGCGACTAAAACCCCAACCCTTCCACGGTGACTGGAACTACACCATCTCACCACGCCACTGACCAATTGGAAAACTTATTTTTTCGGGGTCTCT
>JAIOPX010000420.1 GCA_021413705.1 Planctomycetota bacterium | reverse complement strand
GCCGGGTTCGGCCGGCTCCTTTCTGTGTCTTGGGCCGGGCTGGGCCAGCGCCAGCAATGCGCCCTTCCGTCGTCATAAAATCTGGAACCATGAGGGGGGAATTTCGACGCCGCTGATCGTCCACTGGCCCCAGGGCATTGCGGCCAAAGGAGAACTACGCCATGACGTGGGGCATGTGATCGATTTCGTGCCGACATTCCTCGAACTGGCCGGCACAACCGTCTCTGAACAGTGGCAGGGAGTGAAACCGCCGCCGCTGCCCGGCAAGAGCTTCGTTCCGACTCTAACTGGCGACAAAGCGGTAAGCCGCGAGTTATTTTTCAAGCACGAGGGTAACCGCGCGCTGCGCAGCGGTGACTGGAAGCTGGTTTCAGCACAGGAGAACCATAACACCTGGGAGCTGTACGACCTGAAAACCGATCGGAGCGAGCAAGCCGATTTGGCCTTGAAGCATCCCGAGCGGGCCCAGATGGCCAAGCGATGGAAGCAATTGGACACTCAGTTTCAGCGGGATGCCAGTGCGTTCGCTTCACCCAAGCAGGGAGCTAAACCGGCTCCGGCCAAAGCGGCGCGGGCCAAGAAGCCCAATGTGGTGTTGATTGTCAGCGACGACCAGGGTTGGACCGATTTTGGCTTCATGAAGCATCCCCAGATCAAGACGCCGCGTCTGGATGAACTTGCTGCTCGTGGAGCGCTGTTCCCCAATTCCTACTCGGCGGCCCCCTTGTGCCGACCATCGCTGACTTCGATTCTCACCGGCATGTATCCCCATCAACACGGTATTTGCTGCAACGATCCTCAAGGGACCGAGCAGATAAGAAATCTCGTGCCGAACGACTTTCATCAGATGCAGAAATTGCCTGCCCTGCCTCGCCTGTTGAAAGACCTGGGTTATCGCAGTTTTCAGACCGGTAAGTATTGGGAGCAGCATCACTCCACCGCAGGATTTACCGAAGGGATGAGTGTCGGCGGCCGGCACGGGGACAAAGGACTGGCAATCGGTCGCGAGACGATGAAGCCGATCTACGATTTCATCGATGACTGCGATACCAAGCAGCAGCCCTTCTTTGTTTGGTATGCTCCCATGATGCCCCATGACCCGCACTATCCTCCCGCACGCATCACCAAGAAATATCGGGACCAAAAGCTGCCGGGCGCCGAAGCCAGATACTATGCCATGTGCGAGTGGTTCGACGAAACGTGCGGCCAGTTGTTGGACTACTTGGACAAAAAAGAACTGCGCGACAATACACTCGTGATGTTTGTCGTGGACAACGGTGTTTCCCAGGGCTACTTGGCCTCGCGCACTGGGGGAGGCAATGGCATCAAAGCGAGAGGGAAGGGGAGTCCCTATGAGGGTGGGGTGCGGACACCCATGATCATTTCCTGGCCGGGACACACGAAGCCGGGTCGCTACGATGACTTGGTATCCAACGTCGATGTGGCTTCAACCATTATGTCTGCTTGTGGGGGGAAGACGGGATCCCAAGACCAGGGTCGTAGCCTGCTTGGGGTCGCTGCGGGGGAAGGGAAATTGGCCCGAAAGGCCGTATACGGCGAGGCCTTCATCCATACGGCCGTCGATATGAATAACCCCGCAAACAATCTTTTCGCACGCTGGGTACGCGAAGGAGATTGGAAGCTCATCACCGGCAAGCCGCCGGCAGGCCCAGCGACACAAGTTCTTTTCAATCTCGCGCAAGATCCTTTTGAAACGAAAGATCATGCGGCAACCGAACCGCAACGGGTACAGCATCTGCAAGAACTGCTGGACCAATGGTGGAAACCATAACGAGGCGTGGCCTCTTGTAGCTGAACTCGTGAGAGTTCAGTCGCCAAAGTAGGCCGAAGCCTCAATGCTTCGGATACCTGACGCTTTCGACGTCACTTCTGATGGTTGTTGGTGCGCGGTGTTAGAGTCGCACGCAGAGCTCGGTATTCGCTAGGAGCGATCTTCTCTTCCCGTTGAAACACCTTGCAGAGGTGAATGGCGTCGCGAAACCCGCAACGCTCTGCAATGGATTTGAGCGCGCTTTTCGTTTCGACGAGTTCTCTTTTGGCGCGATCCAAACGCATGTGCGTGATCGTCTGGTGAATGGACTTGCCCAAAGACTTCTGAAAGAGCCTGGCCAGCGTCCTCCGCGTCACCGCCACATGCTTCGCCACATCATCGACGGACATGGTGGAACTTACGTTCTCAGCAATGTAACGCAAGGCACCGGAAACCACGGGGTCTTCGGCGGCAAAGATATTGCTGGATTGGCGAATGATCAAGTCAGACGGCGCCACGAGAATCGGCTTGTCCGGCGGCTTGGCCCCATCGATCAATTGATCGAGCAACTCGGCCGCCCGATAGCCGACTCGTTCAAAGCCAAAGTCGATGCTCGAAAGCGTCGGCTCGGGATTGTTGCAGATCATCGGTTCATTGAACGTGCCGAGCAGGGCCACATCGGCCGGCACCTTCAATCCAAGTTGGTGGCACGCATCGACCAGGTAGCGGGCCAACAAATCGTTCGTCGTGAAGACCGCCAGCGGAGTGGACCAAGTGGAAATCCACTCCCGCAGCCGCGCCTGAAATCGCAACCAATTCGCGCCGTCGTTGGAAGAGTGTTGCGACACCCAGCACGACGAGCAATCATAGCCCGACTGACCGAGCGTTGCCTGGAAACCGGCGAGCTGTAAATGCGCGCATCGATCTCGGACATAACCCAGGTAGCCGAATCTGCGAAAACCGTGCGCCAAGAGGTGCCGGGCCGCCATGCAGCCCGATTCTTCAGCGTCGTGCAACACACTCGGCACGCCGCGGGCGCGCGAGTTGAGCCAAACATTGACCACGGGCACTCCTGCCGCGTGGGCGCGTTTGGCCAAGGCCGGCGTGGCACGAGCGAGAATCCCATCGGGCATAATGCCGCGCTTGCGCCCGGTCAGCAGCTGATCAGCGTGCGGGTTGACGGAATACTCCCAATTGCCGTTCGTGCGAGCATAACGATCGATCCCCGCGAACACATGAAAGTGATGTGCCAGCGGCCAATTCAGATCGATCATCACGACGATGTTACGCTTACTACTCATGGACGAGTGTTCCGAAAATCGTTGACTGTGTTCCGAAAGTCGTTGACGGCGGCCTGTCCTGAAAAGATAGCATTTTGTCCAAATGAGTCAATCATCACCTATCTCAGCTGAAACGCTCGATTTTGGCGTATTTTGGATCGTCGCGTGCCTCCCCCCGATCTGCCCTGCATCCGGGCGTGGCGGATTCACCTGCATAAACAGCTTCCTCCTTCCTAGCGCCGGGGGAGATCAGGGTGAAATCGTCGCAGTCCATTCCCTCTCCAGTGCGTTAAGCCGCAATCGCCCCACGCTTGGTCAATGCGCTCTGCGGTGTAGCATGAATGGCATTCTTCCCTCGAAAACATCTCTGTTTTTCCCGCATCGTGAAATGTCCTGAAAAGATAGAATTTTGTCCCATTAAGACAGTCACGTTGGACTAGTATGAAGAGTACATTTACTGCTCTGAAGTCGCAGAGAGTTGCCATTTCAGACAGCCCACCTCGCCTTCCTACCTCCCACCTCAACACGCGAATCTTTCAGTTTCACCATTCTCGTTCCCTTGCAATTGGAGAGAAACTCATGAGTTTGAAGCCCCTCAGATTTCTGTCGTTGGTGGCGGCCATGCTTGTATCCGCGGCGGGTGTCGCGCAAGCAGCCGTTCCCGAGACGGTGCCCGTGGGCAATCCTGGCAACGCAGCCGATTCCACCGGCTATGGCTCGGTTGCCTATGCCTACAAGATCGGCAAGTACGAAGTGACGAATGCCGAGTATTGCGACTTCCTCAACGCGGTAGCCAAGTCGGATCCTCACCAACTTTACGATGGTCGGATGGACGGTGGGCCGGAAGATTGGGGCGGCATCTCGCGCAGTGGCGATGATGGCAGCTACACCTATACCGTTCGCGAAGGCATGGGCAAGAAGCCGGTGAACTACGTCACCGTACCCAGTTGTGCCCGCTACGCCAACTGGCTCAGCAATGGACAGGGCAAGGGTGACACCGAGAAGGGAAGCTACACCATCAATGGTAACGATGTGACCGTGCCCGACCATGCCGCTTTGGCCAAAGGCGCCCCCAAGTGGGTCATCGCCAGCGAGAACGAATGGTACAAGGCGGGTTACTACGATCCCAAGAAAGACGGCGGCGCCGGCTACTGGGCGTTCCCCGGCAAGAGTGATTCTCCCGCCGCGGCGAATCTCAACTCGAATGCGCCGACCGATGCTGGATCGCACCAGGACGCAGCCAGCCCCTATGGCACCTTTGACCAGGGTGGCAACGTCTGGGAGTTCAACGACACCCAGAACGGCGACAAGTACGGCCTGCGCGGCGGCTCGTTCTACATCAACGACAACGAGAACTACACGGCAGCCGCAACGCGTTACGACGTGTTGAGCGCCAAGTGGCCCAATTACGGGTTCCGCGTCGTACTGCTCGGCGAGAGCAAGTAGTTCGCTGAATGAAGCCCGCACTTTGGAAACGGGAAACGTACCAGGACGGGGGTTGCCAACAACTCCCGTCCTGGTTTCTCGTAGGCACGGCGTGAAACAACAGTAGACACCTATACTCCGATCAAGGCAGCACGAATCATGAAGAAGCTCTCCGTCGTTTTCGCAGTGGTCGCGGCCGTGTCGCTTTACGGCGGGATGACCGCCAGCGCGGCTACCTATTACGTCAGTTCGTCCACGGGCAACGACTCCTGGAGCGGACAGGCTGCCAAGCCGGACGGAACGACCGGCCCTTGGAAGACCTTGGCGAAGGCCTCGATGGAGTACGCTCCCGGCGATGTCCTCTTGCTGAAATGTGGCGACACCTGGAACGAAGAGCTGCGGCCGAAAGGAAACGGAACGCCCGAGAAGCCGATCACGATCGGCGCCTACGGCGAAGGGAAAAAGCCGGTCATCGACCGCCAGGATTTCAAGAAGGATCTCACTGGCATCCGGCTTTCCAATCAAGAAGGGTTCAAGATCGTGGGCCTGGAGTTCGCCCACTGCATGACCGGCATCTACGGGGATTATGCCGCTGGATCGCCGACTCGAAAATATATCTGGATTGAAGACTGCTACTTCCACGATTCGATGTTGTACGGGCATTACGAGGACTATCCCAAGCACAAGATCGGACTGGGCATCTGCTTCTTTTCGTTTGAGCGGGCCAACAAAATTGTACTGACGGATATCACGATCAAAAATTGCGTCTTCCGACGGCTGGCCTCCGGCGTCTGGACCAACAGCCCGGACAACTTCAACAAGAATGCGTCGAACATCTACAACTTCGGAAACATGACGTTCGAAGATTGCCTGTTCGAGGAAGGCTACCAGTGGCAGATGGGGCTTCGCGGCGTGGCGGGCGGGGCGGTGCGCAACTGCGTCACCCACGATATCGGCCGCGGCTTTCGCTCGTTCAACGGCGTGGCCGGCGGCATGTTTTTCCGTTGCAAAGATTGGGTGTTCGAAAATAGCGAATGGGGCTTTGTGGACATCGGCCTGGGAAGCGGAGACGGCGAGGCTTTCGATTTTGAAGGCAACTGC
This sequence comes from Planctomycetota bacterium, assembly GCA_021413705.1. GTDB lineage: Bacteria > Planctomycetota > Planctomycetia > Pirellulales > UBA7805 > JAIOPX01. The sequence goes on along the minus strand of JAIOPX010000420.1, from coordinate 6,961 downwards.
GACAACATGACCATGCGTAACTGCCTGTTCCACGACACCGATGGCCCTGGTTTCCTGATGTGCTGTTACGCCTCCGACGGAAACCCGAACAAGGGGATCGTCATGGAGAATTGCGTGCTCAACGGAAAGGCTAAGCGGCCGATCGGATTGCCGCGCTGTGAGATTGTCAACACGACCGATTGGACGGAATCCAAATGGAAGGACTGTCGCTTTTATCTCTCCAAAGGCGAAGTGCTGATGAAGGTGATGGATCCCGAGAAGGACAAGCGCTCTTCCTTTACCAATTGCGTGCTAAAAGATCTCAGCACGGCGTGCAGCCCGCCGAAGCTGGTCGCCAAGGCCAGCGCGGCATCTGAGATTTCGGGGAATGAGGCAGCCAAAGCCACGGACGACGATGCCGCCACTTCCTGGAAGCCCAAGGCTTCTGAAAGCTCATGGATTCAGCTCGATTTCGACGCGCCCACAGCAATCAACGAGTTCAAGATCAAAGAAGCACCGGGTTCGTCGATCATACGCTATGTGATTCAGTGTTGGGACGCCAAAGAATCGAAATGGGTGGGCTGCTTCAATGGCCGCAACATTGGCACGGAGTTCGTGGCGCCGATTGTCGGCCGGACCACGCAAAAGGCCCGGCTGTTGGTGATCGCCACCACCAGCGGCGATCCCGGCATTGCCGAGTTCGGAGCCTATAATGACACGACCGGCGAAGTCTTCAACGTCCCCCGCGGCAAAGAGACACCAGGTCGCGTCGGGAAGTAGTTGCCCCATACGTAGTAGGCACACTCCGTGTGCCGTAACCGGATGAGTGTTCGGCATAAGCCTGCAATGAACTCCGGCGGACGGCACACGGAGTGTGCCTGCTACGATGCGAGTGGCTGGTACCGGAGTTCCTTTTTTTCCTCGCCGATGAAGAACGATTAGGATCAGAAACCGGCCATGGTGCATCGCTCGCTCTTGATCGGCGTTCTGCTTGGGGCAACCTTCTGTCTACCGTGGGCGAAGGCTCACGCAATCGAACCGCCTCTCATCTATGGCGCGGCGCCTTCTCAGCGACAGTTGGCCTGGCACGAATTGGGAATGTACGGCTTTGTCCATTTCACCATCAACACGTTCACGGATCGCGAGTGGGGAAATGGCGATGAATCGCCGCAGTCTTTCAATCCATCCGATTTCAGTGCCGAGCAGATCGTGCTGGCCGCCAAAGCCGGCGGGCTCAGGGGTCTGATCCTCACCGCCAAGCACCACGACGGTTTTTGCCTCTGGCCGACGAAGACCACGCCGCACAACATATCCAAGAGTCCCTATAAGGCCGGGCAAGGGGATATCGTCCGCGAAATGGCCGAGGCCTGCAAAAAACACGACGTGAAATTCGGTATCTACGTTTCGCCTTGGGACCGAAACCATGCCGAATACGGCCAGGATGGCTATGTCCGCACCTATCACGAGCAGATTCGCGAGTTGGCCACCAATTACGGCCCCCTCTTCGAGATGTGGTTCGACGGGGCCAACGGTGGCAGCGGCTTCTATGGCGGGAAACGAGGCAAGCGAAGGATCGACGGTGCGACGTACTATCGTTGGGACAAGGTAGTTCAGATCATCCGCGCCGCACAACCAGACTGTGTCATCTGGGGGATGCCCAATGCCGACGCGCGTTGGGGTGGCTCGGAACAAGGTATCGTCGGCGATCCCTGTTGGGCCACGATCAATCTGCCAGCCCCCGAATCGCAATTCTCCCATGGTCACCGCAACGGCAAGGTCTGGCTCCCAGCGGAGGCCGACGTCTCGATCCGCCCTGGCTGGTTTTACCATGCCGGTGAGGACAGCAAAGTAAAAACACCGGCCAAATTGGCGGAGATTTACTTTGCGTCGATTGGCCGCGGCGCCAATCTGATTCTGAATATTCCGCCCGACCGGCGAGGTCGCGTCCACGATACCGACCTGACGGCGCTCAACGGATTTAAGAAATGGTTCGATGCAACCTTTGGCAATAATCTTGCCGCGGGAGCGACTTGCCAGGCCAGCAATGTGCGCGGCGAAGATGCGGCGCAATTCGGCCCCGGAAAATTGCTCGATTCCGATTCCTGGAGCGCCTGGGCGACCAACGACAACGTGACTGATCCCAGCGTAAACATCACCCTGAAACGTGCCACCAAGTTCAATGTCATCCGCCTGCGTGAGGACATCCGCTCGGGGCAGCGGATCGAGGGCATCGCGATTGACGCCATGGTCGAAGGCCAATGGAAGCAGATCGCCACAGCCGGCAATGTTGGCGCCTGCCGCTTGCTCCGGGTGCCCGCAATCACAACCGATCAACTGCGCGTGCGAGTGACGAAATCGCCCGTGAGCCCGATGCTCTCCGACTTCGGGCTATTTCTCGAACCGGCCGCACAATAAAGGATAGAACACATGCCACGATATTTCTCTCGACTGATTCTCCTCGTCGCTGCTTCCTTCCTGAGTTGGGGTGGCATGGGCGCGGCTTCCGCCGATGATGCCAAGCCCGCTCCACCTGCGGTCAGCCGCCCCAACACCGCCATCAAACCGTCCCCCGGCAACGTCCGCTGGTTCATGCGCGATCATGGAAAAAACATGGACAAGACCAAGAAACAGAAGTTCGACGTCTGTTTCTTAGGCGACTCCATTACAGCCATGTGGGCCGGAGACGTGTTTCAAAAGCATTTTGGAAAGTACACCACCACTAACTTCGGGATCGGCGGCGACCGCACCGAGAACGTGCTATGGCGGTTGGACCGGGGGGAACTTACAGGCACGTCCCCCAAAGTGATCGTGTTGCTGATTGGAACCAACAACATGGGTTTCAACACCGCGGAAGAGATAGCCGAGGGAGTGAAGGCCGTGGTGACGAACCTGCGGAAGAAATGTCCGACCACCAAGATCCTACTTATGGGCATCTTCCCCAAAAAAGACGCCCCGCTGGCCAAGATTGCCGCCACCAATGCCCTGGTGGCTAAACTGGACGATGGAGCGTCCGTCCGCTATCGTGATTGTGGAGCCCAATTTTTGGACAGTGAAGGCAAAATAAAGCCAGGGATCCTCAGCGACAGCGTGCATTTGACCAACAAAGGCTACCAGATCTGGGGTGAGGCCATTGCCCCCCTGCTGGCCGAGATGATGGCGGCCCCCAAAGCTGAAACTGCTGAAGCCACGGGAAACTAGTAAGACCCGCGTGAGATCGCGACCGGAGTCAGGATATTGGAAGCGCGAGTAGTAGTCATCTGTGCAAGTTTTCTGGCCGCACTCTGGCCATCGCTTTCCTATTCCGCCGAAGGCGCCCTGCCCAAGGCTCCCGAAGGGTTTGAGATTACGCTCTTCGGCGGGCCGCCAACGGTCAACTATCCCGTCTGCATCTCGGCCGCCCCCACCGGCGAGTTGTTTGTTGGCGTCGATAAACAGGGCTCGCTCGGCAAGAAGCCAGGGCAAGGAAAAATCCTTCGCTGTGTCGATACGGATAACGATGGCAAAGCTGATAAGTTCACGACGTTTACCGAAGTCGATCACCCGCGCGGTCTCGCTTACGACAATGGCACCCTCTGGGTATTGCACCCTCCCACGCTTTCGGTCTACTTCGACGACAACCGCGACGGCGTGGCCGACCGCTCCGAAGTCCTGGTCACCGGGATCTCTACCGACCAGGTGAAGCACCGCGGCGCCGACCATACCACCAACGGCATTCGGCTGGGCATTGACGGCTGGATCTATATTGCTGTGGGCGATTTTGGTTTTGTGGACGCCCAGGGAAAAGACGGAAAAAAGCTGACGCTGCGTGGCGGCGGTGTGGCCCGCGTGCGGCCTGATGGAACCGAGTTGGAAATCTATGCCAGGGGCTTGCGCAACATTGTGGACGTGTGCGTCGATCCGCGACTGAACCTGTTCACCCGCGACAACACGAACGACGGGGGCGGATGGGATTTGCGGCTGTCGCACATCGTTCAATCCGCCCACTACGGCTACCCCTCGCTGTTCAAGAACTTTGACGACGAAATCCTGCGGCCGTTGGCCGACTACGGCGGCGGCTCGGGCTGCGGCGGCATGTTTGTCAGCGAACCATGGCTGCCAAAACCCTACGACGATGCTTTGCTAACGTGCGACTGGGGCCGCGACCGCGTCTACTTCCATCCGCTAGCTCGGGACGGGGCAACTTTTTCCGCCGATCAAAAATTCTTTCTCGCCATCCCCCGGCCGACCGATATCGACGCCGACGGACTTGGACATTTATACGTCAGCAGTTGGCACAATGGCGAGTTCAGCTATTCAAACGAGAACGTCGGCTATGTCGTGCAGCTTCGGCCCAAGAACAACACGGCTCCCGCGATGCACGACCTGGCCAAACTCGACGATGCGACACTTGTAGCCGAACTCGGTTCGCCCAGTCATGTTCGCCGGCTGCACGCGCAGCGCGAGATCCTGCGCCGCGGCGAGCGGCCGACTATCGTCGAGCCGCTGATCCAGTTGATGCGAAAAGGCGATTCTCTCGACGCACGAATCGCAGCGGTCTTTGCGTATAAGCAACTTATGGGTGCCAAGGCAACTGCGGAGCTTGTCTCGCTGACTGCGGACGCTGACATCCGAGAGTATGCACTGCGGGCGCTGACCGATCGCACAACACAATTGGAAGGCGTACCCACTGCGCCGTTTGTCACCGGCCTCAACCACGCGAACCCGCGTGTGCAAGTCGCAGCGCTGGTCGGCTTGGCACGCCTCGCCAATGTAGAAGCAGCCCCCCATATCTTACCGCTCACCACGGTCACCAAGCCGGCCGACGTTAAGCCGGCGGTGACGAACAACAAGCAAAAGATTGTTGCGGATCCCGCCCGGGTGGTTCCTCATGTGGCGATTCGCTCCCTGGTCGCACTCCAGGCGGTCGATGCCTGCTTGGCTGCTCTGGACGGACCCTATCGCGACGGCGCTCATCGCGCGCTCCGTTGGATGCACGATCCGCGCGTCGTCGATGGCCTTGTTGCGCGACTGGAAAAAACCAGCGATCCTCAAGCGCGCCAGGAACTGCTCGCGACGCTCGTTCGGCTCTACCATCGCGAGGGTGTGTACAAGGGAAGTTGGTGGAATACGCGCCCCGATACGACCGGCCCGTATTACGACCGCGTCAAATGGGAAGGAACACCCAAGATCGAAGCAGTCCTTCGGGGCCAACTGACCTCGGCGGATTCCAAGACCGTCGAGCGGCTGCTGCGGGAATTGACCCGGCATCGCATCGCCCTGGGTTCCCTCCCGGGCGGTCTGGTCCAGGACGCCCAGCGGCGGGAAACCGAAGCCAAAAACGTCCCGCTGACCATCCCTCAGGTCGATCCCAAAAACCCAAAACAGCTTGGAAACATCCCCTGGGAGACGATTTTGGCCGAGGCGTCCGGGATCAAGGGAGACGTAGGGCAGGGGGCCGACCTTTTCAAACGCCAAGGTTGCATTGCCTGCCACGCCATAGCCCCTGGCCAGGCGCCGATTGGCCCCCAACTTCTCGACATCGGCCGACGCTATAATAGGCAACAGTTGGTAGAATCCATTGTGAAACCCAGTGCCACGATTGCACAGGGATTCGCCACCAATAGAGTGGACCTGAAGTCGGGGCTAACGCAGAGCGGCTTTATCGTTCGCGAGGCCGCGGACGAAGTGGAATTGCGCACGACCGAGGGCAAATCCCTGGTCGTGCCAAAGTCCGAGATTGAGGAGCGAAGTGAGAGCAAGGTGTCGGCCATGCCCGAGGGTTTGGTCGGCAACTTGACCGTCGAGGAACTGGCTTCGCTGATCGCATTTTTGGAGTCGCTGAAATCCCCCTAGTAAACGCCCACCTTTCCCAGTAGCTCACCTTTCTCGTTTCGAGGAACCTCTCCCATGTCCCACCCCATCTCGCGCCGCCGCTTTGTTCAAACCACCGCCGTTGCCACCGCCGGATATTGGGCGGCCGGTGGCGTGCAAGCCGAGGAGACTAAGTCGCCCAACCAGAAGATTCAATTTGCTTGCATCGGCATCGGCGGCAAAGGAGCGAGCGACGCGAACGATGCCGGGCATGGTGGTGAAGTCATTGCCATCTGCGATATCGACGACAACCGACTCCAAGGCGCGCAGAAGCGATTCCGCAACGCCAAAAAATTTAACGACTATCGCGAATTGCTAACGGAACTGGGAGACAAGGTAGACGCCGTCACCGTCAGCACGCCCGATCATCATCACGGACCTGCTGCGGCCATGGCCATGCGGATGGGCAAGCACTGCTTCTGCCAAAAGCCGCTGACCCGCACCATTTACGAAGCGCGCACGCTCGCCGAGATCGCCCGCGAGAAAAAAGTGGCCACGCAAATGGGAAACCAGGGCACAGCCGAGCCGGGCCTGCGTAAAGCCGCCGCACAGATCAAAGCCGGCATGCTCGGCACAGTGAAGGAAATCCATGTGTGGACGAATCGGCCGGTCTGGCCCCAGGGTGCCAAGCGGCCTGCCGCTTCGAAGGCTCCCCCCCATATTCATTGGGAGCAGTTTATTGGCCCGGCCCCCGATCGTCCGTATGCGGCCGGATATCAGCCGTTCGTCTGGCGTGGCTGGTGGGATTTCGGCTGTGGAGCTCTGGGAGACATGGCCTGCCACACGATGAATATGCCCTACGCCGCCCTCGACCTGCGGGATCCCATTTCCGCCGAGGCGGAAACCTCCGGCCACGACAAAGACAGCTTCCCCAAGTGGTCCAAAATCCGCTACGAGTTCGCGAAAACCGATCAGCGCCCCGCGGTAACACTGTTCTGGTATGACGGTGGAATGAAGCCCGATCCCAAAACGGTGTCTGATCCCAACGTCTTTAAGCCCGGCAGCGGCTGCGTCATCATCGGCGACAAGGGTTATCTCTTCTCCCCTGATGACTATGGCGCTCAATACAAGCTGTTTGGCGGAGCCAAGGAAGTTCAGGTGGACTTCGTGCGTTCGCCCGGCCACTTTGTCG
>JAIOPX010000018.1 GCA_021413705.1 Planctomycetota bacterium | reverse complement strand
CGGCCAGTTTGCAATGGGATTAGGTAGCAGACAACAAAGTCCGTCATTGAGTGTCAGCCACACTGCGGGTCGGGCCTCGCATCTTCCCCATCTCGCGAGCAGGCTGGGATTACTGGCTTCAATCATCGGGACATTTGCCTTAGGCGCTGGGCTTGGCACGCTGGCTCACCATCTAGCATCACGGTGGGCGATGTTCGCGCCGGTGGCATTTTTAGGATGGATCATTTATCAAGATGTGAGGCGACCGATAGCCGAAATTGAGTCCCTGGATCTTACCGGCGGTCGAAGCAATCTGGAATTGCCGGCCGCATTGGCCGTTTACCACTTAGGCAAGGATCACGACCGCGAAGGCAAGACTCACCGAATGCCGAATCTTTTGGCATGGACCGACCGTCTTTCTCCTGAGGCCCGAGTCATTATTCTGGACCTGGGCGACGCGACCTCCTTGGATGAGAACGCCATGATGGAATTGCGCGAGGTGTTAGCGCGGCTCGCGGCGCAGAGTCGCCAATTCATTGTGACTGGTCGCGGCGATGACCTTTACAAACATATGCGTTTCGTCAGACCGGATAGCCTGTTGCGGTTGGAGAACATTTGTCCTGATTTTGAACTAGCCATCGCGCGGGGTCTGATGCTCGTGCATGACCACGAGCGTAAGCTGAAACTTCGAAACTTCCGAGCCGCTTGATGGTGAGAATACTCCCTTTTATCTTGCATTCAGTCCACTGAGCAAAGGCAGTCAAAATGCTTAAGAAACGTGCGTCCAAGATCAAGCAAGTCGTTTATTCCTGGCTGAACAGTTTCCGACAATCGCTGCACATCTACGAGCAAAATAATCTCGATGAATGGCAGCAATGGGGAATGCGACGTGCGCTGCGAGAAGTGTCTCCTGCGGATCTTCTTGCCGCTCGCATCAAAACGGTAGACACCGGGGAAGAATCAGCCGACGACTCCCCCGCGGTTAAGGTGGGTCCGGTCGCCGAACAGCGTCGGTCGGCAGCATGATTTACGGCTTTACTGACCGTTTCAAAAATCTTGGCCACTAGTACCCGACCAACGTGTTAAACGCAGCCACAATAAGCCCGTCCGACCCTCTTCTGGCAGGGATTTTGCTTTCGGCAGGCCCGCGTTTGCCGGAACTGTCGTTTGTCATGTTTGCCGACTGACTGCGGCGTTGTCAGCGCCGTTTAATGACGTTCACTAACGAACCACCCAATTACGGCACTCTGAACGTCCGTTTCAGGAAGCGCCCCAGCTGGGGCAGCATGAGTCCCAAAACCTCGTCAGAAATCAGAAATGGATTTATGACAAAGCCCGGCAAATGAAACATACTCTTTATTTGTTCGGCCTTGACCTAGTTGCGAGTGTTTTTTTTGTCTTCATATCTTTGAGCAATGCGAGAGAATCCTTCAAATGTGCCTGGAAGTACTGTCGCATCAGATCGAGGATTTTCCCCAAGATTGGATCACGCAGGGCATAAAACACTTGATTGCCTTCCTTGCGCCCAGTGACGATATGTTTTGCCCGCAGCACTGCTAGGTGCTGCGAAGCATTGGCCTGTTCAAGACCAAGACACTCGTGGATTCGACTGGCGGGAACCTCGCACTCATCCCGCAGCAATTCCACGATGGCGATCCGCGTAGGATGGGCCAAAGATTGAAATATGTCTGCCTTGAAACGACGAAGGCTGTCCTGCATAGAATCCGCCTCTCCGGGCTGCTCATTGGGCACGCAATTATGCACTACTATATTCGCAGCTACGAATATATTCAAGAACATCTCTTTTGAGGTCCACTCACAGTCATTGAAAGATCGTTCGGCAGCCGTGTGCCCTGAATGGTCGGTGGACTGCATTCACAATGCCCTTTACTATATGCGAATACTCGCATATACTGATCTGCCGACATCGCGAGGCGGGTGGCGAGGCTGGCGTTTCGTCACGGTTGCTGGATCAGAAACCATATCGCATGGCGACCTCGTTAGCATTTAACCCAGAAAGTACCTCCTCTAATGATGCCCCTTTTAGATCGTGCGGATACACGGCTCTCCCCAAAGAGTGCGAAAATGGACACGACCACTCCCGCGGGCATAACGAGTGATCGCAAAAATATCGCGACTGTGAAATCGCAAACGCACGCAGCGGCTGTTTCTCCGCCGCACAATTCAATCCATGAGAGTCCCTGGCAGAGCGACGACGGCATCAGTGAAGAGCGGGAGGGGTTCGTGATGCTGCAGAAGATCATCTATGGGATTCTTGTCTTTGCGCTCATAGCAGCCGCGATCACAAATATTCTGGTGCTGAAGCTGTAAGGGCTGCCTGGCCCGCTCGTGACAGGATTGGTTTACATGTATTCAGTTTTGCAATGCCACGCTATCTTCCCAAATCGATCGTCTGTTTTCGCGAAGGGTACACTGCGCGGAGCGCGCTATCCGATGTGCTGGCTGGAATCACGGTCGGCATCATCGCCCTGCCGCTGGCCATCGCGTTCGGCATCGCGTCGATTCCAGAAGGGGTGAGCCTGCCCGCCGGACTGTCACCGCCGGCGATGGGACTTTTCACAGCAGTCGTCGCGGGATTTCTCATCTCCATTCTCGGAGGCAGTCGGGTGCAAATCGGCGGCCCCACGGGGGCATTTATCGTGCTGGTGGCGCTGACGGCCAAGCAATTTGGTTATTCGGGTTTGGCTACGGCAACGCTCATGGCCGGGGTGATAATCATTCTTATGGGTCTGTTCCGTTTCGGTGCAGTGATTAAATTTATTCCGTATCCCGTGACGACCGGGTTTACCTCGGGAATTGCCGTAATTATATTCTCCACGCAAATCAATAACTTCCTCGGCCTCCAGCTGCAAAAAGTCCCCGAGGACTTTGTCGCTCAATGGCAGATCTATTTCCACCGGATTGTTGAGGTAGCGGAGCAGTGGTTTGTGCAGGCGCCACTTGCTGACCCAACCGCGGCTTGGACTCCTCATGCGATGCTGGTGGGTCTCGGATCGCTCGTGGCGCTTTTCGGATTGCGACGTTTTGCTCCACGGCTGCCTGGTGCCATTGTAGTAGTATTGCTGGCCTCGGCAGTCGTGTATCTGTTCCATTTACCGGTCAATACCATCGGCAGCCGGTTCGGCGAAAATGCCATACCGCGTGGGCTTCCCGCTCCGCATTTGCCGCCGTTTGACTTTTCGCGGTTCCGAGAACTGCTCCCGACGGCATTTACGATCGCCATGTTGGCTGGGATCGAATCGCTGCTGTCTGCCGTGGTGGCCGATGGAATGACCGGCGGACGGCACAAGACAGACTGCGAACTGGTGGCTCAGGGGATCGCCAATATCGCCGTCGTATTCTTTGGCGGTATTCCGGCTACAGGAGCAATTGCTCGCACTGCTGCGAATGTCAAAAGTGGCGGTCGCACTCCGCTCTCTGGCATGGTTCATGCCGTGACGTTGTTGGTTGTCATGATCCTGCTGGCCCCTCAGGCGGTTCGGATTCCGATGGCCACGCTTGCGGCCATTTTGATTATGGTCGCCTGGAACATGAGCGAGGTCGACCATTTTCGCAATTTGCTCAAGGCACCCAAGAGCGATATCGTCGTGCTGCTCTCCACCTTTGCCCTGACCGTGTTTGTCAACCTACCCACCGCCGTGGGCGTAGGGACGGTCATGGCCTCGATGCTATTTATGAAGCGCATGGCGGATGTCTCGACGATTAACGCCATCCGACAGGAACTTGAAGATGGCGCAGATGACCTGGCAGAACTCAAAGATCCCAACGCTCTGATCACGCGGAAAGTGCCGCCGGGCGTGGAAGTTTACGAAATCAATGGCCCGTTCTTCTTTGGCGTGGCAGATCGGCTCAAGGACACGCTGAGTGGGTTAGAGCGGCCGCCTCAGGTGTTCATACTGCGAATGCGTCGCGTGCCGTCTATCGATGCCAGTGGTATGCATGCCCTGAAGGAGTTCTACGAAAAGTGCCACCGGCAGGGAACTACACTGTTGCTATCTGGTGTCCACGCGCAACCCCTGTTTGTTTTTACCAAGTACCGATTCAAAGAAGTCATCGGCATCGACAACATGTTCGGCAATATTGACGATGCGCTGAATCGTGCCCGTGAACTAATGGGGCTTCCAACAGTATCGCGACCGGTGACCGCTTTATCCGAGGTGGCTCGCGAGGAGGATAGGGAGTCAAGCCGAAAGGGATCAAGTTAATCTGTAAGTACTTGGGTTTCAGGAGGTGCCCCAGGCGGCGCGACGAGGACGTAGTGCAAACACGATCAATTCCGGCAGAGGATCTTCAAGAAATCTACGGAGCTCACAGTAGTGGCACAGCGTCATCCGATTTGTTAGCCATTTGAACCACCAAACCAGAAGTATGACTCTCCGCCATAAGATCATCGTAGTATTCGTCCTCATAGCCACCGCTGGTGGTGGGACGTACTGGCTCACGGGTTACTCGGGCGAAGCGGTTCCCAGGCCGCGACCTGTTGACCCCGAGGGGGCACTGGTCGAACTGCGTACCGGCAATAGCCGGTTTGTGACCTGCCGTCGCACCGTATCGACGGACACACGCCACGACGCTGACCTTCGCCATGCGACGGCGAAGGGCCAGCACCCGTTTGCCACCATCCTCTGCTGTTCAGACAGCCGCATCTGTCCGGAATTCATTTTCGACCAGCAGCCGGGGAGCCTTTTCGAAGTTCGCAATGCCGGCAACGTCGTAGACGACGATGTCTTGGGCTCGCTGGAGTATGCCGTTGAACACTTGCACGTCTCGCTGGTTGTCGTCATGGGCCATAAAGGGTGTGGAGCAATCAAGGCGGTTGTGGAAGCCGGTGACACCCCTCTTCATGACCATCTCGGGATCCTGCAAACACGCATGAGCGGCATCCATAAGCAGGTATTGGAAAGCAATCACCGGCTCGACGCCGAAGTGGTGGACCGCCTGGTCGAAGAGAATGCAAGGCAACAAGCTCTGGCTGTCGTTCGAGATAGCCCGGCGCTGAGAACTGCCATCAAGAGCGGCGGCGTCCGACTAATGTACGGAATCTACGACATGGAGACCGGCGTGGTCAAGTTTTTCAATTTCGACAGTAGCAGCTAAAGGGGCAAATAATCTGACTGCCTCGCTTGATCATTGATATTCAAATGTGCGGCACGCTGAAGAATGAGACATGCCACAGATTGTCGACAACGTGGACGGCTTCTCGTTAATCAATTTCGTAGCCTAGGCATCGCTGTTAGAACTCAGACATTTGTCGCGTCAGCAGGAAAATCCTGATGCGTTCGGCTAGGCTATTAGTCATGGGTCGCTTTGTTCCCCACGCTTGGCTGAACTTAGTTCCCCAGCCCTATGAGATGTGTTGACTCTTGCGCGCTCAGGACGAACCGTCATTGGTCACTTCCCGTCAAGTTGCAACCCGCTTCCGGTCACATCGACCGAATTAGGTCATTTGGTGCTGTGTGGCACGCAAGGAGCATCGATCACTATTGGTCTTCGCTGCCGAAAACCTCGTCACAACACACGCCAGGGCTTCGTGGCTCATGGCCCCGCCACGGCATCGAATCGTGACTGCGCTTAGCGTCTGGAAACACGTCCGATAAGGTGTCCGATAAGACGGCCGATAACGCCCCTCCACTTCCGGATGCGAATTGCCGTAACCCTTTGACAGCAAAGACTTGTACAACAAGAATCCGACTCCGACGCATGTCCGATTAGCGATTCCCGCCGCCTCCACTCAAGGCCGACTTTCGAGCTTTCGCAAGTCGGCCTTTTCATTGGCACCAGGGGATGTGAACCCGCCACAAATCTGGTCTGATGAATCTGATTTGGTTTGATTCTTGTCTGAATCAACTGTCAAACAGCAAAGAATGTTGATGGCGCGCGAGGAATACCGTGACGACAATTCACCACATCAATTGTGGAACGCTCGTGGTTCCCTCGTACCCCACGGCGTCTGCCACTGCCTGCTGCTCCAAGAAGGCAAGCATCTGGCACTCATAGATAGCGGGATCGGCCTATTAGATGTTCGCAGCCCGGTCGAACGGCTAGGTCAACAACTGATCGACATGGCTGGGTTCCAGTTCAACGAGGCCGACACCGCCGTGCGGCGAATCGAAGCGGCCGGATTTTCGCCAGGGGACGTGCGGCACATTATTCTGACGCACGGCGACCCCGACCATACGGGTGGACTCGCCGATTTTCCGGGTGCTCAGATCCATGTGTCGGAGGAGGAGCTGGCCCAGGTTGCGAGTGGGCATTGGCGATATGTCCCAACTCATTTCGCTCATAGTCCCGACTGGAGAACCCACGGACCTTCTACCCGGCAGTGGTTCGGATTGGAAGCTCGTCCCGTCGAGATCGGGTTTTCGTCTGAAGTGTTGTTGATCCCGCTGTCTGGCCACACGCTCGGCCACTGTGGGGTGGCGGTTCAGCAGAAAGATAGGTGGCTGCTGCACGTTGGGGATGCCTACTACTTGCGGGCCGAGTTGACGATGGACGATCACCCCGTTTCCCTGATCGCCACTCAGCGTGCAGAAGTGGACACAAAACGTCGGGCCAGTCTCGAACAGGTTCGCCGTCTCGTACGTGACCACGGGGACGAAGTGGATGTCGTCGGCTACCACGACATCACAGAACTGCCTGAAGCCGAATAATACATTGTCATCACCTGAACGAAGCCACAGTTTCGCCCTCCTTTCCTTTTCATACAATTCGCAATGATGGCACGAGCCTTCTCGGCAGCCGAAAGGAAGCGGATGCAAAAGACTCACGTTATATTGCTGATAAGCCTGCTGGCATCTTCGGCCTCGGCACAGGTCTCGCCCAAGCTGCCCGACGCCTTCGGTCCCGGCAATCATGCCCGCACACTGAAGGTCGATGGACAGGAACGCACCTATTTAATTCACGTTCCGGCTCGATACGACGATCAGAAGCCAACGCCCGTCGTTCTGATCTTTCACGGCGCAGGCATGAATGCCTCTCTCGCCATGCCACTGACGGGCATGAACCAGAAAGCCGATGAGGCGGGCTTTCTCGCCGTTTATCCTAGCGGCACGGGTGTCGGGCCATGGCTCACGTTTAACGCCGGAGGACGTCAAGGCAAATTGGCCGAGGGGAGCGCCGACGATGTGAAATACGTCGGCGCTTTGCTGGACGATCTAGCCACAGTCGCCAACGTCGATTCCAAACGAGTCTATGCCACGGGAATCTCCAACGGCGGAATGATGTGTTATCGACTGGCAGCGGAAATGGCCGATCGCATCGCCGCCATCGCACCCGTCGCCGGGACGATGGCGATTGAGAAGGCAGTACCCAAGCGGCCCGTACCCGTGATGCATTTCCACGGCACGGCGGACAAGATGGTTCCTTTCGGCGGCCCTGACCAAGGAACTCCCAAGTTCCTTACTTTTAAATCGGTCGAGGAAAGTGTAGCCATCTGGCGTAAAATCAACGAATGTCCGGATGAACCAACCAACAAGGAACTCCCCGACAAGGAAGTTGACGGCACGAAAGTCCGTCAAAAAACCTATGGCCCTGGTAAAGATGGGGCCGAGGTCGTGCTGATCGAGATTGAAGGAGGTGGGCACACATGGCCGGGTAAGAGACCTCCCATCAGCTTCATCGGCAAGTCCACTCGAGACATCTCGGCCAACGACCTGATGTGGGAGTTCTTTCAGAAGCATCCCATGAAGTGACTGACAACAGCACGCCCTTGAGACTGAAGCTAATATCCTGCAAGGACTTTACGATTTCCGCCCCCTTCGTTAAGAGCCTCAGACGACATAACAGTACCAAATAACTCTCATGCTGGGATGTTCGAGCAACCTTCCAAGGAAATAGAACGCCCCTGGCGCATTGTTGGCCAGGGGCGTTCACTCTACAGCTCGATCGCCTCGACTTCGGCGACGAACCGGCCGGTGTTGTTGGCCAGGAAGGCGCTCACTACCGTGAACACGGCGTCACTGAAGCCGCCGATGTTTAGGATGTCTTCGCGATCCGCGGCCTGCGTGGTGCCGGTCGGCTGGATGTCGATGCAGACCAGCTTCGGCGCGGTCACGCCGTGCCGCCGCTGATTTTGCACGAACTGCTGCCACTCGTTCATCACGCCTGTCGAGCCGTTGCGCCCCGTGGCGTGCGACCGCTGGCCGTATACCCAGCTTTCGTTGTCGCTCACCAGGATCGCCCCGGCAAACGGCCGGTTGCGATGCCGTTGGTTGGCCTCGCGCAGCGGCAGCGAGCAATCCGTCCCGCCGCCACCGTACTTCACCAGCCGTTGCGTCACACTCAGGATCGAGTCGCCAGGGTCGATCCGAGGCTGATAGGCCTGCGTGTCGAACGGCACCACGATACTGTCCGGGTTGCGACGGAGCAGAGCTGCGGCGAACAACGACGCCACGTCCACGCAACGCATCTTCGACGTTGCGCCACGACCCCGATCACCCGTGACCGCCGAAGTCATCGAACCCGAAGTGTCCACGCCAATCACCACCGGTCCCGGCAACTCCGGCACGTTTCCGCACGCGATCTCGGCCGCCGCATGGAGCGACTGCTTGATCTTCTGCGGCACGTCATTGCCAGTGTTGAGGTAGGCGGCCAGATACTGGTACGGAAACTGGCGCGAACGGCGGATCTCGTCGGCGTCCGCAATGCGTCCGGCAACATAATCGACCAGCTCGTCGTTCTTGCCGGCTGCAAACACCTCGTGACGCACCAGCGTGTTGAGGTTCATTCGCAACGCCTGCGGTCCCATCTTGCGGGCAATCGCCCGCCAGACGAGCGGACCCCGGGCAGCATCCGCCAGCAAATCCCAGCGAACCGACAGCTCGCCCAGGATCAGCGCCTGCGCTTCGGCCGTGTCGGCCTGGCGATAGGCCGCCAGGGCTTGGACTTCGACCGGCAGATCGGCCCGCGTGGCCGGCGCCCAGCGGTCGATTTCCTTTTCCGTGAGCCAGCCGAAGAGGGCTCGCCGCTGATTGTCCGGCGGGATCGGCCGGGCCATGCGCAGAATGTCGCGCAGGCTCGGGTCGTTGCCGATCGATGCAGACAGCAACTTGCTCACCGAAGCCTGGTTGAGCCACCGCGCGAAGGCTCGCTTCAGGGAGCTGGACAAGCCGTGGCGTCCGAAATGACCCGAGCGAACCATCAGAAACACCGACCGCAGCACGCGGCCGTTGTCCACGATGCGATCGAAAACCCGGTGCGTCAGCTCCGTGTCCCGCTTCGACAGTGCCACCAACAGGGCCGCCGGCATGTCCTTCATATAGGCCCGCTCACGGGCATAGACCGCCAGTTTGGCCAGGTAGACATTGTCATCGACCTGGGCGACCAGCGTGCGTAGTTCGTCAAGCTGCTTCTCGGCCGTTGCATAGTAGGTGCCGCTGAGGCAACCCGTGGCGGCCAGTTGGGCCAGCGCATGCTTGGGTGAGAGCCGATAGGCCGCGGCGCCTTCCTGGTTGATGGCGTTTGCGCGGGGCAGAACACTCGTAATGCTCGAAAAAAGGGACTTGTTAGCCATGATCTTATCTCCTTGGAGTTCAGGGTTTTGTGGCCCTCCGATGCGCGCGTACATTCAGCCCGGACTTGGGGCGATGTACTCCGCGCCGGCAGTTGATTGGTTCCCTGGGAGCCGACCAACGAAGGGTGGTGCAGAGCGGCCGTACCGTGTGACGATACGGAGAAGCTCGGAATTTTTAGGCGGTCGATGGGGTGGAGAAGTTCATGGGTAGTACCTATCGGTGTGGAAAGAAAGAAAACGAACCGACGAGGAATTGATCAGAAGTGTGCGCTGCTCTGCCGTTAAGCTACGCCCCCCCAAGTTGAGAGTGAGGGCGGCAGGAGTCGAACCTGCACCCGCGGGTCGTAAGCCATGTACTCCAATCGGCAGTCGGTCTGATGTAGTAAGACCCTCCAACGAGGAAATGGTTCGGACATAGGGCTTCGTTACAGGAAGATGTAGTCCGCTCCGGCAGTTGGTTGGCCCAGCGGGAGTCGAACCCGCACATCCGCCATGGCGAGGCAGTAGGCTGCCGTTACATCACGGGCGCTAAACAAGCAAAATAAATTGCCAAAGAGCAAGTTATGCCGAAGGCTTGAGGTTGTAGATTGGAGGAAAGAAATCTTCCTTTCCTACAACCTTCAGCCTGTTGCCTCCAACCTTTTTTCCAGTGGGACCGGTGGGCATCGAACGCACATCGTCCGGTTTAAGAGACCGGCGCATTACCGTGTCTGCCACAGTCCCCGAAATTGTCATCCGCGCAAACAAAAAGGCCCGATGTCTTTGCGACACCGGGCCTTGAAAGGTTCCGCACAGAGCGGCCGGGTGTCACCAGCGCAAAGACACATACGCGGATCTATTCGCGGCTGGCGCGAAAGACCCTGTACGCTTCCTGCGTTCTTGCTGGGCGGACCTCGGCCGTAAGTGAGTCATGACTAACTCTCGGTAACTTCAGAAGTTGCGAACCGAATAAGGAGAGCAACCGGACGTTTCAGAGGAACTGCCCCTTTTCCTCTGTATCCCTATGACGCCGATGGGGCACAATTGGTTCACAAAAAATCTTTGGTCATCGGCAATATGACGGAAAACGCCAGAGAAGTAATAAGTAACAGATGTTTCGCCGCTATAGTTCCCCGGCCAAGCCGCGCTTGAAATAGCTGTGCTGGATCTTGTCCTGGTTTTCCAGCAGCCAGTCGATCGTGGGCTCGTTTTTCATCGCCGTGCGGATGGCGCTGAGCATGGCCGCGCGATGGGTATCAAACAGATCTTGGTGGTCGAGTTGGGGATCGTCCACGGCCGCCGGGGTCAGCCAGACGGCGGCGATGATGCCCAGTTCGTTCGCCTTATCCTTGGGTATGGTC
>JAIOPX010000017.1 GCA_021413705.1 Planctomycetota bacterium | reverse complement strand
GGGCGATCGTGCGGGCGGTCGAGCAGCGGATAGGCCTGGATGATGTTGATCTCCGCCTGCAATAGCGCAGTGCAAACCCGCAGCAGAGGCTGAGGATCGTTGGGCAGTTCCACCCCGATCAGATCGCTTTCGATCAGAGCTAACCCGGCCCGTTCCAGGATTTCGCGTCCCTGCTCCGGATGGCTTAGCAGGAAGCGAACGAAGGCGCACTCGGCCGCATCGTTGATCGACAGGGCGCAGATGCGTACCCGGGAACCTTCGAAGCGGCGA
This sequence comes from Planctomycetota bacterium, assembly GCA_021413705.1. Taxonomy (GTDB): domain Bacteria; phylum Planctomycetota; class Planctomycetia; order Pirellulales; family UBA7805; genus JAIOPX01. Next base: position 10,086 of record JAIOPX010000017.1, on the reverse strand, counting down.
ATCACTTCCAGCAACTGGCCGACGCGGTTCTCAAGGAAGACGGTGAACTGGCGGATGGTGGGATAGTTGCGGCCGCGCATGGTCGCATAGTCGGTCCCCGCTCCTTCGCCGGTGCTCATGGCATGATCCATCCGTTGCCGATTTGCTCGCCCCAAGTTACCTTGACACTATAGAACTTCTGGAGGGGGGTCGTCAACCAGCGGCATCAGTTCAAAGCGGCAAACTTGGACCGAAATCCGGTCCCCGCTATGCCTTGGACTTCAGTTTTCTCTGTGCCCTCTGTGACTCTGTGGTTCAATATCCTTGGCTTGGAGCGTTACCCGTGCAGCATGAAGTCCAGATCCGCGTCCGCTACTGCGAAACCGACGCCATGGGTAGGCTGCACCACGCCAATTACATCAACTACTTCGAGTTGGGCCGCACTGAGCAAATGCGCGAACTAGGGCAGAGCTACCGCGAGTTCGAAGAGTCGGGGCTACTGCTGGTCGTGAAGCACATGGCATGCGAATATCTGCTGCCGGTTTCTTACGACGACCTGATGACGCTGCGGACGATCGTCGTCAAAGCCAAAGGAGCCCGGCTGGAGCACCGCTACGAACTCTATCGCGGCGAAGAACTTGTGGCCACCGGCCACAGCACGCTAGCCTGCATCTCGCCGGACGGTAGCGTGCGGCGGCTGCCGGAGTGGCTGCGGGAGAAATGACTCTGCCTCAGCGGCGCTTCGCCTTGGGCGCTTTTTCTAACGCCTGCTCGATGCGCTCCACGGTGCGGACCGTGGGGGAATGTTTCCCGGACTCCAGCCGGCAGATCGTCTCCTGACGAACGCCGGCCAGGCGGGCTAGCGCCTCTTGCGTCAGGCCGGCTGCCTGACGCTTCGTGATCAGCGTCCGCGCGATGGAGACGCTGATCGCCTCCTTGGCCGGCATCGTTCCCCGGGCGTCGACGGGCGGGTACGCGGGCAGCGCCGCCTCCTGCAGCGCGGCCAGCCGCTTCAATCGCCGCAGCTCGGCCGGCTCCACCAGAGCGTACCGTTTGCCCTTAATTCTCAAGATCATCGTTCGGCTCCTTTAATCGTCGTAAAACCCAACTCGATGCCCCACCTTGGTCACGGTGACGATCGCATCGGGGGTGCGATCCGACGGGTGAAACTGCACGCGGTAGTCTCCGGTGCGGATCCGGTAGTGCCCCGCCAGGTCTCCCCGCAGCGGCTTGGCGCCACTCACGTTCGGCCAATGATCCAGTCGCGCCACCACGCGCCACACTCTCGCTTGAATGGCTGCCGGCAGAGCCTCGATTTCGGCGGCAGCCGTCGTCGTGATGCGTGTCGTCGCCATGTCTCGAATATGGCAGAATATAACAAACTTGTCAACTGCCGAAATGATGAAAACCAAGAACCGAAACCAGCGGACTGCCCACAAGTTGCTCGCTCAGGCTGACGAGCTAACCGTCCGCGTGATGCGATCGAGGAGTGACCGCCAGGCCCGTGTGGAGTTTGAGCTGCGCGGCTGGATCCGCGATGGGGCGAAGAGTACGCTCGCGAAGTCAAGCGGCAGAGACGCCAGCGCCATTGCCGCGAGGATGGTTGCCGGACTGCTGGCTAAGCGTTGACACCGGTGCGGCCGATGCCGATTTTGCTGGCTCAGCGCTTTCACCGGCGCGCAGGCCGGCTGGCCCTGCCAAAAGTGGCCAGAGGCACCGAAGCCAGTAATGCGCTCACAGAGACCCTGGTCGTCATCGAGCAACGCGTGACTGCCGGTAGCCGGGGGGCGGTGGGAGTCGCATCTTGACCCCCGTCGGGCCGGCATCCTGGGGATAGTCAAGGCATTTCACCCGACTAATAAGCGAGTTAGAATGCGGACTAATTCACTCTTCAAACGCACGCAGGGGTGTTGGCATGTCGATCATCGTACATTGCAAGTGCGGCAAGCTCGTTCACTTGTCTGATGACAAGCTGGGGCAGCACGGCCAATGTCCCTACTGCCACGCGGATTTGGTAGCGCCTTCGGTGTCGCTAGCTGAAAAAAAGATTCTGTCGCGGCCCGCTGTTCCGCAAGACTTCAAATTGGACCATGGATCACGAGTTCCTGACGTGGCCTCTGCGCCCATGGGTCCAACCGCTGTCCCACGCCCAGGTCCGCCTCCCAGTCAACGGGACGCATTGGGAGCGAAGCCAATACGTGCGTTGGACCACCCGGCAAAATCTGGTTCCGACACGGACACGCTCCGATTCCCCTGTCCGTTCTGCGGAGAGGTAATACTTGCTACGGCCATTAAATGTTGCCATTGCCACGAGTTTCTTTATGATCGTGTGATGCACCATTCGCGGGACACGGCACCGGTGCCCCCAATACTGTGGCACATCCACGCGGAAGACGGCCAGAACTTTGGTCCAGTTTCGCGGGAACAGCTTGACGCTTGGTTTGCCGAGGGTCGTATCACCGCCGGCTGCTTTGTTTGGCAGGACGGCGACAAACAAATGCGGCACGCGACGGACGTGTATCCCCAGCTTGGTTCATCGCAAACCGTTGTCTGTCCTTATTGCAGTGAGCAAATTCTAGCTACGGCAACGAAGTGCAAACATTGCGGTGAGTTTCTGAACAAGAAACCAAGGAAGATAAAACACTCATCGGAAAGCCAAGGCCCAATTTGCCGACGTTGCAATGTACTCTTAATTGCGAGGGAAAAGCCGGTGACAGTTAGCATGGGAGGCATTCTTGGGTTCCTGTTGTTCCTCGGGGGCTTAGGCACTCTTTTTGTGAATGCCATCTTGGGCGCGATCATGATGATGCTCGGCGTTCTCATGAGTGTCGCCTTGCGACCCACGCAGGTCGTGATGATGTGTCCGATATGTAAGGCGGAAGATTAGTCCTCCGGTGTCGCAAGGCATCCCTCGATCAGATACCCAGATGCACTGAGTTCCAAAATTGATCGACGTTTGAACTAGGAGATTAAGGCATTTCGTACTGCAACTATGTGGATTAGAATGCGGCGTAGTTTACTCTTCTAACGTCAGGGGTGGCAGCATGTCGATCATCGTGCAATGCGAATGCGGCAAGCAGTTTCGCGCCGCAGATGACAAGGCCGGAAGGAAGGCTCTCTGCCCGCACTGTCAGGCAGTATTGGTCCTGCCATCGCCAACCCCGGAGGATCCTGACGCCCTCGCAAAAGCTGCTTCACCTGCGCCTCCCAGGAAGCAATGGCACATGCGGGCAAAGGATGGTCAGTCGTATGGACCAGTTTCGCGTCAACAGCTTGACGCTTGGTTTTCCGAACGACGCATCACGTCCGGGTGCTACCTCTGGCAGGACGGCGACAAACAAATGCGCCACGCCAAGGACGTGTATCCGGCGCTGGAGAATTCAAGTGAAAGCGTCGCAATCAGAACGAGTGCTAACCCGTTCGAGGGTGAATTGGCCACCCCGCGCAGCAGTGGACGTGACAGGCCGAGTGGTCGAATCACTCTGGTGAGTGCTTCTCGTCGGCATCGAGGCATCCCATTAATTATCGCCATCATCGTTGTGCTGGCATTCATTCCGGCGTACTCGTGGAATCGAAACAGTGGACTCCGAAGAAATCTCAAGGCATGTGAAACCTTCGATGTTGTCCGTGCGGACGTTTACTATGACGGATTTCTCTCAACCAATGCCATTGTTTTCGACTTGAAGGATGGTGGGTCATCCTCAGCCCGCCGGATTGATCCGGTGCATCTCTTCTTCGAGTTTTCAGCGAAATCTGATCTGAACTCCAGTACTCGCATCATTCTTGCCCACAATGGACAACAGAAGTTCTATATCTCCAACAGTGATTTGAAAAGGTTATCCGAGTCCTACGCCGGGGGTGGACGGCCTTGGGCTTTCAATAACTTGCCTGAACGACTACGAACCATGTCGGGGTCACAGGCATACGAATCGTGGAGCGGCGGATGGTTGGGTGTGCTTCAAAAGCAGACCCAAGACCTGAACGATTTCATAACAATGTGGTCGGGCAATTAGCTATTGTTTGTGATTGTCGCTACGAACTCTATCGAGGCGAACAATTGGTCGCCACCGGCCACAGCACGCTGGCCTGTATCTCGCCGGACGGGGCCGTGAGGTACTTTCAAACAGTGGGCGATGAGGGACTCGAACCCCCGACCCTCTCGGTGTAAACGAGATGCTCTAACCAACTGAGCTAATCGCCCTAAACTTCCTTTGCAGATTGAACTCAGGAAAGGGATTCCACGAGTTTTTCCGCTCTGCTAACCAGCTTATCTTCGACCCATCGAGGTGTGCTGCGCTGAAGCGATCCAATACCACCAAATCTGCCGAATACTTTCGACATTCTTGGCGTAATCATCTGCCAGTAAGACCCGTCCTCACGTCGTACAGTTTCACCAATCAAATGAGCACGATGAAAGAGTCGGCTAGTTTGTTCACCCTTAATGAGCACCAGCTTTTCTCGCTGCATTTCAAATACTGTGGCGTGACGAACGTGATAGTTGAGCCGAAACTCACGCAAGAGTTGCTTACGGGAAAAGCTTGGCGCAAAACCTGCTAGCTTCACCCTGAAGAAACCAACAAGATATAACGCTGGCGCACATTCGTGCCCCCATCCGCGCATCCCAGCATAGAATACCAGCAAATCACCCGGTTGTAACTGTGCCAAGTTGCGCTTCGGCGGAGTTGGATCACCATATGTAAAGGACTCAAACTCTGGATCAACGTGCATTGCTTGCAATGCCATCCGCTTTTGTCGGGCCGTTGGGAAATACTCAGTGAATAAGCGACTCTTCCGGCCTAATGAATTGCCGTAAGTTCGCTCGTCCAATCCTTTAGAATCGGGAATCGGCACAAACTCAAATGTTCCGTCGTCAAAAAGCGGGCTGTGAATCCCCCCACAGCCTGTGTCAATTCCGACTCTTAATAGCACAACATTCATCGCAGAATTGACAGCAAATCTTCGAGTTGCGGATAAAATCGGTGATGCGCCGATTTCCAATGGGAATCCGCCGCAGTAGTTAGCGTGACACGGGGTTCAGACCACAAGAAACTTTGTTTGGGATCACCAACCAGAAGTTGCGGATGTCGATTGTAATGGCTGGTCACAATGTCGTACTTGCGCGCCCTTGAATTGTGGCAATGCTCCGCTAAGTGGGGCTTATAGCTTCTCTCTGACCACGGCGCACTATCCGCTTGAACTAGAGGCTCGTAAATGTCGCCGAATGGATCGCGATGGGCTGACTTTGCTGAGGGGCCACCAAGTCCACGCCAGCATTCCGCATGACTCGCAAAAGTCTGGCCAACTAACATCAGGTAGAATAGCCCACGCGGTCTGGATTCGGTGCGGCTACACAACCCAGCCACCCATATCCCTTTCCAGGGATCGGCTTCATCCGGCCCCCTACAGCCGGAGCGGGGTGCAGATGCACGGTCCTTGTGTTTGCATGTGCAGAGACTGATATATGACCCCTGAAAGTTCGGTGCTGATCCGGTTTGGACAAAAGAGCCATTGCGCACCTTGACCGTCGTCAGGACGTAGACATAGACCGGACGCTGTTGCAACTTAGCCGGTATGTTTCGACGAAGTATTGGAAGCGGGTTATCCATGCCCCTAAATACCTCACGAGCCGGGAAGGGCTGCCCGGCCAAGCCATCTATAGTTTTTAGAACCGAACAGTCCTTTCGCGGCGAAGGCTCTCTAACGTGGCATTGACTCATCGTCAAACTCTCAACAATAGTGTGACTGAGCTAATCGCCCTAAACTTCTGCCGGTTGATACAACTGGAACCGCGTAACAATACCGCCGTCGCGTGTGATCAGCAAGCAGGCGGAACCATGCGTCACTTCCGGATGGCTGGCCGGCTCGGTCATCATCCAAAGCTTGTCGCCCGGCAAGATCGACTGGCGGAACTCCTGCCAGCGACTCGCCTCTGCTTCGTCGCGCTCCCCTTCTTCATGCTTGCTGCCGAAGGAGCTCGCCAGGTGCTTGAGGAACTCCACCAGCTTCAGGGACTCGCGCTCAAAATCCTCCAGCGCGAGCGCCTCGCAACGCCAGGGTTCGATCGGCAGCATTTCAACAGCGCTGCCGATCCCCTTTCCAGGTCGATGGAAATGTGGCTGCATTTGATGATTCTCCCCCGTTGATCGTAGACGGCTGGCGGCGCTGCTGTCAACGTAGTGCCCGCCGGTGGCACGATGCCGTGAGCGGCCTTATAATGCTCCGTTTTGCTCTCCCCGCGCGATGACAATGGCATGGGCTCGATCCTCTCGCACACGCTTGAAACCCTTTTACTGGCGGCACATTTTATGTGCGTCGATGTGGCGATGGTTGGCCCGCTGGGAGCGCTGCTGTTGGCCCGCCGGGCACGGAGGCACAACGACTTGGCCGCGGCCGGGGCCGCACGCTGGCTCGTCCAGCTTGCGTGGCAGGCGTTGGCGACTGCCATCGTACTCGGCCTGTGCATCGGTTTGCTGTTGTGGGCCAGCGGAGGCGGACGGTTCTTCACGGGCTTGATGCGACTTCCGCCCAGCCGGCTGTATTTCTCCGCCTTGGAATTGGTGTTTTATTTTGTGCTGGTCGTGCCGTGCGCGATCTGGTGGGAGTCCTTGGGGCGACGACCGTGGGTGCGCGGGGCGATGTTGCTGGCCGCTTCCACGAACCTGATCTATCACTTTCCCGGGTTGTTTGTCAGCGCCGCCGAACTGGCGGCCGCGCCTCCAGAGCAAACCGCAATCACTTCATCCGCGTTCCGGGCGATGATGTTTACGCCAGCGGTACTCGCCCAGGTGTTGCACCATGTGCTCTCGGCTGTGGCCGTTGTCGGCGTGGCCGTGATGCTCTACGCCGGGCGGTTGCCGCTTTCGGAGCCCGACGTGCCGCAGCCGTTGGTAGGAGGTGGCGCACGTTGGGCGATGCTAGCCACGCTGCTGCAGGTGCCTGTCGGATTGTGGCTGCTTTCGACTCTGCAACCTGGGGCGCGGGGTGCGGTGTTGGGTACCGATTTGTTGACCACCGGCCTGTTCATTGCCGCTATGGTGGCTGCTTTGGCGCTGCTGCATTTTCTCAGCGGAGCGGCGATGGGAGATACGGAGCGCCGGCAGGTATTTGGTTGCGCGGCGGCGTTGGTGATCGTCGTGTTGCTGATGACCGGTACGCTACGGCAGATTCGGGAGCATCATGGGAATGTACCGGCGGCAGCTGTAGGTCACGCGCAGCGTGACAATGAATAAGAAACATGTTGGCATACTACAAGCGGCAACGTAACTAATCCCCTTGGTACGCTGCGCGTACCCTACAAAGAAGAAAGCCATGGAACCTGAACTCATTACCCTGACTGACGCTGCCAGCGGCACGACCGCCACGATATTTCCAGAGCGTGGGTTTAACTGCATCAGTTTCCAAGTGCCGCAAGCCGGCGCGCCGCTGGAAGTGTTGTGGACCGCCAAAGATTTTGTCAGCGGCCAGGCTCGGCCCGCCTCCAGCGGGATTCCGATCTTGTTTCCCTTTCCCGGCCGGCTGCGCGGCTCGAGTTTCACCTTCGAGGGACGCACTTTTGAGTTGGAAGGAGAAGATGCCTTTGACAACGCCATCCACGGCTTCGTGCTGAAACGACCGTGGCCGATCATCGAGCGTTCGGAGAGGCACGTAATCGGTCAACTGACGGCGTCCAAGGACATGCCCGAAGTGTTGCAGCATTGGCCGGCGGATTTTCGAATTACTGCGGCCTACGAAATCCGCCCCAGTCGATTGACGCTAACGATCAAGGTGGAAAATGTCGGCGATGGGCCGCTTCCATTCGGCCTGGGCACGCATCCTTATTTTCGAGTGCCACTGGGGGGCCGAGATCCTGGGGTCTGTCGGATCACCATTCCTGTGACCGATTGTTGGGAACTCCAAGACATGCTCCCCACAGGACACATGATCCCGGCCGCGGATGCCAGCCTTCCCCCGGACGGCATCCTCTTTGGGAAGGCAAAATTCGACCACGTTTTCTCCGGCATCCAAAGCCAGCAGGGGCGGGCAACCGCCACGATTGCCGATCTCGGCAGCGGGCGAACGCTGCGGCTGACGTTCGACGACAAGTTTCACGCCTGTGTGGTGTACACGCCTCACCACGGCGAAGCGTTCTGTATCGAGCCCTACACCTGTGTGCCGGACGCTTACACATTGGAAGCAGCGGGACACGACACAGGGCTCCGTATTCTGGCTCCCGGCGAGTCGTTTCGGGCGGCGATGGATATTGCGGTCGATTGATCCACGCTGGCGGCACAAACGACCCGTTTTTCAGGATGTTCTGTTTTCGTTGACATGCCTGCAAGCCCTAACTAGGCTCGGGGGCATGATCGCCAAACAAGACTATCTCGCCGCCACTCCCTACACGGCGCCCGTAGAGTTCAAGAAGCTCGGATACATTTACGAGGCCATCGAAGAGCAGGCCAGGCTCAGAGGCACTTCCATAAATGAACTGAGGATTCTGGAAGTGGCCTGTGGTGAAGGGGGCATTACGCTCCCGATGGCCAGTTTGGGTTGCCCGGTGCGGGCTTTTGACCTCGACTCTGGCGCCGCTGAGCTAACTCAACAACGTGGCGTGGAAAAAGGATTTTCCAATCTCACCGTGACGACCGACAATGGCTTCACGTTTTACGATGGCACGCAATACGATCTGGTCATCGTTTCTGAAGTCATCAATCAGGTATCCGAGCCGGACCGCTTTATTGAGAACATCGCCAGATCGATGAAGGAGGAAGCTCTCCTTATCGTCACCTTGCCCAATGGCTATGGCCCGTGGCAAGTGAAGAACCGTGTCGATCCGCGAAATTGGCTGCGTAAATCGAATCTCTTACGCGCCGCCCTGGGCAAGCGAACCTATCACAGCAGCCGGGGAGTCGATAGTTGCCATTATTTCACCCGAAGGCGGCTCGTTGACTTGTTCAAGAAGCATTCCCTTCATCTCGTGAACATGGCCAACTCAGATTCCTTTTTTGCCATGTCCAGCATTACCCGGAAGAATCAGCGGATCGGCAACCTGGACGTCAAATTGGCCGACGCACTTCCCTTCTGGGCGGCCAGCGGTTGGTACTTCTCATTTCGAAAACGCGGCCCTGCTGAGTGATTTCTTGTAGTTCCAGGTGGCCCGGTTTGACGCCCGGCCCCCTGGCAACGTACAAATACACCAGACACTTCGGCGTCTGATGAGAGGCCCCCGCAATGGGGAGCTGCGAACCGGGTCAGGACTTAACCGTAGCAGCCCTAAGCGGTCATCCCTTTGTGCGGTGGGTCTCTCATCGGACGCCGAGGATTTTAGTGCAGGAGGAAACAGGGGCTGACGCCCCCCGCTCGCCGGGATTTCCCGCTCGCTTGGCGAGCGGTCGGTGTGAGCCACCGGCGGAAGCCGGCCGTTGGTGTGGGACTGATTATCGTTGATGGTGCGGGAACTGCGGTGGAGGAAACAGGGGGCTTACGCCCCCCGCTCGCCATATGGCCGAAACGGATTCCAATTCGCAGCCGTCAGCCTCGGGGGGGCAATATGTCGTTGTCGCCCGGCGCTATCGGCCGCAATCCTTCGATACGCTGGTCGGCCAGGAGCATGTGGCCAAGGCACTGAAGGCGGCCATCTCTTCGGATCGCGTGGGGCACGCTTATCTGTTCACGGGTGCCCGCGGGGTGGGCAAAACCTCGGCTGCCCGAATCCTGTCCAAAGCGCTGTGCTGCGTCAACGGGCCGACAGAAACGCCGTGCGGCGAGTGCGATATCTGCCAGAGCGTGGCCGCAGGCGGCGACGTTGACGTGCTGGAAATCGACGGCGCCAGCAACCGCGGCATCGAGGAAATCCGCCAGCTTCGCTCCAACGTCGGCATCCGCCCCAGCCGGGCGCGCTACAAGATTTACATCATCGACGAAGTTCACATGCTGACCCGCGAGGCCTTCAACGCCTTGCTCAAAACGCTCGAAGAGCCGCCGGAGCATGTGAAGTTCATTTTCTGCACGACGGAAGCGACCAAGATTCCAGTCACGGTTCTGTCCCGCTGCCAGCGGTTCGACTTTGCAGGCATCCAGCCCACGTCGATCGCCCAGCGGTTGGCAGAGATTGTGGCCAACGAGGGTTTG
>JAIOPX010000412.1 GCA_021413705.1 Planctomycetota bacterium | reverse complement strand
GCCCTGCTCTCGCGTCTGAAAATCATGGCCAAAATGGACATCGCCGAACGGCGGCGCACCCAGGACGGTCGTATCAAAGTGACCGTCGGCGACAAGGAACTCGACTTGCGCGTGAGCATGTTGCCGACCAACCACGGCCAGTCGTGCGTCATGCGGCTGCTGGACAAGGACAACATCAAGATCGGCGTGCGGCAATTGGGGCTCTCAGAGAAGGCGTTTCAGACCTTCCAGAACCTCATCAAACGCCCCAACGGCATCTTCCTGGTCACTGGCCCCACCGGTTCCGGTAAAACGACCACGCTTTACGCCGCGCTGAATGAACTCAACGGGCCGGACCGCAAGATCATCACGGCGGAAGATCCCGTGGAATACTATTTGCCCGGCGTCAATCAGGTGGAAGTAAAACACGACATTGGGTTGGACTTTGCGCGGATCATTCGCGCCGTGTTGCGGCAAGCGCCCAACATTATCCTCGTGGGCGAAATGCGCGACACCGAGACGGCTGAAATGGGCATTCAGGCATCTCTCACCGGGCACTTGGTGTTCAGCACGCTTCACACCAATGACGCTCCCAGCGCCATCACGCGATTGATCGACATGGGTGTGGCCCCTTATCTGGTCGCCAGCAGCTTAATGGCGGTCTTGGCGCAGCGTTTGGTGCGAGTCGTCTGCACCAAGTGTCGCCAGCCCTACACTCCCAGCAAGACCTTGCTGGAGGGGGCCGGTATTACGCCTGCCCAGGCGGCCACGGCCACGTTCTATCGGGGCAAAGGGTGTGGAGCTTGCCAAAAGACGGGCTTCCGCGGCCGCATCGGCATTTATGAGTTGATGGTGATGACGCCGAAGGTGCGTGAGCTGGCTTTCAATAGCGCACCCTCGCAAAACATCCGCAAGGAAGCAGTCAATGGCGGCATGGACACACTTTATAATGACGGCGTGCGGAAGGTGCTTAACGGTGTAACGGTGTTGGAGGAAGTGTTCCGCGTTGCCAAGAGAGACTAAAGGACCCCTCACGCTCCGCCTGAGGAAGCATCACGCGGAACGTGATGGATACAATGAGACATTGAGGGAAGAGAAGTCATGGCCGTTATTAGCATCGAAAAACTACTTCAGGCTGCGATCAAGCAGGGGGCCAGCGACTTGCATATCGCGGTGGGCCAGCCGCCGGTGCTGCGGCTCGACGGTCGCCTGCGACGACTGGAAACCAAAACACTCGAACCGGCCGACACCGTGGACCTGATGAAAAGCATCACTCCCGAGCGGTGGCAAAACGAGTTGCAGGAAGTAGGGAGCGCCGACTTTGGTTTTTCGTTCGGTGAAGAAACCAGGTTCCGCGTCTCGGTCTTCAAGCAAAAGGGGCATGTGGGGATGGTGTTGCGGCAGATTCCCAACAAGCTCTTGACGATGGAACAATTGGGATTGCCCCCCATCTGTCAACATTTGTGCATGCGGCCGCGCGGGTTGTTTCTGGTCACGGGCCCGACGGGTTCCGGCAAGAGTACCACGCTGGCCAGCATGATCAACTTTATCAACGAGACGGTCGATCACCACATTATCACCATCGAAGACCCGATCGAGTTCGTTCACAAGCACAAAAAATCGACGGTCAACCAGCGCGAGATCGGCGTGGACGTCCCCAACTTTGCCGAAGCCATCCGGCGCGCCTTGCGGCAGGATCCCGACGTGATCCTGGTGGGCGAAATGCGAGATCTGGAAACGATTGAAGCGGCCATCAGCGCGGCCGAAACGGGGCACGTCGTGTTCGGCACGCTGCACACCACCGGCGCGCAAGGCACGGTCAACCGCATCATCGACGTGTTTCCCACGAACCAGCAGGAGCAGATCCGCACGCAACTTTCCACGTCGATCATCGGCATCCTGTCGCAGGCGCTCTTGCCTCGCAAAACAGGGGGGCGCGTGGCTGCCTACGAAATGCTGGTGAACGCCTCGGGCGTGGCGAACCTGATTCGCGAAAACAAGACGTTCCGCATCAACAGCACGATTCAGACAGGGCAAAAACATGGCATGCAACTGCTGGATGATGCTTTGTTCAAGCTGTGGAAAGATGACCTGGTCGAGCGCGACGAGTTGTTGGCCAAAGCCAACGACCCTGGCGAATTGGCCGCCCGCATCGCCAAAGCTCAACGGGGTGTGTTCGAAGAAGGGGATGACGTGGAGGGCGCCACCTGATGGCTATTCGACGCATTGGCCAAGTTTTTGTTGACCTGGGCTTCATCGACGACGAACAGCTCGACGAGTTGATCGTCGCTCAGGAAAGTCGCCCCAACGAATTGTTCGGCAAAATCGCCCAGGACATGGGGCTGATTAATGAGGAACAGCTTGCCCAGGCTCTGGCCGAGCAGATGGGCTTGCAGGTGGTGTCGCTGGATGAGGCGGTGATTCCCCCAGAAGTGCTTGGCCATGTGACGGAGCCGATGGCTCAGCTCTATCGGATCATTCCGATCTCCTTTCGAGATAACACCCTGACGATCGCGATGTGCGATCCTCAAAAGCTTTCAATTCAAGATGAATTGCGGACGTTTTTGGGGTATGAAATTCGTCCCGTGGTGGCCACCGAGCGCGATGTCAAGAAAGCTCTTGACCGCTACTACACTTCCGGCACGGAGAGCATTGAGAGTCTGGTGGATCAGATGGCCGAGGATGCCGAACTGGCCTCGGCTGCCGCGAATATCGCCAAGGGGGGCTACAACCTGACCGATGAAATGGCGTTGGTCGATAGTGCTCCGGTGCGGAAGCTGCTGAACATGGTGTTGCTGCTGGCCATCAAAGACCGGGCGAGCGATTTGCACTTCGAGCCGTTCGAGGACGAATTTCGCATCCGCATCAAAGCCGACGGCATCCTCTACGAGATGGTTCCACCGCCACGGCATCTGGCGTTCGCCGTCACCACGCGCATCAAGGTCATGGCCAATCTGGACATCGCCGAACGGCGGATGCCCCAGGACGGCCGCATCGAGTTGACCGTGGGAGGTCACCCCGTCGATTTACGAGTCTCCGTACTCCCCACGATGTTTGGCGAGAGCGTGGTGCTACGAATTCTCGACCGCTCGGTGGTGTCGCTGGATCTGGTTAATTTAGGGCTCGACCCGACGCTGCTGCGCTCCTTTCGGGAGCGGATCCACAAGCCCAACGGCATCATCCTGGTCACCGGCCCGACCGGTTCAGGCAAGACCACCACGCTCTATGCGGCGCTGGTGGAACTCAACAGCATGGAAGACAAATTGATTACGACCGAGGATCCGGTCGAGTACGATATTGACGGCATCGTGCAGTGCTCGATCGATGCGGCGATCGGCAATACGTTTTCCAACTGCCTCCGCGCGATTCTGCGACAGGATCCCGATAAAATCCTGGTCGGCGAGATCCGCGACCTTGAAACGGCGCAAATTGCCATCCAGGCATCGCTAACCGGGCACTTGGTTTTCAGCACGCTTCATACCAACGACGCTCCCAGCACGATCACTCGGCTGCGCAACATGGGTATCGAGCCCTTCTTGATTACGGCCACGTTGGAGGCCATCCTGGCTCAAAGATTGGTGCGTAGGCTTTGCACCAAATGCAAGGAAGAAACAGCACTAACGCCGGAAACCATCGCCGAGTTGCAGCTGACGCCGGCGGATTTGATTGGCAAAAAGGTCTACCGGGGCAAAGGCTGCGAAAACTGCAATAACACCGGCTACCGAGGCCGGTTGGGGCTCTACGAATTGATGATTTGCACCGATGAAATCCGCGATCTCATCGTCCGGGGGGCATCCACCGAAGAATTGCGGTCAGCGGCTAAGATCAATGGCATGATTACCCTGCGAGACGCCGGTTTGCAATCGTGTTTCCAGGGGCTGACGACGGTGGACGAAATCGTGCGGGAGACCATTTTGGAGGCGTGATTCACGGCTTGCCCGGAGTAGATCAGGCTATTGCCTGACGATGGTTGGCAGTATGGTCCTGCCCGGAGAGTTTGAGGCGAATTTCGTCAGGCAATGGCCAGACCTACAAATTTTTGCAAAATCCTATTCCCAAGCGACAAGAACCGATTACAATGCCAGAAGCAACCGGCCCATGGGTGCAATCGTGCCTTGGGCCGGATTGGGGTTGGACACAGGGGTGCGTCAGTCCGACACCGCCCGGTAGCCGTCAACGCAGCAGATGAAAAATCGCGGCTGCGTGCGCGCGATGCCGGCCTAGGAGAGAATGATGCCGACGTACCATTTCGAGGCGATGGACTCCACTGGGACGGAGATCAAGGACGTCATTGAGGCGGCCACCCAGGAGGAAGCCCAACAGACGATTCGCCAGCGCGGCTACTTCGTCACCAAGATCGCCGTTAAGAAGACCCGCAAAGACGCCAAGGCCAAAGCCGGAGGCCCGGGCAAAAAGAAGTCGCGCGGTCTGGTGATTGGCGGCGTAAGCGGCAAACAGCTCACTACTTTCACGCGACAACTGTCGATTCTTCAGGATGCGGGTCTGCCGATTCTCCGCAGCCTGAGAATTCTGGAGCAGCAATCGAAACCCGGCAGGTTGAAAAACAGCCTGTTGGACGTGTGCGAAGAGATCGAGTCGGGTTCGACTCTCTCGGAAGCCATGTCCAAGTGCCCCAAGGCATTCAATCGCTTGTTCGTCAACATGATCCGGGCCGGCGAGGCTGGCGGCGCGCTGGAAGTCATCTTGCAGCGGCTGGCCGAGTTTCAGGAACGGGCAGACGCCCTGAAGCGGAAAGTCCGCGGCGCCATGGTGTATCCCTGCGTCGTGGTGGCGGTAGCCGTCATTATTTTGACGTGCATCATGATCTGGATCGTGCCGTCGTTCGAGAAGATTTTCCGCGATTTCAAGCTCGATTTGCCGTTGATGACGCGAATCCTGATCACGGTTTCCACGGCCACGCTCAGCTTCTGGTATCTGATTCCACTGATTCCCATTAGCATCTGGCTGATGGTTAAGTTGGTGCGCAAGTTCGAGATGGGCCGAACCGGCTGGGACGGTTTTATCATCAAGTTTCCCGTGTTTGGTCAATTGATCGAAAAGAATATCCTGGCTCGCACCACACGGACACTGGGCACCCTGGTGGCCAGCGGCGTGCCCATTTTAGAAGCGATGAACATCGTCAAAGAGACCAGCGGCAACGCCATCTTCGAGCGGCTGTTCGGCAAAGTGACCGAGTCGATCCGAGAAGGCGAATCCATTTCCAAGCCGATGAAAGAATACTCCACCTTGGTGTTCAATCCGATCTGCGCTTTCTTCTGGTTCTTCTTCATTCTTGGTCCCATTGGACTGCTCCTCTATATGAAGAAAATGCGAGAAAAGGTGATCGACGACCTGGTGGTCAATATGGTGGACGTCGGCGAAGAAACGGGCGAACTGGACACGATGCTCTATAAGGTGGCCGACACTTATGACGATGAAGTCAAAGTCTTGACCGAGACGTTGGTCAGCTTGATGGAACCTTTGCTGATCGTCGGCCTCGGCCTGATGATCGGTTTTATCGTTATTTCGCTGTTCTTGCCCTTGATTTCGTTGATCAACTCCTTGACCTAATCCCCAAAGCCCCGGGCTCCGCCCGGGGGTCGGCAACTGATGCGTTGAATGATAACTAAGCCGATCGCATAGATTAACGAACCCCTGGGCAGAGCCCGGGGCTAGGGTTGGCGGAGCCGGACCTATGCTCGATTTACCGCATTAACCCTTTACAGCCGAAGCGATTCGTAGGATACTGATAAGTGGATGCTGGCCCCCCATTTCAGGGGCGGGTGTCCAAACACTTGGGACGGCCAGCCTGAGTGCATTGATGGAAAGTAATAGGAACTTCGCCGGGGGTTGATCGGTTTGAAGTCGGACGACTAATCATGTGGATGCTCCGCGGTTTTCCGCGGCCTTCGGCACTGGCCAGCCGCAGGCTCTTTCATGCAGCCAGGTTTCATCGCGCAGGCAGCCGTTTCGTGCGCCGCCCGTGGAGCTTATCTTGGGCGTCGAATTGCCGTGGGCAGATTGCCGGTGAAGTGATATCCAGGTCCGCCCTGCCCAATAGCCATTACCATCCAATCCGTTTTATGCCCCAATCGCGCGTCGATGCGCAAGGAGAGTGCGCCATGCGTTCCCGAAACCTTCGTTCCGCCTTTACGCTGATCGAGATGTTGGTAGTCACGATTATCATCGGCATCCTCGTCGGCCTGGTTTCCGTCGCCGTCATGGGTGCGCTGGATCGCGCCAAGGAGGCCCTACGGTATTTCGAAGTTCAGCAGATGACCCAAGCGATGCAAACGATGTCGATGGGCTCGTCCGCGTTCCCGCCCGCCGATCTGCGCATGGCCAATGCCACCGACTACAACTCGGCCGTGGCCAAGTGGTTCAAGCGAAATTATCCGCGCTATGATCTCACCACGCTGAAGGCCGATCTGGAAGCCGCTGGTGGGGCCACGACCACGACCACGTTCGACCCTGCCTTTTCGCTGGTCTTCTGGCTCGTCGGTTTCGATCCCGATCCGGAACGCCCCCTCAATGGTCACGCAGCCCGGATGACGGGCGCGGATACCAAGCAATGGAAGTTTGAATTCGACAAAGGTCGGCTGGTCAACAAGCGCTACCTGATGCCGGGCGCCACAGTTCTATTCGATGACAAGAACGCTAACAGCGCTCCAGATCTCGGCGAAAAGTATCGAGGCTACGTGTACTTCGACAATGGTTCCTACACACTCGCGTTTGCTGGATTTAACCCCTATAAAACCGGGACGGGCGCCAGCGACTATTTCTTCAATGCGGAAAGCTGCCAACTCATTAGTTCCGGTCGAGACAACATTCTGGGCGCAGGTGGAGCACCTCCAGGCGCGGCCGTCCCTTACGCCGGATTCGATGCCGATAACATTGCTAACTTTGGGGGCGGAAACACGATGCAGACCTTCATCGAAAAGCAGAAAAATCTATGAACTGCAAGCAACATGGAGCACAGGTTGGACCGCCGCTGCGTCGCGGCGTAACGCTGCTTGAACTGCTGGTGGTGATTTTCATCGCCGTGCTGTTGGCGGCGGCGGCTACGCGGTTGATGCGGCCCGCGCTGGAAAACTCCCAGGTTCGCGAAGCCGGCCGCATCCTCAGCACCATGCTCGGTACGGCCCGCACGCAGGCCATGGAGACCCGCCGCAGCGCGGGAATCATTTTCATCCCGTCCAAAACCAATGCCAGCGCGACGATGGATCTGGCCTACGTCCTGGTGCCCCCTCCCTACGCTGGAGATTCACTCAACTCTCGAATCCGCATCAAGACGGCCCCCGCTCCAGTGGCCGCCAGCAATCCGCCCGCCGCGGTCTTTACCGTGGAGTTTCCGCAGGCCGACGCTTGGACTACGCAGGTCGCCCTCGGCAATACGCTGCAATTTAATCACCAGGGTCACATCTACCGCGTCGATGCCATCGACACCACGGACGCCGCCAATCCCAAGTTAACGCTGAGTTGCACCACGGTCGCCCGCTGGCCACAGCAAACGGCTACAGGCGATCCCGGCATGACCTTTCAGTTTTCCCGAAGTCCCAAGCGGGGCTCCGCTGTGCCCGTGCAGTTGCCCCTGGGTTCGGTCGTCGATCTTTTGGGCTCGGGTGTGGGAGACGGATCGTTCGCTCCCAACTTCACTCAGCCGGTGATGGTTACCTTCAGCCCGTCAGGGCAACTCGACATGGTCTATTCATCGGCTTATCCGCAGGGACAGAAGGTTTCGCAAAACGTCTACTTCTTGATCGGCCGCCCCGAGGGGGCCGGCAACTCCGACAATCTGAAAGACCTGCGCAGCGTCTGGGTTAGCATTGTCTGCCAATCGGGCCTGGTGGGGATCGCGGAAAATGCCAAGGTGGGCGCCGGCAGCCCCGACGTGGCCTTGCCGGCCGACCGCAAATCGGCCCGCCGTCTGGCGGCCACGGGCACGAGCATGGGAGGTTGATTTTTCATGAAACGAACTCACATAGCACAACGCAGACTAAAGCCTGGATTCCAACGGCCTGGATTCCGACGAAGTCGCCGCGGCTTGACTCTGATCGAAGTGCTGATGTCCATCTTTGTATTGGCGATTGGCCTGTTTGGCGTGGCCGCTATGTTGCCGCTGGGGCAGAAGAAAATGATCGATGGGGCCATCGATAGTAAAAAGCCGCAGGTCGCCGAATCGGCCATTGCCTTTCTAAGCACTCAAGGAGGGCTGAACCCCAGTCGCTGGATCACTCTGACAGGCGCCACCACGGGCACGCCCTTCGACGTTGTCCGCGTGTCACCTGCCGCTCGTATTCTTTGCCAGGTTACAGGTACCCCCACGGTTGGATCTTTTGCCACCGACGCCGTGGGCCTCGTGGCGGTAGATGACATCTACAACGATTGCGTCGTGGAGTTTCGCGGCGGGCGGTTGCGTGGGCAGCGACGGTTGATTTCTGACTACACCGGCTCGACCAAGACATTCTTGCTTACGGGCGCTGCAGGGACGCTCAGCGCGCCACTGCCGCTGGCCCCCTACTTGGGAGACTCGTTTACCGATGCCAACGGCAACGGCCGCTATGACGCCGGTGAAGTTTATGTGGACGGCAATACCAACGGCGTCTACGATCCGCCGGATACCTTCGTCGTCATCCGCTCCCGCGCTTTCGCCATCGATCCCTATCTGGTGGCCAAGTTAGGTACCTCGGCGGGTGACTTTGCTCTCGGGATGCCGCGCGTCACTCTCTCCGCTCCCGCAGGTACAACCACGCCGATGGTTCTGGCCGCCGCCGAATATCTGGCTACTTCGGACGACGACCTGTTGTTCAACCGCCCTGTGGGAAACAACGACCCGACGCAAATCTACTCCAGCGAACCGTATATCGACGTTAACGGCAATGGAGTTTATGACTCAGGTGTTGACACGTTCACGGCTTCCGTTCATGACATGAACGGCAACGGCACCTGGGATGGCAACTTAAAGCGTAAAAGTGAACTGAACATGTCCTGGGCGGCCACGCTGGTTCCCACGATTGCGGGCAATACTGAACAATACCGCGTCTCGATCGTCGTGTTCTACAAGCGCGTGCTGGACGCGGTGGGAACCGCAGGCGGACCAACGGCCATGGAAATAAAGTTCAATTCCAGCGGGCTGGGAGGCGGAGCAGCATCATTGCGGGCGACATCGTCCAGTGCAACGCAACAAGCGGATATTGCACCGGTGCGGGCCGGCCATTGGATTCTCGTTTCCAACGCCTCGGGCAAGGAACATCGTTGGTACCGTATTTCGGCGATTGGCGCACCGTTTCAAGACGCCTCCAACGGCAACCGTTGGACACGCGACATATCGCTGGCCGGCGCCGATTGGAACGGCACCGCCGATCAAACGTCCAACGCTGTCTATTACCCCGGCGTCGTTGGCGTGTTTGAACGCACCTTACAGATTGAAACCTTGCCGGATACATCGAACTGAGTTTAGCGGCGGGGCAACGCCCCGCGATTTTCAGGGCCAGCGCGGGGCGCGTGCTGTTACCACCGAAAGTTATCATCATGCGATCTCAACGTCGAAAGCATCAGCAAAAAAACCGCGGCATCGTGCTGCTTGTATGCCTGGTGATGCTGGTTCTCTTCTTGCTCCTGGCAATCACGTTCACGCTCACAGCCACGCAGTTTCGCAGTGGTGCCGGATCGTATGCGGCCTCGTTGGTGGCGCGCGACGAGGGTCAGGAAGTGGCCGATGCGGTCATCAAGGACTTCCTCCGCGGGTCGAACAATTCATTCTCGCCGATGAATGTCCACAACCTGCTTAACACGCTGTACGGCAATGACTCCGTTCGCGGGACGTTGACGGCCGATAGCGCGCCTCTGACCGCCGTGGGGGGGCAGTTTGTCACGGTCACGGTCAATCCCGATGTCGGCAGTGTCATGAGCCCCATTGGGGGCTACTATGCGGGTTGCGTGATGACGATCCTCGACGGGCCGGCCGCCGGCCTGAGCCGCCGCATAGTCGATTACATTCCGGGAAGCCGCACATTTCACGTCGAAACGTTCATTACATCCTCTGGTTTGCCCAAGGCGGGCAATCTGGTGCTCATCAACGGCCGGCCGTTCAACGGAACTGGCAACGGGTATAACCCCGCCACGGGGCGAACCGATGCGTTGGATCTCGCTTCGCGTCCGTTTGCACTGCTCCCGAATCTGACTTACTTTGCTCCCAATCCCGGTACTGGCTACGTAATGCCCGGCGGCTTGGGTGGTATGGATGTTGGCTACACAGCACCCGACTACAACAGCCCCTGGTTGGCAGGGAGCGAGCCCAATCCCACTTCGTCGCTTCAGATCCGGCCATCGTGGCACGATCCTGCGCTGCTGAATTACTGGGCCGTCAAGAGTGGCGTGACCGTGGCCAATCTTCCGGTTCCCCTGCTGCGGCAGATTGTGTTCCGCCCGCTGGCTGCCGATCATCCCAAATTCAACGGCAGCAATTCGTTTTTCAACCCGCTCACCGGCCCCTGGGATGTAGACACCGACGGCGATGGCCGGTTTGACGCCATCTGGATCGACCCTGGCTATCCGGTTCGCCGCACCGCCGACGGACGGCTCTACAAGGCACTGATCGCCATGCAGGTCCGCGACCTTGACGGCCGCGTGAACCTCAACGTCCACGGCAGTCAGGACATGACCTATGCCGCCTATGGCGCCGCCGTCCCAGGCCGCTTCGCCGGCATCGCGGGAACTTCCGTGGTCCTTCCGCCAGGGCAAGGCTATGGCCCGCCGGAGATTAATCCCATACTGCTGCTCAACGCCGGCAATGCGGCCGAAACGCCAACGGCCATCACGCAATTCAAAGCCTTGCTTGAGGGTGGCCAGACAGTAGATGTCAACGGCAACGGCACGGTCGACGCCGCTGCTGGCGACCGCACTGCCGAAGGACGCCTGGGCTTTGCCGTCGATCTCAATAGCAACTCGGTCGTCGATCCCGGCGAATACGGCCCCGGCGTGCCCGGTTCCACCGATGCGCTGAATATGCTGCTCTGGACCAATCTCTACGGTGGCGTCAGTTCTTTCGGCACACCCTGGGACGTGCGCGGGGTTGGCAGCGTGTCTCTGACGCATCGCGGCCAACCAGCATTCCACGTCATGGGCTTTCCGGGCCAGTGGACCGATTCGTCCTACGAGCAGGATTACAGCCGCACTTTTTCGAGCAGCAAGAATGATAGCCCGTTCACGGCGGCTGAGTTTGAACCGATTGTTCGCCAATATGATGCGGATGCCGCGAGTCTCCCCAACCGGCTGACCGGCCTCTGCCCCCGAGTAACAGGCTTTCGCGACCAGGTGACGGTTGTTTCCTCGGACTTGCCCGTGCCGAGCTTGACGGCGCCCCGGCAGTTGCGAGAAATCCTGCGTCAGAACGGCGAGATTGCCCGCCACATGCCCGACCTGTTGCGGGCTCGGATCATCAAGGAACATATCGCAGTCGATACTTGGACGCTGCCGCTGACGCCGGCGCGCGTGGCACAGGTCAACACCGAACTTAACTCGATGCTTGCCACTCCTAGCCGCATGTTGTCGTACGATCTGCTCTCGGGCTTGCGGTTTGACGTGAACCGCTTGTTGGGTAACGGACTCGATGACAATGGCAACGGCATTGTGGATGAACCGGCGGAGTCCGCCAATGAGCTGGTTTACCCGGCCGCCGTTGCGAACGCACTTCCCGCCGGTCCGGTACGCACTCAGTTCACGAACATTCCTTTCGATCACAACGGAGATGGGGTGATCAACGGAGCCGATGCTTATGCTCGGCAAGAATATGCCAAGCAACTCTATGTGTTGCTCATGCTGTTGGCCGATGAAGATGCGTTTCCTACGCTGATTAGTGAGGCGGGGCTGACCAACGCTCAAAAGCAGGAACTGATCGCCCAACGGCTGGCCCAATTCGCGATCAACGCGGTGGAGTTTCGCGACCAGGATTCCATTTGCACGCCTTTTGAATACGATATCAATCCGTTCAATGGCTGGAGCACGAACTGCGATGGCGTGATCAATCCCGATCCCACCGTCGGGGCCGGCTTGGCCGAGACGAACGACACGCAGCGCCGCGTGGTCTGGGGAGTGGAGTCTCCGGCACTGCTGATCTCAGATAACACCAACATTCACGATATCCGGGTCAAAGATGATTCCACGGTGGGGGGCATGGCGGACACCACTTACGACCAATTTGCCATGCCGCGCGGCAGCACCTTCTTTGAACTTTACAGCCCTGCCAATCCGCATCGCTGGACGCGCGGTCCCAACGGCGTCTGGGGCAATGCCGGCGACGATGACGGCAACGGCGTGGTGGACGATATTGCTGAAGCCGGCTATCCCGGTTCCGACGACGTGTTCACCGGATCGCGCGATTTGTATACGGCGGATGGGCGACTGGATGTGAGCAAGAAGGACGCCAATGGAATCCCCGTCTGGCGGTTGGCTATCAGCGCGCCCCACACAACCAATCAGGTTTCCACGCTGCTGACGGCCCGCCCACAGAGCACCACGTTGGATCCAGTAAAGTTCAACGAGTTCAATCTCGATCCGCCGATTACCATCGAGCGGGTCGCCTGGTTTTGTAATTCCAATTTGGGAGCTATTCCGGTAGCCACGCTGCCTCAGGCGGAAAAGAACAAGGTGTTCTACAACCGTGATGCCGCCACGCCAGTTTATCTTTCTCCGGGAAAGTATCTCGTAGTGGGACCGCGCGGCACGACTGCGCTTGGCAAGGCCACCGATGGCATCACGGACAGCATCCAGCAGATTAAGCTCAATGTCGGTGGCGTTCCGGTTGTCGTGACCGACCTGATGACGGGAGCCACCACGATGCCCACGACGGGAACGCAGATTCAGGCTCCGGTCGCCATCATCTGTGCCGCCGATCGTCCCAGCACCTGGGTGGGCACGAACAGTCCGACCAACATCGGGCTGAATATCACCGAACCGCTCCCCAGTAGCGGATCTTACTACCAGGAACCCGCCGACCTGGCGAACAACGACAATAAGTACAACCCACCCGTGGATCTTCCGTTCGACGATCCCACCGCGACGACGCCCACGCCTGCCAGCCAACTCTATACCTTGGGAACCAACACGTTTTCCAATTTCCGTACCGCGTTTCTGCAACGCGTAGCCGATCCCACCTCTGCCTATCATCCCGTCACCAATCCGTACATCACGGTCGATTTCATGCCGATGGACGTTACGATGTTCAACGGCGATGCGGCGCAATTCAATATGACCGGGACCACCGGCACCGTCACGCTCCGTTCGCGGGAGCGAGGGAACAACACCAACTACAACCTTTGGGCTCCGGCCATCGGCGCACTTCCCGCGACGCCGGTCACGGCAGTTGCAGGCTCCACCAGCTTCTTCGGCCACCGCCTTTCCCACACGCTGGGTTTTCTCAACAACACCTTCAGCCCCATTCCCGGCACACCCTTCGCGCAGTGCATCACCACGACCGACTTGTCGGGAACCACGACGGTCGGCGACCCCAAGACTCCGTTCCCATGGCTGACCTGGTTCGACCGGCCCTATGTAAGCCAATATGAACTGATGCAGGTGCCCGCCAGTTCGCCGGCGCGGCTCAACTTCGAGTTCTCCAACGCCGTGACGAATCCCGGCGACCCCTACACTTCGTTCTATCAGCCGTACCGCCACCTGCTGGACTTTTTCCACACCAGCAACACGCCTGGAACCGGCGCACAACTTGGCCGGGTATTCGAGTTCCTCTGCGTACCCTCGAAATATCCCGAGAGTAATATGATCCTCAATCCCAGCTTCTTTGTCGGCAACGATGCGGGTGGCTTGGGCAAGGGACGTTTCCGTCCGCCATTCAACGTGCTCTCGCGATATCGGGAAACAGGAAAAATCAACCTCAATACAATGTTTAGTCCGTTGGTTTATTCCGCCCTGGCCAATGGCACTCCGATGCCGGCCTGGGCAACCTTCGTCAACAGCCGCCGTGGATATACCGGCACACCGACGGACGCCCAGTTCACGGCCTATGATACTTCGTCTCCTCCGTCGCCAAGCTTCTTTGGCAATCCTTTGCGTTCATCGACCCAGTGGGATCTCAACCCCGAGTTGCCGGCTGCGCGGCGCGAAGCGGATGTTACCATGCTGCGGGCCGACCCCACGGCTGCCACCAATCCGCTGTTCGCAGCCAACACCACG
>JAIOPX010000411.1 GCA_021413705.1 Planctomycetota bacterium | reverse complement strand
GTCGTAATAAACGCTGTCGCCGGTGCTGATGAAGAAATCGGGCTTCAGCTTCCGGATCGCCTCGAAGGCCGGGAAACCGAGGCGGCGGTCATCTCCTTCCACTCCCCCTTTGCCATCGTCCGCTGGCCCCTGCATGAACCGAGCATAATTCAATCCCGTCACCACCGCGAACCGAACCGGGGCCGATTGCTCACCGGCGAGTGTGGAAAACTGGCGAATCGGTCCAACTTGAGATTGCTGGCCTGCCGGGCCGATCAATAGACGGTAGTAGTAGTGCGTGCCCGGGTTGAGCTCGTCCACTTTGGTCTTGAGGATAAAATCGTGCGCCGCGGTTGCCTTCAGCCAGGGTGTGTGCCGAGAGTTCTTCAGTTGCGGATTGTCGGCAATCTGAAAGCACCCCGTGCCTGCCGTTCCGATTGCGTCTCCGTCCTTATTGAGCTTCAATTCTGTCAATCGCGATTGAAGAATCACGCTATGATCGGTAGCTTCCCCCGCCATTTCACCCTGCAAATTGGCAATCGGCGGCGAAGGCTCATACCCGTAGACCACAGCGACCGAGGCCGGAATCCAGACTGCTAACAGCAAGACTGGCTTAAGCGATGTAGTAAGGATTTTTTGCATCATGGAAAACTCCGAGTGGATAGCCCGCATCCCTCACAATGTTTTGAACCACAGAGACACAGAGGACACAGAGAAGAAATTGCGAAGGAAGAAAGAATTGAGTGGAACACTAATAACCGCTAATCTTCGCTAATCCGATTAGCGGTTATTAGCGAAGATTAGTGTTCCTTTCCTCTTCTTCTTTCTCTGTGTACTCTGTGCCTCTGTGGTCTAAATTAGCTTAAGGTCTGGCTCAAGTTTCGAGTGCGGCACGTACAGGGAAGGAGTGTCCCCGCCGAATTGGGCGACTGACTCTGATTCTGGCAATTGGCCTTACGATGCTTTGGCGAACTCAACATTCAGATACTCCAACGCGCGTTGGAGTTGCCGATCGACATAGGGAGCCTTCGGAGGCGGGACACTGGCTTTTGCTTTGGTGGTGGGGTCAGCCTGCTTGGCATCGTCAGGTTTCTTTTCAGCATCATTCTTCTTCTCAGTATCCTTCTCAGCTTTCTTTTCAGTAATCTTCTCGGGTGCATCCACCTTGCTCTGTGGTCTTGTCGCGGCCGGTTTTTCGTCGGTTGGCTTCGCCCCCTTTTCTTCCTTGGCCGGCTCGACGGATGTGGCGGCCGGCTTTTCGACCGCCTCATGCGGCAGCACGATGTCCCGCTCGCGCCGATCATCGACAAGCTGCCGCATCTCTTCGGTGGTTAGCGCAACCTCATATTCCTTGTCAGGGCGTACTCCCCATTCGTCTCCCTCCTTGGCATCGGGAAAGCGATGGATATTCTT
This sequence comes from Planctomycetota bacterium, assembly GCA_021413705.1. Classification (GTDB taxonomy): domain Bacteria; phylum Planctomycetota; class Planctomycetia; order Pirellulales; family UBA7805; genus JAIOPX01. Next base: position 16,598 of record JAIOPX010000411.1, on the reverse strand, counting down.
GCCGTTGGGACGCCAATAGCTGGCCGTGGTCAACTTCAACACGCTCTTGCCGTCTTCAAGATCGATGACGTTCTGAACGCTCCCTTTCCCCCAACTCCGCTCGCCGACAACCATCGCCCGCTGATGGTCCTGCAAGCAGGCCGACACAATCTCGCTGGCGCTGGCACTATAGTGGTTCACGAGGATCGCCATCGGAAAGCCGCCAAAGGTTCCTTCAGCCTTGGCGTCCCAGACGCGTTCCTTCACGTTGCGCCCCTTCGTACTGACGATCCGCCCCTTGTCGATAAACAGATCGCAAGTCTCGATGGCCGAGGTCAACAATCCGCCAGGGTTAAATCGCAGGTCGAGCACCAACCCACGCACTTTGTCCTTCTGCAACTGTTCGAGCGCCCGTCTCAAGTCGCGCACCGTGTCGCGCCCGAACGATGTGACCCGGATGTAGCCGATGCGCTTCTCGCGATCGTACATGAAGTCCCACTGGTCCTTATCGGTGCGGCGATCTCCCATCACGGTCTCGACGTGGACGATTTCGCGCGTCAAAGTGACGGTCTGCTTGCCTCCCTTGCCGGCGTGCAGCACGGTCAGAGACACCTTGGTTCCCACCGGGCCCTTGAGCCGTCGGACGGCCTCATCAAGCGGCACGCCTGCCACAGGCTTCCCTTCGATATCGATGATCGTGTCGCCCGACATCAATCCGGCTCGATAGGCCGGAGTACCTACCAGCGGCGTGATGATTTTCAACACGCCTTGTTCCATGCTCACTTGAATACCGATGCCGCCGAACTGGCTCTCCACGGAGCTGCGGAATCGATCGACCTGCCCGGGCGTGATGTAGCTGGAATAGGGATCGAGCTTGTCAAGCATTCCTTGGATCGCCGCTTCCATCAACTCGCGGCGGTCGATTGGCTTGACATAGTTCCGCTCAATCTGATCGAGCGAATCGACAAAGACTTTGAGCAGTTCCAACGTCTCGCGATCGTGATTGACATCGTTGGGTGCTTTGGAATTCTCTTCCTCCGCGTCATCGTCAGGCCCGGCAGCCGGGGCCGCTTCCTTTGCAGGCTCGCTGGTAGGAGCGCTCTTCGCATCCGGCGTGGGTAACTTCTCCGCAGGCTTGGCATCTTTGTCTGGTGCCGGCGCTGCCGGAACAGATTTCTTCGCAGGCTCGGGTTCAACTGCTCGAAGCGGCCAAGCCACCAGCGCCAGCAGCGCCAAGGAGCCGAACACCCATCCACAGCGCGCGTGCCAATGCGTCATCGCACGAACTCCAGAAAAGGAACCGAGCGTGTGCCAGCGGGATTCGCGCAAACGCCGATTCTCACGAGACTTACAGGTACTCTGTCGATTATAGGCTGGCTTTGCCCAACGAGCAACGCACGTAGCATGGGCATCCAGCACGTGTCCAACGTAGGATGGGCTTCCCAGCCCGTCACCTCAACATGGCAAGAAGTCCACGGGCTAGGAAGCCCATGCTACGTGTGAAGGTCTACTCAAACCGCAGGTGATGCACCCAGGCCGGCGGTACATTGGTCAGCACCATCTGCCGGGCGAATTCATGCTGACGACAGAGCGAACCGAGCAGTTCTGTCAGCCCCCGCAACCGGCGGCGTTCCTTTTGGCCCGAGGCAATGGTCCTCATCGGCCGCACGGCCACATACTCGAAGAACGAGAGCGTTCCCCCTGATTTCAACAGCCGCTTATATGAAGTCAAAATTGACTCTGCCAACTCGACCGAAAAATTATTCAATGGCAACCCGGAAACGATCACATCATATTGAGCCGTGCCCGGCAGATCTTGGATTGGTGCATGGTGAATCTCCATCCGCGAGGCCACGGCCGCCAGCGCCGGCTCCCGGGTAAATCGCTCGCGCAGGTGAGCCACGAACCGGTCGTTGAGTTCCACCAGTTCCAACCGGTCTCGCTCGCCGAGTCGGGCCACGATCTGGTTGGTCACCGCCCCTGTGCCAGGGCCAGCCTCCAGGATGCGCCGCTGTGAGTCGCTGCCGCCGCCATTGGAAGTTGCATCGGGCACGAAGCGAGCCAACGCGCGTCCCAGCCGGGGGCTGCTCGGCAAAATGGCGCCGGTGGTGTGAAACGTCCGGCGAAACTCGCGCAGAAAGAGGCCGTAGTTGGAAATGAGTTGTCGCATGGAAATCAGAAGTCGTACCACACGCCCAGGCCGATCTGCTGCTCGAACTGGCTGTAGAATTCGTACTGGGGACTGAGCCCGTTGTAGTAGATAACGCCCAGCCGCATCAGGGGGCCGCCCACTTTGCCGCGCCAGGCCCAACCCGCCTCGGCCGTGAGATTGCCGCTGTAATTGAGTTCCTGCCGCAAATGGCCGTTGACCGCCAGGAACGGCGCGCCTTGGGTGCCGGTGGGGGCCGCCGGCGCATATTCCAGGCCGAACTGGAACTCCCATGGCTTGGCGCCGCCATCGGTGTGAAACGCCCAGCCCACTTCAAAATAGCCGCGCAACTCATCGGTCAGGTTATAAGAGTGCCCCCACACCACTTCGTCGCGCACATAGTTAATCCGCGGGAACCCTTGATTCTTCAGCAGGAACTCGTCTCCCAGGTGGGAGCTGAGATGATAGTAGGCCAGTTTGGTCTGATAGCGTCCGAAACCGAACGTGAGCGGGATGCCGGCGCGGAAATCGACCGACACGACGTCGAGATCTTCTTCTGGATCCTGTCGCAGCATGGCGGCGGCTTCCACGTCCATCTCGAATCCTTGCACCATGGCCGGCCCCTCGGTGCCATAGCGCACAATACCCACGCGACCACCTAGCGTGCTGTCCCATAGCCAGCCTTGGTCATGCACGTTGACCCACTGCGTCCCCATCCGCGGCTCTTTCTCACCGGCCAGATAAGAATGATAGATCAATCCCTCCGGCACGAGTTGCCACGACCAGGGTCGCTGTGTGTTGGGCAGGCACTCGACGCAGCCATAGCGCTGCTCGAGAAGATAGGGATCGACCGGCGGCCTTGATGAACCCCCTTCGATCATGGCGTCGAGATCGACCGGCTGCCCCGGCTGCATTTCGATCATTTCCTGAGCGCCGGCCGTGTTGATTCCAACAATGCCGGAAAGGATCAGCAAGACCACCACAAGCCAAACTGCCCCCATGCGCGCACACCACCGCCAATCGACTGATGATCGGCCCAACGGCGCGCGGTGCGACTCGGCTGGAGGATCCAACATCTGCTTGTCCCTGGCGACGCTAGCACGGATGGCGTGAAAAGGTCGGGTAGTGTATCGACTTGGGCAAGGCTCGCCCAGGTCGATCTGCACCTGTGCCAGCGGCTCGACAGAGTGGCTCCCCCCCATACAATGGGAGGTGACACGTCTGTGAGCGGAATGGCGCTAGCCACCGGTTTTGCGGGGTTCGTAGGGGCCGACAAGTGGCTAGCACCCCTGCTGAGTGTTTGTAAATGAAGAGGAAACCTCACCTCAAGGGCCAATCCTCCCGGAGCGAGCCATGTACTTGATGGAGTTCAGCATGTCGCCCCTCTCGAAAAGTGAGAGCGTCGGCCGCTACGTGGCCCGGAGCGTAGAGATCGTTGAGCGAAGCGGCCTGGACTATCGGCTGCATGCGATGGGAACGGTCGTCGAAGGGGAACTCGAACCGCTATTGAGTGTGTTGCGAGAGTGCTTCGCCGCTATGCAAACTGATTGCGATCGGGTTACGTGCAGCGTCAAGTTCGATTATCGCCGCGGGCGTGTCGGCGGTCTGGAGTCGAAAGTGGCCAGCATCGAACAACAACTGGGGCGGAAACTAAGCTGAACATGAGCGAACCTTTGGAACCTGCCGCAGTCGAAGCGGCGATTGTCTCCGTCCTGGGCAGAATCCCCAGCGGCATCTTCATCCTCACAGCCCGCCGCGGCCAGGACGAAACGGGCATGTTGGCCAGTTGGGTGATGCAAGCCGGGTTTCACCCACCCGCCATTTCCGTGGCCGTGGGGCACGGCCGCTATCTGGCCGACTGGCTGGCCGAGGGTTCGCCGTTTGTGCTCAACGTGGTGGCGGAACAGCAGAAGGCGTTGCTGAAGCATTTTGGCCGCGGATTCCCACCCGGCGCCCCGGCCTTCGAGGGATTGGAACTGATGCGCGATCCGCGCGGCGTGGCGATCCTCTGCGATGGCACGCTAGGGCACCTCTGCTGCAACGTCCGCTCCTACGCCGATTCCGGCGACCACCGCGTCTTCATCGCCGACGTGATCGACGGGCAACTCACCAGCGAAGGCACGCCGATGGTGCATCACCGCAAGAGCGGCTCGCACTATTAAAACTTGCGACGATTTCGCAACTGAGAACGACTCCAGGGCATGTTCCGTCGCTGCATGCTCGTAACCAGTGCTGCATCCACAGCGGCCGCATTCCGACGTAGAGCTCAACCATTACGCTACGACGCAGAAACTCACGACCAACCGGCTGCGTACGGAATGGGATGCCGAGAGAGAGCAGATCACCAAAATCAAAGCGGCCAACGACATTCTGCACCATGAATATCGGTCTCCGTGTGACCCCGAAAACTGGGGTAACATTGTTGAGGTAACATTGTGATGCCTTGACATCACCATGAATGATGCTATGATGTTACTATGAGAACAACACTTCGAATCGACGATGATTTGATGCGGGAACTCCGCAAAAAGGCGGCGGCGGAGAAGGTATCGCTGGCGGAGCTTTGCAATCAGGTATTGCGCCAAGGTCTGGCATCTAAGCCGTCTGTACGCCAGCCGTTTCGCGAGCAAGTGTTTTCCATGGGCACTCCCCGCGTCAACCTCGACACAGCCCTGGCGCTGGCCGCACAGGACGAAGATGCCGAGATTGCACGTAAATTGGTGCTTCGCAAGTGAAGCTCATCGATTTGAACATCTTGCTGTATGCGGTCAACAGCGATGCCGCTCATCACACGCGGGTGCGAGCGTGGTGGGAGAACGCGCTCGATGGTCAGGAACCCATAGGTCTGGCCTGGGTTGTGTTGCTGGGATTCTTGCGGTTGGCTACTAGTCCTCGCGTGTTCGTAACGCCGCTGACTCCCGCAGACGCCATGGCACGGGTTGACGCTTGGCTTGGTCACGAAAACACGCGAGTTGTAACCGAACCGGAAGAGCATTGGGGACTGTTGCAAGAATTGCTCCTTGAGGCCGGCACAGCGGGCAATCTCACCACGGACGCTCACTTGGCCTCATTGGCCATCGCCCACGGCGCCACGCTCGTCTCGTGTGACGCCGACTTTGGCAGGTTCGCCCAACTTCGTTGGGAGAACCCGACGGCCGGACAGCCGTAGGATGGGCTTCTTTGCCCGTCTTCCCCACGAATGAAGGGTTCGGAAAGGCGATCCTATATTCTCATCGATTCACGCGTAAGCGCGTTCTGTTCAATAGGTCACTCGGAGCTTGGCCTCGCCCGAACTCCTCCCGTTATTATTGGCGCCCACCCCACCAAGGAAGGGAGGCCGCACTGATACTCCGTTCAGAAGCTGTCGCAAGCAACGAATTTGATGAATATTGCGGTTATATTTGTAAAACCATTGACGCGCAAAGAGATTGTGAATAGATTGACACGTACAGGCAACTTTTCAAAAAGAGCTATCGGCGGAATCTCGGGGGCAGCCTGATAAGCAAACACTCGCTCCTTAATTCGTTCCAGTTCGGCACATGACCAGAACGTCCTGATTTGTTTTCTTGCGCCTTGAGCAACCAGTGATCGTTGCTCATGTGGCCAGGAAGGCGATTCAGGGCGTTTTTTTCGCGAGCATCTCATTTTGAGAGACACCTACAGTTTTGTCATTAGGATTGCGCTCATGATTCAAAGCCCGATGTCAGTTTGCATAATTGGCGAATGGTTGACTTTCAAAACTAAGCGAGCCAACTGTTGGAAGATTGTGGTTCTCGGTTTGACTCTTACCTTCGGAATTGTCGGGCAACCCGTTCAAGCCGCCCTGTTTACGGTGTTAAACACAAATGACTCTGGGGCAGGCTCCCTCCGACAAGCGATCCTGGACGCCAATAACGAAGGATCCTTTCCGGGCCAGGACATTATTCAGTTCGATACTTCAGGCGTTTTCAGCACTCCGCAGACTGTTACCGCGCTGTTTGCCAATCGACTTGTCAGCACCGGCGTCACTTCCACCGATTGGCAAGGGCCGACGGCGTACCGGATCACATCAAATATCGTTATCAACGGGCCAGCAAGTGGTTTGACGATCGCGGCAGCTCAATCGGGCGCCGCCAACAGCGTGAGTCTTACCCAGCGCCTATTCACGGTAAATAGTGGAGCTAGCTTAAGCCTGTTCGACATGACACTCACCGGAGGTGTGGCCAAGGGCGGAAACGGCGGAACACCCGGCGGTCGAAGTGCGGGTGGAGGCGGTGCCCTCGGAGCGGGAGGTGCAATTTTCGCCGACCGTGCGACACTCAATATTACGGGTGTGACGTTCACGAGTAATCAGGCTGTGGGAGGTGATGGCACATTCAGTGCAAGTAGCTCCAGCAGTGGTGGCGGCGCTGGTGGTGGCGGTATGGCCGCCAACGGCGGCGGCGGCAGTGGTGGTAGTGCAGCGGGTAACCCTGGCGGCGCAGGCGGTGGACCGAACGGCGGTGCCGCAGGAGGTGGCAATGGTATCAGTGGCGGACTCGGCGGCGGGGCCGGCGGCGCGAACGGTGTCAGTGGTATAATTACTGCTGTCGGAGGATTTGGCGGGGGTGGCGGAGCGCCCGGCAACGGAGCCAGCAGGACAGGCGGAACGGGCGGGTGGGGTGGTGGAGCAGGGGGTGGTGCCACGACTGCCCGAACGCAGGGCGGAACGATCTTCGGCGGCGGCAACGGCGGCACCGGTAACGGTACCGGCGGCGGAGCAGGTTTTGGTGGCGCGCTGTTCATTCTCGGCGGCACTGCGACGATCACCAATTCTACATTCACCGGCAACACGGCCACGGGTGGGACTAGCAATTCCGCGAACGCGGCGATGGGAGGCGGCGGAGCCATCTTCCTCAATAATGGTAGCTTAAGCGTCATCAATAGCACGATTTCAGGCAACACCGTCACGAACTCCAATGCGACGGCCGGGAACGGCCAAGGCATCTACGCCTACGCGGGCACGATAGGCAGCGTGGGGGTTCCCACCGGCGTCGGCACCGCCGCCACCGTTTCTTTGAGAAATTCCATCCTGGGCCAGACCAGCAATACGGTTACCGATTATTTTGGATTGAATAACGGTGGCACACTAACTCAGTCCGCCGGCGTCACCAATCTCATCCGAAATAACTCCGGTTACACGGGAGGAGTTTTTAGCAACGCCGATCCCTTGCTCGGAGTGCTGGCTAACAATGGCGGCCCAACCTTCACAATGCTTCCCGGCGGCGGGAGTCCGGCTATTGCCAACGGCACTTCCGGCTCACCCACGCCATCCACGGATCAGCGAGGTAATCCGCGCGGAGCCGTGGTAGACATTGGTTCGGTTCAAATTTCTGCCGCAGCTTCGGCCACGATGGGTGTAACGCCAACTACGGTCGTCCTGGGCCCGATCATCAATGCCGGTCCCAGTTCGAGCCAGAATATTTCGGTTGCCGAATCAGGTGGCGCCGCGGGAAACTACAATCTGAGCAGCCCAACAGGCAATTTCTCGGTCGCCAATGCACCCAGCACCAACTTTCCGATCGCCTCGGGAGCGACAAACACTCATGCCGTCACTTATACCAACACGACTGCCGTTGGTAATCCCACCGGTGCGGTGCAGGTTTCCACAGGCAGCAGTGGCACGGTGACCAGCAGCCCCGTTACCGTCAATCTCTCGGGTCAGATTCTCGATCACTCGGATGCGGATTTTGCGAATGTCACCGGAGCCGCAACACCCACCCTCGGATTGACCTCGCTGACGCTTGATTTCGGCACCGTCATGCAAGGATCGGGAGGTGGATTCCTCGACGGCCTCTTCGACCTGCTGGCGGATACAAGTGGCTTTGGCGCGGCGCTGACCGCGGGCCTCGACCTGGATTCCATTTCACCCATCAGCGGCAATTTCGCCAAGCTCTTCAAGCAGTCGGGTGCAAACACCTTTGTCAATCTTCCTGCAACGAACACTCAGAGTTATGTCTACCGGCTAGATACCACTGTTCCCGGTACCTACACTGCAACTTACCAATTCAACTTGTCCGACGAGGATCTCCCGGGCGCGACCACGCAAACTCTCACCTTGATTCTCAATGCCGAAGTGGCCGCCGTCCCCGAGCCCTCTTCCATCGCCTTGGGCCTCTGCGGCCTGGCCGGCTTGCTGGGTATGGCCTTCATCGCCCGCAGACGGCGCTAGTTCAGCCGTCAATGCGGAAGACGGCGCAGGGGCAGAAAATTGCGTCTCCCGCATTCCCTCACATGATCTTAGCGCAATCTGCGCTCCACGCCCGCAGAGTTGTCGCGTAGTGAGAAGTTTTCGACCTGGGGATTGTCGGATAGCAAGAATTTCCCACATTTTATGCGTTTTGATTGTGAAACAAATTGACGCGCGGGTGCAGAGTAAATAGATTCCAAATTCGCAAACACATTTTCCATATGCTGTCTCGAAAGGGACGCTCGTCAATTAACCCATCGCAATTCTGCCTGTGACCTAAAACGTCCTGATTTGTTTTCTTGCGCGCCTCGGTAACATCCAACTGTTGCTCCCGGGGCCATGAAGCTGAATCAGGACGTTTTTGTGCGCCCTCTTCTCAACATTGTTCATTTCCACATCATTCATTGATCCTACAGGAAAGACTCATGAGCCACACAAGATTCTTGATCGCAAGTTTGGTGACATTCCCTTTGCTTCTCGCGGCAGGCACGTCCGCGGAGGGCAGTTTTATTATCGACGGGCAGCAGTTCAACACACAAGTGTCAATGGCATCCACGGCGTTGAGTTCTTTTCACGACGCTAATCTTATTGTAGCGCCTGATTTTCAGCCTGTTCTCACAAATGCCGAATACGGATACGAAGTGTTGCTCTCGTTGGTCAACACGGCAAGCGGCACCCAATTGACGCGGACCTCTGGCGGAAGAAGAAATTCCTTGCTTAGATTTGCGGGAGTCAGCTTGGAGTTTGAAGATACGAACAATACAGGTCCCTTCGCCCTGTATTGGAATGACAATGGATTTAATACGACACTGAACAATAGCAACCCTCGAACTTTGCTCGCGGCCAGTCTTGACCGCGCCACGACTCACACTATCGGTATTCATTACGTCAGCTCGCCAACCCCGAGCACAGAGGTTTTCGTCAATGGAAGCTTGGCAGCAGTTCTCGTCACCAATACGCAATTATTGCCAACCTTCAGCAATGTCGGATTGCGCGCTTTCAGCAGCTCTACTGGCCACGTCAGCGGAACATTTGCGATTCAGGGGGGTGCTGCTCTTGCTGTGGAAGCCGTACCCGAGCCATCATCGAGCGCGCTGGGGGCCTGTGGATTGCTTGGCCTGCTGGGTATGGCGGCCAGGGTGAGAAGAGTGAGAAGGGGGTGAAAAGTGCGAAGGGTGTGAAGGGTGTGAAAAGTGCGAAGAGGGCGAAGGGTGAGAAGGGGCGGGGGAAGCGGGCTTCTCTTACGCGCCGGGTTGGGTTGTGTTCGGGAAGAGCAGCTCCGCGAGTTCTTGGGCAAAATACTCCAAGTCGATGGCCGAGGTCGCGAGTTGATGTTCCCGAATTCGAATCCGACCTAGTCCTGCGGGATTCAAAAAATACTGTGTCGCCACCTCCCTCGCCGCGATTATGACAGGATGACGATCGAACTTTCGCGCCAAGGCGCGCGCATGCCCGTCTTCGTCCCGCGTGATGAGCCCCACAATTCGGTAAATATCCAACGCATGGTGGCGGCCGAACTCTTTGTCTTGGTCGTCCAGTCGGTCCCTGAACGCCATCAACTTCATCACCGCGTAGGTCAACGCTTGGGGAATCAGCGCCGTGGTTTGGTGAGGTTTGCCCGATGACAGTAATCCGCCGATGGGTATCCGGAGCGGGTGTTGCTCGACGGCCACCGCTTCTTCCAGCTTGCGGGCATGCAGCTTCACGCTAGGCTGCGGCCTGACTCGACGGGAATCGGTCGGGACACGATCCGCATAGACGCCGAGAGGTGCGGAAAGAAGATCGATTTTGATCTCACCCACCGCGAGCGGCCGGGTAAACTGCATGTAACGCGCGCTCTCGACCACTACGAAACCCAAGCGATCCAAGGCATCGCGGATCGGTTTCATCGAAGTCGAGTCGGTGACGACCTCGGCTCGCAAGATGATATCGATGTCCTGGGTGGTTCGCGGAGAAGGTAGATCGTCGAGCGGAAACAGTGTTTTAATATCTCGATGTTCCTGTAGATAAAGTTGTTTCAGGAACAGTCCATACCCTCCCCCAATGATCAATTCGACCGCGCCGGCGAGTTGTGCGTCGAGGTCGAGGAGCGCGGTTTGCAGCGGATCGGCTGTCATCGGTTCAGGCCTCTTGCGCCAGTAGCTCACGGACGATGTCTGCTCGCACTTGCTGAGCCGTTTCCCGCTCGCGCTTGTCGCCCACGGCGCATTCGAGAAAAACCTGGATCGGCGAGGCGTAAGGAAGTCCCTGTTGCGGGCGAAGGTCGAAGTATACGAGAGGATCGAGCGTCTCTTGCACTTCAATAGTAGCGAAGCGTGACGTTTCTTGCACGCGGCCGGCCCAGGCTTCAAGGAGTAGGTCGATGTTGCTGGTGAAGAAGCAAGGCCGATCGTCGCGGCCCATCACGGCATAGGCCGCAATGGAGGACCGACCGCACAAGGCAAGCTGGACGTCGGAAGGCGCCTGCGCCGCAAGTTCGCCCAGCGGGACGTCGGTTGCACAAGTTACTTTGCGACGAATCTTGGGAGGCTGATAACTGCGGGCAAGATTCTGCAAGATCTCATCCGGTTGCAGAACATAGAATCCTTCAGCACGCCGCTCGACCACGAGGTCTTGTTCCATTCTCTTGATGGCTTTGGAGATCGTGGAGATTGCCACATTCGCGCCGCGCTTGCGTATTTCTTCCTCAATTTGGGCCAGGGCTTCATAGCTGGCTCGGCATAGGAAGGCGCGGGCCACCAGCGACGTCGTGCCCCGGTAGGCGTACTTGGTCGTCGCCGATTCCGGAAACTGATTCGGGTTACCGGTGCGATAGACCAACAGATTGTTGGGGATGATAACGATGCCGTTGCCCGACAGATCGAGGCCGCTGACTTTCAATTGTTGAAGTTCTTCCAGTTGCTTCGATCGTAGATATGGAACAACGATCATGGGGAAATAGTCGCTCGTCTCCGCCACATAGTCTTGCGCCGCTCGAATGGCATCGCGGAAAACAAGCGGGCTGCTGCGCGACTTAAACTCGGCAAGGAACTTCAAGGTTTTTCCCTCCCACTCGGTCTCGACTACCGCGTCCGCGCGGGCGGGAGGAGATTGAGCCTTGCAGAGCCGAAGTCTCAGCGGGGGGAAATTGAATTCCTGCCTGAACTCCGCCAGCATTTCGGCCTCATTCAAGGCGAGACGATCCGATTCGGTCTTCATGTCCACGTGGTCCAGATATCAGGGTTATTCCGACGGCAAAGCATTACCAACTCCACAAAATGCGAGCACTTTCTTATTATACGCCATTTTCCGGCTGTGGAAAATTGATATAAAGTGGAAAGTGTCCAGCGGTCGCTATGGGGCGTTTTGCCCGTGCAGAGCTATAATCGCCAGCCCCGCGGAAACGGCTTCAATCCGTTGCGGGGTAAAAGGTTAAGGAAGAGGGATCAGGAGTCAGGGATCAGGAGTCAGGGATCAGGAGTCAGGGATCAGGAGTCAGGGATCAGGAGTCAGGGGTCGGGAGTCAGGGGTCGGGAGTCAGGGGTCAGAATCTGAATTACCTGACACCTGAACCCTGACGCCTGTATTGATTGTTACGGCGACAGTCCCCAGGACATGGAGGTCCGCTGCTTTGCGCGCGCTTCGGGCGCTGCCGACAGGATGTCGGCGCATCGCCTCGCTCGTCTGCTTTGTCGGACTAGCGTGGGCTCCGCTGCTGGTTTGCGCCTCGTTCGCTTCGGCCGACGAGTCTACGCTCACGCTGCGCATTGCCTGGGGGGGCGGGGACGAGCGAACTTGGCGCGGGACCATCGCCATCAGCTCCGGCAAGTTGGGCAATCCACAGCCGCTGGGTTTGGAACCCGACGAGGCGGGAACCATCTGGATCAACGACGCTGGCGCCGTCGAGATCCGTGGGCCCAGCTCGCGCACTTATGACGGCGTCGATGTGGAAGTCCGGGCCGATCTTTCGGCCAGACTGCTGATCGCGCTGGCGGCGGATGGCGAGCCGATGCCCATTCCGGTCTCGGTCGAACTGGCCAAGTTGGTCAAAGAATCGCATGTCGCGGAGTTGGACGATAAGAAGAACCGGCTGCTGGTGCGCCGAGCACCGGGGGATGCGCTGCGCGTGCAGATAGTTGGAGCTGGCTCCAGACTCGAGGCGCGAGACCCGAAGAAAGAGGATTCACTATCTCACCTGGTGTTCGATCCCGGACAGCGGTTCATCGTTCGCGTGCAGCCGCATCTGCTGGGTGTCGAACCGTCGGCTGCTGTCGGACTGCGGGCTCAACTGCAATTTCCCCAGGAGAAGCGCGAGCTGTGGAGCCGCGATCAGGAGTTGAAGTTCCCCCCTGTGGGCGAGCCCGATCCGCTGGTCCCGCTGGAAATTCAGGCACCGACCGAGCCGGGCGTGTACGACCTGGTGCTGACCGTCTCGCGCACCGCGGCCGGAGATCGTATGGTGCCGATTGCGGGGAGCCGGGTGACCGATGCTGTCGTGGGGCTACCCGGGCTGTCGCGGTTGCGGGGAGAAGCCTTGGCGCAGCGCCGCGTGCAGTTCATCGTGGTCAGCGACACGACAGTGCCGGCGGCCAAGCGGCCCGCCCCGCCGACGACCGAATTGATGACCATCAACCCTGGCAAAACCTGGTGGGATCGTGTGGCCCATGTGCCGCGCATACCCGGCCTGGGCAAAGATCCGTTGGAGTTCGGCGCGATCGAGCGCTGGGAGCATCCGAAGCTGGGGCCGCTGGTGGTGTTGAGAGGAGGGGCTAGGGGTGAGGGGTCAGGGGCGAAGGGGGAAGCGAGCGACGAAACTTGGGTGGCCTATCCGCTTGCCGTCAGCCAACCGGGGCAGGTGCATGTGGTCGAAGTCGAATATCCTTCCGATATGCCGCAGGCGATGGGGATCAGCATCGTCGAGCCGAACGCCGCCGGGGCCGTGGTGCCGATCGGGCTCGACTCGGGGGTGTATGTGCAAGGTTTGCCTGGCTCGGCGGAAAACAGCCTGAAGCCTGGACTCCCATCGAGCCTTAAAATGGGAATCCAACCGGCTCACATGGCCGCCCATCGCGTCACCTTTTGGCCGCGCACGCGCGCGCCGCTGCTGGTGATCAGCCGCGTGAGTGGCACCACTCAGGCCGTGCATGGGCGGATCCGGCTGTATGGACCGAAGCGCTATGGCGTAGGCGCGTTGCGGCTGGGAATCGACGCCCACAGCGCACTCGCTCCGGCATCGCCGACACCCGGCGGATCCGAGCGGCAGGTGATGGGTATGCTGGAACGGCCGTTGTTTCCCGAGAACTTCGGCGCGGCGGAAGCCTTCGACGCCTGGAGCGGCGGCAGCCTCGACGACTGGACGACGTTCTACGACGGCGGCCGGCGGATGATCGAATATGCCCAGCATGTGGGTTACAACGCACTGGTCGTGTCGGTGTTGGCCGACGGCAGCACGATCTACCCTAGCGAGCGATTGTCGCCGACGCCGCGCTACGATACCGGCGCATTCTTCAGCACGGGCCAGGATCCAGTGCGCAAAGACGTGCTGGAAATGTTGCTGCGGCTGGCCGATCGCGAGCAGATGACGCTGATCCCGCTGCTTCAATTCTCCGCGCCGCTGCCGGAGTTGGAAGAGATTGCACGGCGCGGCGGGCCCGACGCCACGGGCTTGCAACTGGTGGGTGCCAGCGGCGCCACCTGGATGGAAAAGCACGGCAGCCGCCGCGGCCAGACGGCCTATTACAATCCGTTGGATCCGCGCGTGCAGCAGGCGATGCGCAACGTGGTTCGCGAGCTGGCAGGGCGCTATGGCCAGCATCGCTCCTTCGGCGGCGCGGCGCTGGGGTCGTCTGGCCCGTGCTACACGCTGCTGCCGGGTGTGGAATGGGGGCTCGACGATGCGACGATCGACCGATTTTGCCGCGAGCAGGAGGTGAGCATCCCGGCCGTGGGACCAGGGCGATTCTCTCAGCGGGCCAAGGCGGTGACCGGACAGCACCGTCAAGCATGGCTAGCCTGGCGGGCTGATGTGATGCACCGTTTCCACAAGCAACTGAGCGATGACCTGATCGCCGCCCGGCCCGGTGCGAAGCTGCTAGTGGCCACCGGCGGCATGTTGCAAGGGCCCGACGCGGAGTCGGCGTTGCGGCCCACGTTGCCGGCACGGCTGAAGTTGGAAGAGTTGCCGCTGGCGGCTGGCATCCGCTGCGATCTTTATGGTCGCGACGAAGGGATCGTGCTGTTGCGCCCGCGAATGGTATCGACACCCGCGACACCCAGGACGTTGGCCGTCGACCTGCCTTCGGGCGATGCTCCCGAGTTGGACAGTGCGTTTGCCGCGGCCGCCGGCACGGGCAACCTGCTGCTTCACACGCCAGTGCGGGCGCGGATGGCTTCGTTCGATACCCGCAGCCCCTTCGGCACCGACAAGACATATCTCTCGATGGTGACGCATCTCGCTCCGGCGGAACAGGAGAGCCGCCGCCGCTTTGTGCAGGCGATCGGCGCCTTGGACTCTCCGCTGTTGATTGACGGCGGGTGGATGCTCACGCTCGGTGAAGAAGCGGCGCTGCGGCCGCTGTTCCTGACCTACCGACGTCTGCCGCTGGGAGAGTACCAGCCGGTCACAGGTGAGACGCAGGGAATCACTTGCCGCTGGCTCAGTCGCGACGGGGCAACATATCTTTATCTACTCAATCCCACGCCGTATCCCTGCCGAGCGAGTTTTTCAGTGCGCGGAGCTGAGAAAACCGCGCTGAGCGAACTGAGCGGTCTGCGCGAGGCGCCAAAGATTGTGGGAGGACAACTATCGCTGGCGTTGGAGCCGTACGATCTGCTGGCGATCAAGTTGGGGGAAGGGGCCAGGACTCAGGACTCAGGGGTCAGGGGTCAGGGGCCAGAGGTCAGAGGGGGAAAGGGGGCGGAGGTGACGTTCTCCAATCTCACCGTGGCGTTCGAGCAGCCCGTTCGAGACGCACTCTATCAACGGATACGCGAGCTGGTGACCCGGGCGGCGTTGTTGGCCGAGCCACGGCACGTCAATGTGCTGGCCAATCCCGATTTTGAGTTGCCAGCCGACGGCCGGCGCGAGTTGCCGGGTTGGACGTTGGCCGGCGGAGCCGGCAGCCACGCTGTTCGCGACGTCGAAGTCAAGAACGGCGGAGCGGCATCGGCTCGGCTAAGCAGCCGCAGCGGCGTGGCGTCGTTGATCAGCGATCCGTTCGAGCCGCCGCGCACCGGCCGGATTTCGATTGCCGTTCGCCTGCGCACTTTGGACAAAGGTTCCGCGCCAACAGTCCGTCTGGCACTCGGCGGCAAGCTCGACGGCGGCGACTACTATCGCTTTGCCGAAGCACCGCTGGACGCCCAGTGGCGTTACTTCATCTTTACAGTGGATAACCTGCCCCTGTCCGGTCTCTCAGACTTGCAAGTGCGTTTCGATCTGATGGGTGCCGGCCAGGCCTGGGTGGACGACATCGTGGTCTCCGACCTGGCGCTGAGCGATAATGAACGAACGGAGTTGTCGCGAATCGTCACGCGGGCTCATTTCTCGCTGGAAGACGGCCGCTTGGCCGACTGCGTACGGCTGTTGGACGGTTACTGGCCCAGATTCCTGGAAGAGAATGTGCCATTGCCGCAGGTGAACGTGGCGGCTAAGGATCGCACGCCCAGGGCGAATCCGCCAGCGCAAGATGCCGCCGCACCCAAGTCGCCACCGGCCGAAGCCGTCCCTTGGTGGAAGCGTGGCCTGCCGAGCGTGCTGCGGTAGAATGTGGCCCGCGCGTGAGCGGAATGGCGCTAGCCACCGGTGCTTCGGACGACGTTAGAATGGTGGGTATACCGGCGGCTAGCGCCGTGCCGCTCACGGAACCAATGCCATGTCACCCCACCGTTTTCAAGTCATCGTAGTCGGGGCCGGCGCGGCGGGGCTTTTGGGGGCGGCTTGCGCAGCCGAGCGAGGCCGGCAGACGCTGCTGTTGGAAAAAAATCGCAAGCCGGGAGCCAAGATTCTCATGTCGGGTGGGAGTCGCTGCAACATCACACAGTCCACCGACCCCCGAGGCATTATCGAGGCCTTTGGCAAACAGGGCCGCTTTCTCCATTCGGCATTGGCGGCGCTCGGCCCGGCAGAGTTGGTCGCCCTGTTCGAGGCTGAAGGAGTTGCCACCAAGATCGAAGACACAGGCAAGATTTTTCCCCAGAGCGACAAGGCCAGCGACGTGCTCGGTGCCCTGATGCGGAGGCTGGAGCGCAGCGGCTGTACGCTGGCGCTAGGAGAACCGCTCA
>JAIOPX010000410.1 GCA_021413705.1 Planctomycetota bacterium | reverse complement strand
GGTCGGTCCGGTGGTTGCCGATGCCCAACTGGGTAACCTGGCGTCGTTTCGCGCGCTCGTCTCCTATTCCAACACGATGATCAAGTGGGCCAAAGTACCCAATCCCTCACGACGCAAGCTCTGCCGCCGGATAGAGCGGCTCAAGAAGTACATGGATGAGCAGGATCCCGACCTGTCCCCCACTCGGCAGAAGCAGGTCGAGATGGCCGAGCAGGCGGCCAGGGAATCGCGAGAGCAGACCGGAGAACACGCGGAGAACGCCCGGAGAACAAGCGGAGAACAGAATCAGCAACCTGTTGCTGAGCAACAAGTTGCGGCGGAGAACACGAAGAGTGCTCCAAGCTCTTCGAAGCGGCCGGGTAACGGAGGCGGATCGGCGGGGATCAACGTGGTGTTGATGTTGATTTTGTTGACCACAGTAGGCCTCGCTTGCCGAGCGTGGGCTGGGTATCCGAGTCAGCGCAACGTACAGAACCAGGGTGAAGGAGCCGCGACACACATCCCGCTTCCATCAGATCATCCTGTGCAGCAGGAGCGGACGAAGTATCTGGTGGGGCGAGATTTGTTGCTGATGCTTACTCATTGTTTATGTCCTCCCGATACCCAGGCACCGCCCGGCAGGCGGAGCCTACTGGGTGCGCGTGACCTACAGCCTACAGCCCCAACCCTCCCGCCTCATCCTCCGGCCGATCGACGAAAAATCAGCCCAAAAACGCGGGGCGGTGTCCCGTCGCTAAACATGTATAATAGTCCTCTGGCGCGGGCCTTCCGGCGGTCGGAGGGTGCGGTGGTAGCAGGGAATGGACCGATGATTTGTGTTTCGATAGGTCGAAGCCGCGAGCGGCATGTGGTGGCGGAGCATAAGCACCTGGCAGAGCAGGGGGCCAGGCTGGTGGAGTTGCGGCTGGACTACATCAACGGCGATATCCCGGTCAAAAAGCTCTTGGCCGATCGGCCTACGCCCGTGGTGATCGCTTGCCGCCGCCGCAACGACGGAGGAAAGTTCAGCGGCAGTGAAGATGCGCGGCAGCAGATTCTGCGCAGCGCCATCGCCGAGGGAGTGGACTACATCGACCTGGAAGAGGACGTTGCCGCCACGATCCGCCGCTATGGCAAAACCAAGCGGATCGTCAGCCATCACGACTTTCGCCAGACGCCGGCCGACCTCGAAGACATCCACGCCCGGCTCGCAGGATTGGACGCCGACATCGTCAAGATCGCCGTGATGGCCAACTCGCCGCACGACAATTTGCGCGTTCTCAAAATGGTTCAGCAGGCCAAGGTGCCCACGATCGGGCTCTGCATGGGCGAGTTTGGCACGCCGTCGCGGATTCTCACCGCGCGGTTCGGCTCGCCGTTCACCTACGCCACGTTCCACCAGGAGCGTACGCTCGCGCCGGGTCAGTTGAGCTTTGACCAAATGAAGTCAGTCTATCACTACGATCAGATCGATAGTGAAACGGCCGTGTACGCGGTCATTGCCGATCCGATCGGGCATAGCCTTAGCCCGCTGGTGCATAACGCCGCGATGCGCCACATGGGCATCAACGCCGTCTACGTTCCGTTCCGCGTGCCGAAGCAGGATCTGGGACAGTTTCTCAAAGATGCGCCGCAACTGGGCATCCGCGGACTGAGCGTGACGATTCCTCACAAGGAAGCGGTGATTCCTCACCTGGCGCGTGTCGATCGCGCGGTGCGCGAGATTGGGGCGGCCAACACGCTGGTTTGGGAAGAAGGGCACCTGATTGGCTACAACACCGATAGTCGCGCGGCGCTCGACAGTCTGGAGCCGCACTTGCCGAAGCCGGACGCCGAGAATCCTGGCAAGCAGAGCAAAGCCCTGGTGCTCGGCGCCGGGGGCGCGGCGATGGCGGTGGCCTATGGGCTGAAGCGGCGGGGCTACGACGTGTTCGTGGCGGGCCGCACGAAGCAGCGGGCCGACGCGCTGGCTGCGCGGCTGGGATGTGAGGCAGTCGGCTGGAACGCTCGGCATTCGGTCGATTGCGACGTGTTGGTCAACTGCACTCCGTTGGGAATGCATCCGAATCTCGACGAGACGCCGTTTCCGAAGCATCACCTCAAGCCGTCGATGGTCGTGTTCGACACGGTTTACAATCCGGAGAATACGCTGCTGATCAAGGACGCGCGAAGCCAAGGCTGCGCCGTGGCCACGGGCGTGGAGATGTTCATTCGGCAGGCGAGTCTCCAGTTCAAGTTGTTCACCGGCGAGAACGCACCGGCCGAGCTGATGCGCGACACGCTGAAGAAAGCAATCAGCGCGGCGAAGCATTGAAGTCAGGAGTCAGGGAGCAGGTGTCAGGAGTCAAGCAGTAAGTGCGCCGACCCCCGACCCCTGCCCCCCGACCCCTGACTCCTGACCCCTGACTCCTGACCCCTGACTCCTGACCCCTGACTCCTGACCCCTGACCCCTGACTCCTGACCCCTGACTCCTGACTCCTGACTCCTAGCCCCTAACGATGAATCTTATCCTCATCGGCTATCGAGGCACTGGCAAATCGACCGTCGCGCGGCTGCTTGCCGAGCGACTCGGTTGGTCATGGGTCGATAGCGATGCCGAGATCGAACGTGAGACAAGACTCACGATCGCGGAGATTTTTGCGCAACATGGAGAGGCGGGTTTTCGTGAAGGAGAAGCCAGCATGGTGGCGTGGCTGCTTGAGGATGACAACCGCGTGGTGGCGCTGGGGGGAGGTGCCGTGTTGCGCGAGAAAACGAGGCAAATAATGGCTGCGGCGGGCAAGGTGGTGTGGCTGCGGGCGACGGCGGAAACGATCCACCAGCGGCTCTCGGCCGACCCTGGCACGGTGACGGGGAGACCGAATTTAACGGCCAGCGGGGGTATGCCGGAAATACGTGACCTGTTGCAACGGCGCCAGGCGATTTATCAGCAGTGTGCTGACTTGGAAGTCGATACCGATAACAAAGACCCTGCGGCCGTGGCGGCCGAGATATTGTCGTGGATGGAACCCCAGAAACTTCGCGACTCAGAACAGAAGCAGTAGGCTGTGCCCAACCTTGCGAACATGCCGCTGGCGCTTCAATTGGGGGCGTTGTTCTTTGCTGGGACGCTGTTGGCGGGCCTGTTGAACCTGGGCATCTACCGCCTGGCCTGGATGCAGCGAACGATCAGTCCTTGGGGGCCGCGGCCCGCCGGGGTTCCGCCGCGCGAGTGGCTCGATCGGTTGCCGATCGTCGGTTGGCTGCGGATGCGGCGCGAGGCTGCCATTCATGGCCGAGGTTTTTGGATTCGGCCGCTGTTATTGGAAGTGTTTTGCGGGCTCGGGTTGGCGGCGCTCTATTGGTGGGAAGTCGATCAACTTGGGCTCTTTCGCGATCCGCTTCAGTTGGGCATCCATCCTTGGGCTCCCATGACGGCGCCCCTCACGATTGGGCTGTTGCAGCAGCAGTTTGCTGTTCATGTGATTTTGTTCGCCCTGATGCTGGTGGCGACGTTCATCGATATTGATGAGAAGTCAATCCCGGATGAGATCACGGTGCTGGGTGCGCTGGCGGGGTTGGTGCTGGCCGCGGCGATGCCCTGGTCGTTGTTGCCGGGCGAGATGTTCGTTCCCGGCGAGGGGTTTGTGGGGCCGACGACGTTGCAGGTGGAGTTCTTGCATGTGGCCTCACCTTCGCCATGGCCGCTGGCTTTGGGGGGATATCCGCGCGCTTGGGGACTCGTGTTGGGGCTGTTCTGTTTTGAGATGTGGTGCTTCGCACTGTTGCCGCGCACCTGGTATGGCCGCCACGGTGTGCGGCGGGGGATTCAACTCTGCTGGGCTCGTGTGACGCGAGAGTGGGTGTCGTGGAGAATCGCCGCGATGGCGCTGGCGGGAGCGGTGGCCATCACGGGCGTCTGGTATCACGGCGGTCCATCGTGGGCGGGGCTGCTTACGGCGCTGGTTGGTTTGGCTGTCGGCGCGGCGGTCATCTGGGCGGTTCGCCTGATCGGCTACAGCGTCTTGCGGCGCGAGGCGATGGGATTTGGCGACGTGACGCTGATGGCTATGATCGGCGCGTTTTGTGGTTGGCAGGTTTGTCTGCTGGTGTTCTTGATGGCGCCACTAGCGGGCGTGCTGATTGGTGTTGCCCAGTGGTTGATGCGGCGTGGACAGGAGATTCCTTACGGACCGTTTCTCTGCCTGGCCACGGTCGTGGTGGTCGTCGGCTGGGCGCCGGTGTGGGATTCTGTGCATCTCTATTTTTACAGCCTGGGTTGGATGATACCCGGCATTGCGGCAGGGAGTCTCGTTGTGATGGCGATTCTGCTGTGGATGATTCAAGGGCTCAAACGGCTGGTGGGGATTGAGTAAATCGGGGGTCGGAAGTCGGAAGTCGGCGCAAGCGGAGATGTTCCTTTTCCGACCTCCGACTTCCGACTTCCGACTTCGACAACACTTGTGATGTTTTTGTGGAGGAGAAGGAATATGGCATGGTTCGAAACGATCACCGATCTGACGGCCGCAGCGGAGACGATCCGCGGGCGGCGCTATGGAGTGATCGAGACGGTGGATGGCCGGTTCGAGAAACTGGTGTTTCGACCTTGGCCGAAGCTATTGTCCCTGGCCGACGTGGTCTGGATGCTGGGTTGGCAAAGCCGGCCGGCCACAGGCAATCGCTGCTGGCTCTACTTCAATCAGCCGCTGCGGCATAGCAATTTCCTGGCGCTGAAGTACGTCGTTTCGACGCAGGATTGCACCTTGGCCACGTTTCGTAAATCACTGACCGTGCTGGATGAGATTGCGCGGATCAAGAAGACCGATGCACTGTTGACCGACGCGGCCAATTGGCGGATTTCCGACCGGCTGGCGACACGCTGGGGCTGGGAGCCCCATTGCCCATCGCGTTGGCACCGTAATTTCATCAAGCGGTTTTATGGAGTTTACCCTGGGGCGGTAGAGGTATCGGAGACGGAGCAGCCGAAACGACGTCCGGCGCTGGTGACATTTTCAATGCCGGGTGCAGAGAATCGGACGGGCTCGGTGTGCTAGCAAAGGTAGGGTGGGTGCTTGCACCCACGCTGTTCTTCTGCGTCACACAGTGAAAACGGTGGGTGCAAGCACCCACCCTACACTTCTCCACCCACACTACTTGCCCTTGCTGTGTGGGGGGGCGTTAGCTATCATCCGCCCCACTTTGCCCGGCCGCGTCATTTGCCTGCGCTCTGCAATGCGGTGGCGGCCCGGCTTGATTTGTACTTGGATATTGTACCGGAGAGTTTGTGCCATGCGGGTTGGCTGGCAGCTTCTGACGCTGATGGTGGTGACGTTGCTCGCTGTGGCGGGTTGTCATCAGACCCAGCCGTTGTTTGTGCCTTCGGCGCAGCAACAAGCGCAGCTCGAGCAAGTTCGCCAGCAGCAATTGGCGGCCGCGCAGCAGCAACAGGGCCTGCAATCGGCCACGGCTTCGATGGACCGGATCAATCAGGAGAAAGAGCGGCTGCTGGCCACGTCGCGGCAGGATGTGCAGCGGCTGGAGGCGCATGTGGCGGCGCTAAGTAACAAGCTCAAAGAGACCGCCGGCGACTTGGTGCGCGAACGAAACGACAAGCTGGCGCTTCAAAAGAAATATGAAGACATGGTCGCTTCCAATCGGCGAACCGGCTCAGTGGCCATCACGTCCAACAGCAGCCACGGGATCGATCTGGTGGCCGTGGAGATCCGCGGCGTCGATGTGCGGCGTGACGGAGACGTGATTCGAGTCACGCTCCCGGCTCGCGAGCTGTTCACGCCGGGTGCGACACAATTGTCTCCCGGGGCCGGCAATCTGCTGGATACGGTAACCATCGAATTGGCCAGAGCCTATCCCCGGCAGCTCATTGGCGTGGAGGGGCACTGCGATGCCGGTGGAACTCTGCCGGCCGGGATCAATGCCCAGCAGTTCACCACGTCTCGGGCGATGGCCGTCTACAATCATTGCCTGGGCCGGGGGCAACTGCGAGCCGAGCAGCTTCACGTAGCCGGCTACGGTGGTAACAACCCCGTCTACTCCAATGCCACGCCGGCGGGCCGGGAAGCGAACCAACGGATCGAGTTGGTTGTCTATCCAGAGACGGTCCGCGCGACGCGGTAGGGGGACTGTACCAATTTTGCCCCAGCAAAATGGGACTGTCCCTTTGTGTCTCCCACGGCGGCATGTTGATCTGCCTTCGCTGGTTTCACCATGGTTCGCGTGGTAAACTAACTTTTGGAGGGTGAATGCCATGACACCGAACTTGAGTGATCAGCAGAGAGCAGCCTTGAAGGCTGAAGGTGGCAGTCCCATTTCCGTGCTTGATGAGCAGACAAGTCGAGTTTATTACCTTGTTTCCGAGGATCAATACGCTCGCATTCGGGGTATGCTTACCGCGGATGAATTTGACCCCCGCGAGGCATATCCCCTCATTGCAAAGACGGCTGGTGCTGCAGGTTGGGACGATCCGATAATGGACGAATACAACAATTACGATGAGCACCGGTCGCAAGGTTAGGCGTGGCGATGTTGTACTCTTGCCTGTGGCTTTCGTGTCCGGCCAAGGGACCAAGGTGCGTCCAGCGGTGGTCGTGCAGGATGACGACCTCAATCGCCGGCTCAATTCAACTGTGATAGCCATTGTTACTTCGGTCACCGTTCGGGCCGCATCCGAACCTTCTCAGTTGTTCGTGGATGTTTCGACGCCCGAAGGTCAGGCGACAGGACTATTGAGGAATTCGACGGTGAAGGCAGAACATCTCGACACCATCGATCAGCGGGATATCATCAAAACAATCGGTCGACTCTCCGATACACTTCTTCAAGACCTGGAAGGTTGTATCAAAACTGCACTTCGTTTGAAGTAATACGCCATCCTTCCCTCGCCCCTATCCCCTCACCCCTTTCCCCCATGATCGCCATCATCGACTACCAAATGGGGAACCTGCGCAGCGTTCAAAAAGGCTTTGAACGGGTAGGCCACGCGGCTGAGATCAGTTCCGATCCCGATGTCATCCGCAAAGCTGACAAGATAGTGCTACCCGGCGTCGGCGCCTTCGAAGACGCCATCGCGGAGCTAACGCGCCGCGAACTGGTCGAACCCATCCGTGAATCGATCCAACGAGGCCGGCCCTTCCTGGGCATCTGCCTTGGCCTGCAACTGCTGATGGATGTTGGCCACGAAAATGGTCGCCACACAGGGCTAGGCGTCATCCCTGGCGAAGTCGTCCGGTTTGATATTGCCCGAGAGTTGAAGGTGCCCCACATGGGTTGGAATGAACTGGCTATCCGCCGCCCCGCGCCGCAACTTGCCGGACTGGCGGAAGGAACCAGGGTCTACTTCGTCCACTCCTACCATGTCGTGCCGAAGGACCGCTCGGTGATTGCCACTGAGACCGACTACGGCGGGCTGTTCTGCTCCGCCATCTGGCGCGACAATGTTTTCGCCACGCAGTTCCACCCGGAAAAGAGCCAGGCCGAAGGATTGAAGATCCTGCGGAACTTTGCGGAGATGTAAAGCGTCGCTTGCATCCTTGAAATCAGCCGCTCCGTCTGTCATATTCGGGGTTCCTTTTCGGAACGAAGTGCCCCGTCTTTTCCGGAGCGATGAACACCATGCAGGTGTGGCCCGCGATTGATTTGCGCGGCGGCCGTTGTGTACGGCTTGCCCAAGGAGACTACCAGCGCGAGACGGTGTACGACGCCGATCCTGCCGCCGTGGCACGTCGGCTCGTCGCGGAAGGGGCCGAGTGTCTTCACTTGGTCGATCTCGATGGCGCCCGTGATGGTTCCCCCGCCAATCTGCCAACGATCGCCGCCATCCTGAAAGCTGTCGAAGTCCCCTGCGAACTAGGCGGAGGCATTCGCAGCGAGGATACGATTGGCCAGTTGCTTCAGCTCGGGCTCCATCGACTGGTCGTTGGCACCAAAGCCTTGGCCGAACCCGACTGGCTGCGCGAGATGTGCCGCAAATTTCCTCAGCGGCTCGTCCTGGGTATCGATGCCCGGGAGGGGCGTGTCGCCACCCACGGCTGGCTCAAGACGAGCGATGTGGCGGCCACGGAGCTGGCGAAGCAATTTGCCGCCGAGCCGTTGGCCGCGATTATTTACACCGACATCGCCACCGACGGGATGCTTGCCGGCCCGAATGTGCCGGAGATGGCCGCCATGCAACGGGCGGTCGATCTGCCCGTGGTCGCTTCCGGCGGCGTGTCCAGGAAAGAAGACGTAGCCGCGTTGGCCGAAATCCCAATGGCCGGGTGCATCATTGGCAAAGCTTTGTATGAAGGGAGACTGACGCTGCCCGACGCTCTGGCGGCAGCCCAACCAAAACGCTGATCCAGGCAAACCAAAACCGTGAATCAACTGCACTTTTGAAGGAGCCCTCTCATGGCGAATCACAACGTCGCAGATATTCGCAACATTGTTCTTTGCGGCCATGGCGCCGCAGGCAAGACCACGCTGGCCGACAAGCTGCTGACGACCACCGGTGCGGTTAAAGGCCAGCACAGCGTGGACGATGGAACCAGCATCTGCGACTTCGATGAAGTCGAGAAGCACCACAAGTACACCATCGAAGCCAAGGTCACGCACTTCCAGCACGCCGGCAAACGGCTCAACGTGATCGACACGCCGGGCTATCCGGACTTCATCGGGCAAACCATCGGCGCCCTGCGAGCCGCGGAAACGGCCGCCATCGTGATCGACGCCCACAGCGGAATCGCGGTCAACACGCGACGGGTTTTCAAAGAGGCCGGTGAGGCCGGGCTGGGCAGGATCATCATCATCAACAAGATGGACACGGAGAATGTGGACTATCCGAATCTCCTGCACAACATCACCGATCTGTTCGGCACCCACTGCCTGCCGCTGAATGTCCCCATTGGCCATGGCCACGATTTCAAAGGGGTGATCAATGTCCTTCACCTTCCCGACGACACCAAAGGCGCCCTCGTCGATCCCGCCCCAATCAGCAAGTCGCTCATCGAGTCGATCATCGAAATGGACGATGTAGTCACAGAGCATTATTTTGAGGGGCAGGACCCGACCGACGAAGAACTCTCGCGGCTGTTCGTCACCTCCGTCGCCACCGGCCATGTGATTCCTATCATCTGCGTCTCGGCCAAGACAGGCGTGGGTATACCCGAGCTTCTCGATGCCCTAGTCCTCTGCGCGTTGCCGCCGACCGCCATCCAGCGCAAGGCGCTCAAGGACGGCGTCGAGATGGTGGTCGAACAAAAACCCGAGAGCCCGTTGGTGGCCCAGGTGTTCAAGGTGCGGATCGACCCGTTCGTGCAGAAGCTCAGTTACATTCGCGTCTTCGGCGGCACGCTGAAAAAGGACGCCACGGTTCATGCCTCCGGCGCGCGGAAGAATGTGAAAATCGGCCAGCTCCTCGACGTGGAAGGAGGCGAGACGGTGCCGATTGATGCGGCTGGTCCGGGCGACATTGTGGCCGTGGCCAAGATGGAGGATTTGCACGTCGGCACCACACTCGGCGACATGGACGTGCCGATGATCAAGTTCCCGCGGCCGATGGTCGGCAAGGCGGTAACACCCAAAAGCCGTGGCGACGAAACAAAGCTCTCCGGCGCGCTCCACAAGATCATCGAGGAAGACCTCACGGCCCATTTGGATCGTGATGCCCAGACCAAAGAGTTGGTCATGACCGGCATGAGCGAACTGCATCTGCTGGTTCTTCAAGAGCGGCTCAAGCAGCGCGACAAAGTGGAAGTAGACGCCCACGAGCCCAAGATTCCCTATCGCGAGACAGTGCAAGCCAGAGCCGAAGGAAGCTACCGCCACAAAAAGCAGTCCGGCGGCCGCGGCCAGTTCGGCGAAGTCCACATCCGCATCTATCCGTTCCCCGAGGGAACCAAACCGGAAGACTTTGCCACCAAAGATCGCTTCCCCTCGATGAAAGACTTTCATTTCGATCCGCAGCACAATTTTCTCTGGGTCAATTCCGTGGTCGGCGGCACGATCCCAACGAACTTTCTCCCCGCTGTCGAGAAAGGATTCAAGGAGCGAATCGAGCGCGGCGTAATCGCCGGCTACCAAGTGCAGAACGTGTGCGCCGAGGTCCACTTTGGCAAGCATCACGAAGTGGATAGCTCAGAAGCCGCGTTCAAAATCGCCGGCTCGATGGTCTTCCGCAACGTGTTCCAGCAAGCCAAACCGGCCCTGCTGGAGCCGATCGTGAAGATTTCCATCACCGTACCCGGCAGCAAGCTGGGAGATGTCAACAGCGACATGTCGGGCCGCCGCGGCCGAGTGCTGGGCATGGACTCCGCCGGCGGCGATCTGCAAACCGTCATCGCCGAAGTGCCGCTGAGCGAAGTGACCACCTACGCCCGGAGCCTGTCGAGCATGACCGGCGGC
>JAIOPX010000394.1 GCA_021413705.1 Planctomycetota bacterium | reverse complement strand
GTCAAACGACCGCGGCCCCATTGAAGCTATACATCGGCAATAATTATTGTCGAAGTATAAAATCTGATCCGCGGTCAAACGACCGCGGCCCCATTGAAGCCTTCAGCCGCTTGACATCGTATTCGCGACGGCTGTCCTGATCCGCGGTCAAACGACCGCGGCCCAATCGTGTTCGGCACGGTATTTGCGCCTAGCAAATACATCTGAACAGTATTGCGCCCGCGCTGGTGTTTTGGCATCATAGCAGCATGGATGGCCAAGCTCCCAATACGACCGCCAAGCTCCGCGAAAAGGATATCGTCGGCCTCAAGTATTTCGATCAACTCGCTCCCTTGCTCGAACGCCTCCATGACAGCGGTTGCGAACGCGATCGAGCCGGCAATCGCACCCTCCATTTCGATCAGTATTGTATGCTCATCCTGCTCTACCTCTTCAATCCCGTCGTCAAGTCGCTGCGCGGCTTGCAGCAAGCCAGCGAACTCAAAAATGTCCAGAAAAAACTCGGCTGCGCTCGAACGTCGCTCGGCTCGCTTTCCGAATCGGTCAACGTTTTCGATCCCGAGCGGCTCAAAGAAATCATCGCCGAACTCGGCGCCCAACTCGTACCCCTGGGTCGCGATCCTCGCCTCAAAGACATTCGCGACACCATCACCCTCGTCGACAGCACGCTGCTCTCCATCTTGCCGCACCTCACCGAAGCGTGGGTCAAACCGTCGAACACAAGCGGCCTGGTCAAGTGGCGGCTGCACACCCATTTTGAAATCGACCGCCATGTGCCCCGACGCATCGACGTCACTCCCGACGGCGGCGGCGATCACGACGAACGCGCTGTCCTGGAACGCACCATCGAAGGCGACCGCTTGTATATCATGGACCGCGGCTACGCCAAATTCGGCCTCTTCAACCGCATCGTCGCCGCCAAGAGCAGCTACGTCTGCCGCGTCCGCGACAATAGCGTTTACGAGGTCATCGAGGAGCGGCCGCTCTCGCCCGAAGCGAGCGCCGAACGCGTCACCAGCGATCGGGTGATTTCCCTGGGCGGCGATTCCTCCAAGGAAAAGCTCGATCACCGCGTGCGTTTGATTACAATCGCGGCGAAGCCTCATCAGAAGAGAACGATCGCGCCGGGCCCGAGCTGCGACGGCGTCCTGCGCATCGCCACCAACATGCTCGACGTGCCCGCCGAGGTCATCGCGCTGCTTTATCATTATCGCTGGACGATCGAGGTCTGCCAACCAAACTGCACCTCAAGCATCAGCTGTTGCTGGGGCAGTTGGACCGGTTATGATTCAGGCGTCGGCGTTGCTGGCATTGGCCCAATGGATGGAGCGACGCGACAGGAATCAATCCGGAGGATCCGCA
>JAIOPX010000016.1 GCA_021413705.1 Planctomycetota bacterium | reverse complement strand
TCTCGCCTACGGTTTCAAACGGTAGATTCAGGGCACGGCGCCGAAGTCCGAAGATGAGAAAATGAGCCTGTTTGGGTTGGGGGAGTTTTGAACGCAGAGAGTACTGAATGGTGAAGCCCATATTGTGTGCTCCTTGGAAGGCACTAAGATCTCCTGGTAGAATCTTCGACTTCCAGTAAGTTAGTGCATCCCCATCACGCTGGATCACAACCAACTGCCGCAACGTGACTAAATGAGGATCGGGCGAGAACTAATCTGGCATACAAGGTTGAGCGTAATTGAGTGCCAAGTCCTCATTGAGAAGTCCACCGAATCCGATACGCCTTTTCGATGGCTGCGTTCCGATAACCCAGGGACAGTTTACTCATCAGGCCATGCGCGCTCATTTAGACTCTTCGCAAAGGGTCCGACCTTTTCTAGAAACTCTTTCGAGCCATATTTCTATGGATCTTTGGAGAAAACGACAGAGGGAACAATTATCCGCGGTAAGTTTCGCATGCATCCATTCGTGGTGGTATTCATGACGATTTGGTTTGGCGGCCTCACTGCGGGAGGCGGAATGATGTTGATGGCAGCACTCTCGGAGCTGCTCACCGGGAAGCGGATCATGCAAGGCAATTTGTCGCCATTCTTGGCGGTGTTTATTCCACCCGGAATGATACTGTTTGGGATTGGACTGGTCGCTTGGGGTTGGCAGGCAGGACGTAGGCAACGGGAACGAATCGAGGAAGTTATTGAAACGACGTTACAGGCTCGGCGCATTGCCTCTGGCCATGCTTCTTGAACTTCGATCAGCTGGTTTCAAGCACTGAATTGAGCAAGGGTATTGGCTGCCTCTGGAACTAATCCGATGCTCCTCTCCGATGACCAACTGGATCGAGTCGCTGCTCGTTGCGGATGGTACATTGCGGCCGGCGCGATTCTGATCGCCTTGCCGTTCTTTGCAAATGCAGGTTGGTACAACGGCTTCTTCCTGGGAATAACGGTTCTCTGCTACGGCGTTTGTTGTTGGAAGTTGCGAAAATGGCGCAGCGAGCCGGGACTGTGGATGATGGCTATTTTTCTGGTGCTCTTCTTCACGCCTCTATGGGCGTGGGGAGAATGTGCCCACGGCGCCGAACTTGTGGAACGCTATTGGCACGGAAATCGTGCAGACCCGATTACATGGAACGAGATCATGTTGTCCATTGAGGCGACGGTCGCTCTGATGGTTTATTGCCGGCTGCTGAGGGTGGCTGTTTCCATTGCGGTGAAGAATCGAAGAATTGACGAACCAGTACCGGAGACGGCTGGTAAGAGGTAAGTAACCATGGAGAATATGGCAATGAGATGGCATGAACACCCCAAATTAAAAGGTCGCTTCCTATTGCCGCAGTACAGGCCCTAGGAAAGATCGACCCTAAGAATCCGGATGTCACTGCAGCTTTACTCAGAGCACTGAGCGACAAACGTAAGGGCGTGCAGAAGGCGGCGGCAGTGGCGCTGGCCAGTTCACAATAAAGCTGACTATCGGTGGTTATAACGATTACGCGCCGTGAGGGGATCGCAGCTGATGGCCGGCTACTTGGCCACCAACTCTTGATAACCTTTGCGGGTCTTCTGCTGGACCATCTTGTCCGCGTGCTTCTGTGCCGCGACTGGGTCATCAAACGTCTTGGTCTGGGTCTGACCGTCCGTGCCGATCCGGCCGAACCGTATGGTGACGTCCTTGCCGCTGACGCTCACCTTCCAGAACTTGGCTGAATTGCCCTCTACGAACTCAAAGTGCCTTGTCATAGCTGACTGCTCCTTGGATATGCGTTTGCGTTGAGAGGCAGGCTTTGCGCCTGCCGGTAATGCCCCGTGTTGTGCGCTATCCGAGCGCACCCTGACGAACGAGGGGAATCTGGGTACTCCCCGATCCGTCAGCTCCTGGTAGCGGAATGTAATGCAGCTACCGACTGGCGGCGGATTCTCCCGCTGGGCGTCTGTGAACCCGGTACCCACTGAGAATTGGGTTCCGTTTTTCAGGGCCACCGCCAGAGCCCCCAGCCGCCCCGTGTGGCGGCCGGTGCCAGGCAGATGATCCAGAACCCAAGCCTCGGCGTCGTGGAATGTCTTCACCTTGAGCAGGGTGTGCGACCTTCCCGCTTCGTAGCGCGACGCTGGTTGCCTGAGCATAAGACCCTCACCGCCCAGGCCGTTGATGCGGGCAAGTTCTTGCTGCAGGTGATCGACTCCCTGACAACGGTACTGATCAAGCACCATCGCGAAGTTGCACCGTTGGCCGGCCAAAGTATCCCGCAGTTGCTCGTAACGCTCCTCAAACGGAGCCGCTAATCTTGGCAGGTCGAAGGTAACGTACTTGATCTGTCTCCAGTGGTCACTTTTGTCCTGGCGACGGACGATGCTCACGGTACGCTGGAATGCCTTGCGGTCGAGCCACAATTCGCCGTCCAGCGGCTCATTCGGGAGCCCTTCGACGAACCAATCGGGCGCATGGAAGACATTTCCCTGGCGCGAGAAGAACTGCTGGCCGTCCCAGTAAGCTCTGACGCCGTCTAGCTTTTCCGACAGATACCAGTCCGTGAGATCCGTCTCGTTATCCCAAGTATGAGCCAATAGCAGCGCCGGTGCCTGGGTGGTCGAATGCCCGTTGGTGACGGGCACCGGTAGCAGGGCCCCCAGGCGTTCCTGCTCGGACTTTTCTCCGCGGTACTGACGTAAATGCTTGCATGACCTTCGTTCGATGGACAGCGATTGATTACGCCACGCTGGGCAGGAGCAGGAGTACACCCCGCCCACGTTCTTGAGGATGTATGGCAAGCGTGCTGAGCCTTGGACCTCCGCCGTCTCGCCTTCTTTCAAATCGGGCATTAGTTTGGCCCTTCATAGTTGGTGATTAGTTCTCCGATGGTTTCAGGCTGATCTTTCGCCGCTTGGAAGCCCCTGCATTGCGTTGATACATGCCAGGGTGATCCGCATCCAAGCACCGGCCACTGGCCCAGGTCCTGAGCCTTTCGACCGATTCGGCCGCCGTTCGCGCCACTGGCACCACGTTCTGAGCAGCCGCCGTCAGCGGCACATCGAGCAACGCCGCCAAGCGGCAGCAGGACCTGATCTCGGCACCAGTCCACTCTTCGTCATTGGGCTTGGCTTGGTTGGCATCCAAACCAAACGTATCCAGATGGATGCTCCAAATCCGTTCGCGCTGCTCCTTCGACGGAAGGTCCAAGAAGAAAATCCCGTCGAATCTTTCGGCCCGACTGAACTCGGGCGGCAGCTTGGTGATGTCGTTGCACGTGCAAACGACGAACACATCCGACTGATGATCGTTGAGCCACGTCAGGAACGTACCGAAGAGTCTGGCCGTCACGCCGCTATCCGTTTGGCCGGAGCTGGCTACTCCGCTGAGGCCCTTGTCGAGTTCGTCAAGGAAGCACACGCACGGCTCCATCGCATCAACGATTCGCAGGGCTTGGCGAATGTTCCCTTCGGTCTGCCCCACGAGCGACCCCATGAGAGTCCCAATGTCGAGACAGAGGGTGGGACGATTGGTCTCATTGCCCAGGGCTTTGGCGATCGCCGACTTCCCCGTGCCCGGAACTCCCAGCAGCATCACACCGCGGGGCCGGCGTAAGGGATCTTGGTTTCCTTGCCTCCGCATGGCGCGGAGGCAGAACGACTTGAGGGAATCCAATCCCCCCAGGTCGTTAAAACGGTCGCCGCCCCGATGCAACGAGACGAGGCCGCTTTTCTTTAGCATTTGGGATTTCAGTTCCCATACTGCTTCGGGGCGAATTTCCTGATGGCGGACCAAGCTGAGACTGAACGCCCCTTCCGCCTCATAGCGGGTGAGCCCACTGGCCGCATCCAACACGGTGGCCA
This sequence comes from Planctomycetota bacterium, assembly GCA_021413705.1. Lineage (GTDB taxonomy): Bacteria > Planctomycetota > Planctomycetia > Pirellulales > UBA7805 > JAIOPX01. Next base: position 73,456 of record JAIOPX010000016.1, on the reverse strand, counting down.
GACCATCGCCTTTGGGGAGATCGCCGTCTTGGGTGGCAATACCGCGGGCAATCTCTTCGAGCTGATTTCGACCGGGCAGGTCATGCTCGATAACCACGAACAGTTTCTCCAGCTCAGTCGGGATTTGCACCACGGGCGACAGGATGACGATGAAGGTGCGATTCTGCTTCCCCTGCTGGATCTGCCGGGCGAGGTTCTGGACCACTTCGGCGGATTGGAGAAACCGATGGAAGTTGGTGAGCACCAGCAGTGCCGTGCCTTCAGCGCTGGAAAAGGCGTTGATCGAACGGATGGCGGCCAGCGGGTCGCTGCCATTAGTATCGACAGCTTCCGGACGGCCGGCGATCTGTAGCCCTTGAGCGATATCCCAGGTGACAAGATCCCAACCCTCGTCGCGACACAACTTGGCGATTTCTGCCATAGCATCCTCGTGTTCGTGCGACTCAATCCAAAGGCCGGTGAAGCAGGCACTCACGTACTCGAGCAATGTTGTTGCCAATGGCATGGCTTCCTCCGCATAGGGGTTTGAATGATGGCTACTTCGCTGCACGGCGACGCTGTCAGGTGCCGGCCGAAACTGTGATTGACCGAGTGGTGTTTATTGGTGGGGAACTGCGCGTTAGATTGCACACAGAACCGACGAAGAGATTGGGTTAGTCAAGTGAAGAAGCGAAATCCGCGCAGAGCACTTTGACATGCGAGGTATGGGCAATGGCAACATCACCAGAGTCTCTGGAAGAGTTGATTCAGAAGTACTACCCCGGCGGCTTCACCGTGCGCGACGAGGCCAACGCTCTCGTGGCCTGGGCATTTCGCAATGGTCCTCTGGAAGACCTGCACGCGGGTGCGCATTCGCCACTGCTGGAAGACAAGCAGTACAGCCGCATTACCGATGAGGAAATGAAAGAATTGATGCTCAATGCCTGCGATCAGGTGGAACGGCTGCTAAAATTAAAACAGGACGACCCTGGAGAATACTGGCTGAAGATGATGGACTACGGCTTTAGGTACTGTCGAAACTGGAAACGCTAACGGAGCCCAACGATGAAGATCGCATTAACTGGGGCCACCGGATTCATCGGCCATTACATAGTCCAACACCTCGTTGAGCAGGGTCATACACTGCGCTGCTGGTATCGCCCTTCCAGCGATCGACTTGGTTTCGAACCCATCGCGCCGGTTCTGAAAGGATTGAAGGCGACCTGGGCAATCCAGATAGCTGCCACGATCTCGTTACCGGCTGCGATGCCGTAATCCACGCCGCTCTCTCTCATCCAGGTGGAGGCTTTCAGGGGGGCGAAGGTAGCATCCGTGACTTCATCCAAAAGAACATCGTGGGCACCATCGAGCTGATCGAAGCAGCCAGGCAGGCCAAGGCCAATCGATTCGTCTTCATTTCCACCTGTGCCGTGCATGACAAGATCCTCGACGACCGGCCCTTGGATGAAACCCATCCGCTGTGGCCCAAGAGTCATTACGGAGCGTACAAGGCAGCATTGGAAGCCTTTGTTCACAGCTATGGCCTGGGGCACGGCTATCCGATCTGCGCCCTGCGTCCGACCGGAGTGTACGGGGTGGCCAAGCCCATTGAAGACAGCAAGTGGTATGAGCTGATAGCCGCCGTTGCGCGCGGCGAAACCGTCACCTGCCAGCGCGGCGGAAAGGAAGTCCATGCGGCGGACGTGGCCAAAGCAGCAGGCATACTGCTGAGTGCGAACGGGATCGCCGGCGAGGCGTTTAACTGCTACGACAGCTACGTGTCTGAATACGACGTTGCAATGCTGGCCAAGCGACTAGCCGGCAGCAACGGCCAGATCAAAGGGAGCCAGACCAAACCTAAGCATCAGATCGAAACGGGAAAGATCCGGGCGCTGGGAATGGAGTTTGGCGGGGACAGGCTGCTGGCAGAGACGATTGAGGAGATCGTACGGGCAGTTCAGGAATGAGTCGGGTGAGTGTACGGGTCAGTTCTGCTGACGCTGCTGCTCGGCCTGCTGTACGGAGTGGAACTCCGCGGTCAGCGATTCGGCGATCCTCTGCCCCAGTGCCTTTTCAATGAACCGGCTGGCCTCCTGACACTCGCCTCCAGAAAAGCCTTTTGTTTCAACCTTCGTCTCGCCGGTCGGCGACACGATCACGTCAATGATTTTCAAGCGACACCTCCAGCAACCTGAATCGTGAGTTTGATCGATCCGTCGGCAAGCTGAGTTTCAGTCACGGTGTTGCCAGATCGCCGTGCCTCGATCCGTGCCTTCTCAACCGCATACATTTGGAGAAAGCGGTCGAGTTCTTTTTGATCGCCCCATCTGCCGGAAAAGTTGTCGTAATGGAGTTGGCCCGTGGCCGTATCACAGACAGCTGGATACATCCAGTCCGGCAGATTCACGGCAATGCCCGTAACATCTCCTGAGAACAATGTCGTTTTGCCGGAGACTGGCTCTGGAAGGTTGAGACGATGGCACGCGGCGGCGATAGCCGCTGGATCACGGACTTCAGTTTTGATTGAAACAATGTGTGACAATGGGAGCCTCCAAGGGGTAGAAGTATGCCCAGAGTCGGGCGTACCGAGATAGAAACAACCACCTGTGAAAGGTAGTTACAGCGTCATTCCATTTTGACGCCTTTGAGGCGTTTATATAGCTCACGCTGATGAGCTGCATGATCGCACGGGTTGAGTTTACATCACATGCACCTGGCGCAAATGTGTGACTCCAACGGGGACTCCGCAGCAGGATCCAGGTCCAGATATCGCACGTCACGCGCGATGAGCCCGGCCTCCACAGTGATGTGAAGGGCCTGGCTCATCGCTGCACCGTCCAGAAGGCTGCCGCGACCGCTTCTTTTTACCTATGCCGTGGCCGGCGCCAGCTGCTCACCAACGAACAACTCCCACGCCCGCTTCAGCTCCTGCCGCAATTGCGACACCCGGCCCGGCGACAGTTGGAACCTTCTGGCGGCGGCCAGCGTCGTCTCGCCGGTGGCCAAAGTCGTCGCGACCTTCCGCTTCTGGCCTGACAAGCTACGGAGCCAGGATGCAAAGTCGATTCTGCTCGCCGCCGTCTCAGCCGGTCCGGCCGTGCGATCCTCGATCAGCACTTCTGTCCAAGCCATTTCTTCATCATCAAAGTAATCCAACCGATCTATGTGGACCCCCTTGTTCAACTGGCAGTGGACGGAAGTCACGTCACGAACATTGAGAGAACCTCCCAGGCGCCGACCGGCACGGACCTGTGCCACACCATAGCGAGCTAACGCCGAGGGGTAGGCTACTTCCTCTTTCTTCAATTCGACCAGCCGGCGATAGGCAGCCATGGCATTGCAAATCACCTCCTGCACGGCCTCACTGCGGGCTTCCGGATCAAGTTGACGAAATGAAACTGCAGCGTGCCGGCGAATCAGCGGCAGCATGGCCAGAAACTTCTTGTGCCAGCGAGGAACGGAACGCTTCGATGACCGAATGGGCTTTGCAACTGCAATCATAGGGATGATCTCCTGTGGGTAGAGACCGCCCCTGTGCGGGGGCGGTCATGTTGAAAAACACAACCACCCCGCACGGTGCGAGGCAGACAAAGAAATAGCCCCAACGGTCAGTCAGGCGACTAACGGCGTGACACGGTAAACGCAAATGCTGTGAGAGTTAGTCGCATTCGCTAGCCGTTGGCCAGGGAGCGGTCGCTGGACTGATCCCGAAATTGACCCCGAAGGACGCCAAAATCCCGGTTCGCAAAGCTAGCCGGCGGCTCACATGTTTGTGACGCATTTAGCGGACTTATTTAGCTGCGTACACCGTTATGAAACCCCATCGTCCGCTGTTGCGAGTACGATGCTGAGCCAATAGTTCACGGGATAATCCATTTTGTAAAAACGTGGGTGAGCGAAGTCCGTGCGGTGCGCCCGCACACCTGCGCCGCCGCGTCACAGGGTCGATGGGACTCGTGACGCTAGCGAAGGCGGTAGGGTTTGCGCGATCGGGCCAGGCATGCTCCAAATGCCTCCAGAGGGGCATCCGGGATGGAGTCATTTCCGCACGGCATGCCCTTTGCCCCCTCTCTCCACGGGACGAGAACGGGTCCAGCACCGAAGGAGGTGTGTCATGTTCACCACGACCCATGCAGACCGGCAGAATGAAATAACTCGGATCTTGGTCCTAGCGGTTCTGGCGACACTATTGGGGCTATTGCTCCCCGCTTGGATTCGCGGCGCGAGCGGCGCAGCAGGAACCACGCCCAATAAATTGCCGCCCGCGGAGGTTACAGCGGCTGTACCCTTGGAAGTTGCTCCTACTACGGTCGAACCAACCAAGAACACCACGGCTGACGAAGTGGCACGAATCCTGGCAGCTCATCGCGAAGGGCGGCCGGAGGACGCCATTGCGGGCTGGAATGCCGTGAGCCTGGGATACCCAGTCGAGGTCTGGAAGTACGTCGCACTGGGAGCCGCTCATCTGCAACGGCAAGACTGGCCTGCGGCGGCCGACGCGCTGGATACGGCTGCCCGTCTGGAGAGGGGCAATCCGCTGGTCCATTACTACACCGGACTGTTGAGGCTCGATCAAGCGGTCGCCCGGCCCGACTGGCACGATGCTGTTGGGCCCACGACAACTCGTTTGGCTGGTTGGGTACCGCGCGAGGTCACCCCCAACAGCCGATCGAACCATCGACTTGTGGCCCGGCAAGAATTGGAGCGAGCGGTGGCGCGCGCGGACTGTGTCGATACGACTCAGCCGCTGGTGCCCGACTACGGCATATTACCGACGCCTGCTCCCACGGTCGGTGATCTCCTGGTTGCGTTGCGGGCTGATCAATTTGAGGTCAATGCTCACCATGTCCTGGGTAGCCTATATCTGGACGACGGAATGTTGCCGGAGGCCGAGAAGCATTTTGACCGTGCAGCCGCTTTGGGTGCGTTGGTACTCTACGGCTATCAGGAACTCGGGACTGCTTATGCCGAAGAGCATCGGCACGGCGACGCGATGCGCACCTTTGCCAAGGCCATCCAACACGATCCCAACTCGGCGCCAGCCCGCCGGGGGCTGGTGGAGAACTTTGGTCGAGCCCTGATCGAAGCCTGGTAGATCCCTCCGCGGATCGGGTGAACCGAGTACCGTGCTCAGGGAAGTCGAGGAGACGCGCTCTAGGAACGTCATCGACACCCAGACGATTGAGAGCCGGTTGGCCAAGTAAGGGGATTATCTCCGGCTGTGCCGTAGACGGCCCCTCGTGCCTTTGCGGTAGCCCTCTCGGAATCCCTACAAATTACCGCCCCCGGCCACCTCTGAGCAACCAGCCACCCAAAATCACCGAGTTGTAACGTACAACTCGATTTCCGTCCCACCGTCGGCTAAACTGCACCGGCTGCCTCATCCACCCAGGCTTCTCAAGTCTCTACGCCCGCACCGGCAGTTCCGCATGAACAAGAAAGACCTGACCGAACGCGACATCTGCACCAAGTACATCACCCCCGCCGTGCAGCAGGCCGGCTGGGACTTGATCGCCCAGGTGCGTGAAGAGGTCTTCTTCACCAAGGGGCGGATCATCGTCCGCGGCAAACTGGTCACCCGAGGCAAAGCCAAGCGGGCCGACTACATCCTCTACTACCAGCCCAACATCCCGCTGGCGCTTATCGAGGCCAAGGACAACAACCACGGCGTCGGCGACGGGATGCAGCAGGGACTGGAGTATGCCGACAGCCTCAACATCCCCTTCGTCTTCTCCTCCAACGGCGACGGCTTTGTGTTCCACGATAGGACGGTCAGCGGTGGCGCCATTGAATCGGACCTTTCCTTGGCGGAGTTCCCCAGCCCTGACGATCTCTGGGCTCGATACCGCGTTTGGAAGGGACTGACACCCCCTCAGGAAAAGATCGTCCTGCAAAACTATCACGACGATGGCAGCGGCAAGGAACCCCGTTACTATCAGCGCAACGCGATCAACGCGGCCATCGAGGCGATCGCCAAGGGGCAGGACCGCATCCTGCTGGTCATGGCCACCGGCACCGGCAAGACCTACACCGCGTTCCAGATCATTTGGCGGCTCTGGAAGGCCGGGCAAAAGAAACGCATCCTGTTCCTGGCCGACCGCAACGTGCTGATCGACCAGACGATGGTCAACGACTTCCGCCCCTTCGGCCCGGCGATGGCTAAGCTCAGTACCAACAGCAAGACCATTGAGCGCGACGACGGCACCGAGATTGAACTCACCACGGCATTGGACAAGCATCGCCGCATCGACACCGCCTACGAAATCTACCTGGGGTTGTACCAGGCGATCACCGGCCCGGAGGAGCGTCAAAAGTTATTTCGCGAGTTTTCTCCCGGCTTCTTTGATCTGATCGTGATCGACGAATGCCACCGCGGTAGCGCCGACGAAGATTCCGCCTGGCGCGAGATTCTCGATTACTTCTCCGCCGCCACGCAGATCGGCCTCACTGCCACTCCCAAAGAAACCGAATACGTCTCGAACATCCACTACTTCGGCCAGCCGGTCTATTCCTACTCTCTCAAGCAGGGTATCCGAGATGGATTCCTGGCTCCCTACAAAGTCGTGAAGGTCCATCTGGACGTGGACGTGGAGGGTTTTCGGCCGCAGCTAGGAGAAGCAGACAAGCACGGCCATGTCATCGAAGACCGCAATTACAATCTAAAAGACTTCGACCGCAGCCTCATCATCGACAAGCGCACCGAGCGGGTGGCCAAGTGGATCTCCGACTTCCTCAAGGCCAGTGGCGATCGGATGCAAAAGACCATCATCTTCTGTGTCGATACCGATCATGCCGCCCGCATGCGCCAGGCCCTGATTAACGAAAACAGCGACATCTATGCCCAGCACGAGCGCTACGTCATGCGGATCACCGGGAACGATCCTGAGGGCTGCGCCCATTTAGGAAACTTCATCGACCCCGAGGCCCCGTATCCGGTCCTCGTCACGACTTCCCGGCTCCTCTCCACCGGAGTTGATGCCCAAACCTGTCGGCTGATTGTGCTGGACCGCGAAGTTGGCTCTATGTCTGAGTTCAAACAGATCGTTGGCCGCGGCACCCGAGTCCATGAAGACACGAAAAAATACTATTTCACGCTGATCGATTTCCGCAAAGCGACCAACCACTTCGCCGATCCCAAGTTCGACGGCGAGCCGGTGCAAATCTACGAGCCGGGGGAGGACGATCCGGTCACCCCACCCGAGGAAGTTCCGCCGCCGATCGACCAGGAAGAAGAACCTTTCCCACCGGAGCCGGGAGAAGACGAGACAGTCATCGTCGATCACGAACCCCCTGATATTAACATTCCTCCCGGCGGTCCCGGTGCCCCCAAGAAATATCACATCCACGGCAAGCCGGTCTCTGTCCTGAAGGAGCGGATCGAATATCTCGATGACAACGGGAAGCTGGTCACGGAGACTCTGCGCGACTACTCCAAGAACACCTTGAAGAATCGATTCGCCAGTCTGGGCGAGTTTCTCACCTGCTGGAACAATGCCGATCGCAAGCAAGCTGTCATCGACGAACTGGCCCAGGAGGGGCTGCTGCTGGAGCCGTTGGCCGACGAAGTGGGGAAAGATTTGGACCCCTTTGATCTGATCTGCCACGTGGCCTTCGACCAACCGCCCCTGACCCGACGGCAGCGGGCCGCCAATGTCCGCCGCCGTGACGTGTTCACCAAGTATGGCCCCCAGGCCCGTGCCGTCCTGGAAGCCCTGCTGCAAAAATATCAGGACGAAGGGGTCATCGGACTCGACGACCCCCGCCTGCTTCAGATTCCACCCTTTGACGAAATGGGAACCCCGCTGCAACTTATCAAGGAGTTCGGCGGCCGCGCCGACTTCGAGCGGGCCGTTCACGAACTGCAAACCGCCCTCTACCAGGAAGCCGCCTAACCCACCATGTCTGTTCGCAACACCGTCAAATCCATCCAGGACATTATGCGCCAGGATGTCGGCGTAGATGGCGATGCCCAGCGCATTTCCCAACTCTGCTGGATGTTCTTTCTCAAAATCATCGACGATCAGGACCAGCAACTGGAATTGTTGCAGGACGGCTACCGCTCCCCTATCCCCAAGAAACTCCAGTGGCGGACCTGGGCCGCCAATCCGGAAGGAATCACCGGGGACGAACTGCTGACCTTCGTCAACGAGAACTTATTTCCCAAGCTCAAGGAGTTACCTGCCTCCGGCCCCGGCGACCGCCGCCGTGTCGTCCGCGACGTGTTCGAGGATGCCTACAACTACATGAAGTCGGGCCAACTGATGCGGCAGGTGGTCAACAAGATCAACCAGGTGGATTTTAATAATCTCGCCGAGCGCCAGCATTTTGGCGACATCTACGAACAAGTCCTAAACGACCTGCAAAGCGCCGGCAACGCCGGAGAGTATTACACTCCCCGCGCCGTGACCGCGTTCATGGTCGATCGCATCGACCCGACGCCGGGGGAAATCCTCCTCGACCCCGCCTGTGGCACCGGCGGCTTCCTCACCTGTGCCCTGCGCCACATGCGTGAGCGCTATGTGAAGAAGGTCAAAGACGAACAGAAAATGCAGGCCGCCCTGCGGGCCGTCGAAAAGAAGCAACTCCCCCACATGCTCTGTGTCACCAACATGTTGCTGCATGGCATCGAGGACGCCAGCTTCGTCCGCCACGACAATACCCTGGCCCGCCCCTACATTAGCTACACGCAGTCGGATCGTGTGGACATCGTGGTCACTAATCCCCCGTTCGGCGGCCGGGAGGAAGATGGCATCGAATCTAACTTCCCCAAGCATTTTCAGACCCGCGAAACGGCAGACTTGTTCCTGGCCCTCATCATTCGATTGCTCAAACCCCACGGCAGGGCCGCCGTCGTGCTCCCCGACGGTTCCCTGTTTGGTGAAGGTGTTAAGACGCGGCTCAAAGAGCATCTGCTGGAAGAGTGCAATCTCCACACGATCGTCCGCTTGCCCAACAGTGTCTTCAAGCCCTACGCCAGCATCGGCACCAACCTGCTGTTCTTCGAGAAGGGGGAACCCACCAAAACCATTTGGTTCTATGAGCACCGCGTTCCCGATGGGCAGAAAGCCTATTCGATGACCAAACCGATCCGGGTGGAGCATTTCCAGCCGTGCGTCGATTGGTGGGGCGGCCCCGAGCGCAAAGGCCGCAAGGAAACCGAAGTCGCCTGGAAAGTGACGGCCGCCGAAGTGAAGGCCCGTGGCTACAACCTGGACTTCAAGAATCCGCACACCGTCGAAGACGACCACGGCGACCCGGAGGAACTGCTGGCCAAACTGGAAAAGGCAGAGGAGGAAACAGGCAGCCTTCGGGATCAACTCAAGGCCATTCTGGCGGAGGCGCTGCTGCGATGAATGCCGACAGATTGCTGGAACACTTTGGCCGAATCAGCGACGCACCGGACGCAGTCCCCCGGCTGCGCCGGTTTATTCTTGATCTGGCGGTGCGGGGAAAGTTGGTCGAGCAAGACACCAGCGTTGAACCGGCATCAGAGTTGCTCGAAAGGATTCAAGCCGAGAAGGCGCTCCTCATTGAGAGTGGTGAACTCCGACGACATGCAGAGTTAGAAGAAATGTCGGTAGCCGACACACCGTTCGTTCTCCCGGCAGGTTGGGAATGGGTGAGACTTATCGATTTACTCACTAAGTTGACTGATGGAACCCATCATTCGCCACCCAACCATCCGCAAGGCGATTTCAAGTATATAACTGCCAAGAATATTAAGCCTGAGGGTGTATCCCTCGATAACATCACCTATATCGATGCGGCAACCCATAACGAGATTTACTCACGTTGCAATCCTGAGAAGGGTGACATTCTTTACATAAAGGACGGTGCCACCACCGGGGTGGTTACGATAAACACCCTGGATGAACCGTTCAGTCTGCTCTCAAGCGTCGCACTCCTTAAACTTGCAAAAGGTGTTTACAACAGTTTGGTGGTCGCTTTTCTTCGTTCTCCATTCTTTTACGAACAGATGCGCAGCTTCATGAAGGGCGCAGCCATCACCCGATTGACGTTGAAGAGAATGGCTCCGGCACTGATACCCCTTCCCCCACTCGCCGAACAGTATCGAATCGTCGCCAAAGTGGAGGAACTGATGGGGTTGTGCGACCAGTTGGAGGCGGCCCAGGCGAAGCGGGAGCGACGACGGGACCGGCTGACGGCCGCGGCGCTCGCCCAGCTTAATGTTGCCACTCCCACGGCGTCAGGCAGTACGGAATGTCCCGATGCATTGCCATCACTCCGAACCGCCGCCGCGTTCGTCCTCGACCACCTGCCCCGTCTTACAACCCGCCCTCAGCACATCCAGCAACTCCGCCAAACCATATTGAACCTAGCCGTCCGTGGCCAACTCATCTCTCAGGATCCTAATGACGAACCCGCGAAATTATTATTCGACCGAATCAAGGCAGCTAGAGCCGCACTTGTCGTTGAAAGGCGAATCCGACAATCCGATGACGTGGAATACTCTCTTCAAGATGAATTGAATGATGCGCCGCCGGGTTGGGTTGGGGCTTATGTAAATGACGTGGCAATCATACAAGGTGGTAAACGTCTGCCAAACGGGGCGGGGTTCTCAGAGACTCCAACTTCGCATTACTACATTCGCGTAACGGACATGAAGAACGGCACGATTTCGGAAACCGGTCTGAAGTATATTTCGTCTGGGGTGCAAGCAGAGATTGCTCGCTACATTATCAATAAGGAAGATCTCTACATCACCATCGCGGGCACCATAGGAGCCGTAGGCAGTATTCCCGAATCCCTCGATGGCCAGAATCTCACGGAAAATGCGGCGAAGATTGTTTTTCGAGGAATTGATGGGCGTTTCTTCTTACTGACGCTGCGATCCGACTTTGTACAGGCGCAGTTCCTTGAGAAAACCAAGCAGATGGCTCAGCCCAAGTTAGCATTGAAACGCATCGCAGGCGCCAAGTTCTACTTCCCGCCGCTGGCTGAGCAACATCGCATTGTTGCTAAAGTGGACGAACTCATGGCGCTGTGTGACGGACTTGAGGCGCAACTCTCCACCACGCACACCGATAGTCGTCGCTTACTCGAAGCCGTCCTCCAGGAAGCCCTGGCCCCTGTTGCATGACCCCACTACCTAGGAGTTCATATGGGCAAAGCTGAAGCCACCGTTGAAGAACTTGTTGGCATGATTGAGCACGGCGAACTCCGCTTGCCCGAAATGCAGCGCCGCTATGTGTGGCGCTCGCCGCGTGTCCGCGACCTACTCGACTCGCTCTATCGTGGCTGGCCCTCCGGCAACATCCTGTTGTGGGAAACTGATGAATCTGTCCCACAACAGGATTTTGCACTTGAACAGCAGCAGAACCCGTATCAGAACACTCGGTTGCTACTCGATGGCCAGCAGCGGTTGACCTCACTCTGGGCAGTGATTCGAGGCGAACCCGTGACCGTTCGCAATCGAAAGAAGCCCATCGAAGTACTCTTTAACTTGGAGCATCCCGAGAAGCTATCGATCGTCACGGAGGTCAACGAGGATGAGGACGATGACGAAGATGACGAGGAGGATGGCAATGGCGGGGATGATGGGGCGGATTCAAGCGAAGACGAGTTGCTCCAGCGATTCAACAAGATGACCTTTGTCGTTGCGACGAAAAAACTAGAGCAATTACCTCAGTGGGTGAAGGTAACCGACGTGTTCAAGACCGATGGGGACGCGCCGTTCTTAACGCGAGCGGGCGTGGAGTCATTCAGTGACGCTCGCTATACGAAATACAGTAATCGGCTGGCGAAGCTGCGCGGAATACGGAAATATATGTATCGCATGGATATCTTGGAGCGCACTCTATCCTACGACGAGGTCACTGAGATTTTTGTGCGAGTCAATTCCTTGGGGGCAAAGCTTCGAGGTTCCGATCTGGCGCTGGCCCAGATCACTGCCAAGTGGCACGGCGCGTTGAAGATATTTCAGGAGTTCCAAGACCAGTGTAGCAAGCAAGGATTTTACCTTGATCTCGGTCTACACCTGAGAAATCTCATCGGTTTTGCCACCGCACAATCGCGGTTTCTGACCGTCGGAAGTCAAGCAATAGGAACTCTGAAACAAGGCTGGAAAGACTGCGTCCCCGGGATGGAATACGCGATCAATTTTCTCAAGAGCAATTTGGGTATCGACAGTCCGGCTCTAATCTCCTCCCCCTACTTGCTCGTGACCCTCGGATACTTTGGCCACAAGCGCAAATATGTAATTTCAGACAAGGAAGCTGATCTGTTGCGATACTGGGCTTTAGTTGCGAATGCCAAGGGCCGCTATTCCCGTGGTTCCAGCGAAACACTTCTCGACCAGGATTTGGCGACCTTGCGGGACGGCGGAGGGCCGAAGGAACTTCTGGATCGCCTCAGACTTCAAGTCGGCGTATTAGAAATCACGCCGGAGGAACTGGAAGGCCGAGATCAGCGGAGCGCCTTCTTCAAGACAATGTTCCTGGCTTTCCGGGCGGCCGGGGCGAAAGATTGGCGCACCAACGTGGCAATCTCCCTCAAGCATATTGGTACGCAACACAAACTCCAGTTCCACCATATCTTTGCCAAGGCGCTTCTCAAGGGAATCTATAGTACGCGCGAGGTAAATGACATTGCCAATCTGGCGTTCATTGGTGGCAAGACGAATCGGCAAATTAGCGCCACGCCTCCAGGGGGATACTTTCCCGGCCTCATCGAGAAGAACCCTGGAGCGTTCCCTGCACAATGTATCCCTACCAAAGGGGAACTATTGAGCGTTGACTCGTACAAAGCGTTCCTAGCGCAACGCCGCCAGGAAGTCTGCGATCGCCTCAACGAGTTCCTCGCTGCTCCAGAATTCTGAGGCTGCGTCGCTTTGTTTCGCAAGGCAGATCGTATCCACGATCCATAAAAAAGACCGTGCGGGGGCAATCCCGACGGTCATCGTTGCCGCTTTGCAATTCGTAAGCGGCCCTTGCCATGCCGCGTTCCCACGTCACCTAATGCCGGGTGGCTTGCTTTCCTCTACGCGATTGCCCGCGCGTGCCGCCGTGAAAGCCGTGGTTGTCCCCGCACAATGGGGTGTTTCCGGCCTAGCGGCATAAGTCTGGCCAAAAGTTTGGCCATGAGAACTTCTCCTTATGGGCTAGGCAGCCAGCAAAATGCCGGCCGCGACACCGACATTCTATCAACAACCGTCGCCCAGAGCATGCCAGCGGATAGGGTCAGGTCCGCTTTGCTGAGACCCTTGCGAGTAGACGTATCCTTCTCGGAATCCCTACAAATTACCTCCTCAATTCGTCCACTGGCGACCGGCGTGGGCAGTTTTGCCTCGCGGGCCACCGAGTTGTATTGTTGCAACTCGATTTCCAATCCGCCGTCGGTTACACTGCACATGCACCAAATCGGCACTGCTTCGCATGGCTTTTTCACATGGGCTAGGGGCCTAAAATGTCAGACAAGCCGCCACGTAGGACGCCACGACCTTCGGGGTCACCCCCGGTTCCCCGTCTCACGACGCAGGTGCCATCAAGCAATTCCGCCAAGCGGCGAACTTCTCCGCTTCTCATCGGTATCTTGGCCGGCGGCGGACTGGGTGTGATCCTGCTTGCCTCCGCAATCTGGCTTCTCGGAAAGAGTGGCCCCGGGAGTGAGCAAACCGTTCGCAACAGTCCGGAGGCTGAGTCAACCACGAAGAGTCGTCCCGAAACTACCGATCGGTACCGAACGGAGTTGGAGCAACTCCGTCGCGAGGTTTCGGAGATGCGTAAGGATCGCCATGATTCACAGTCACCCAAATACGGAACGGTGCCAATATCTGCAAGCCTCACGTATTCAGGCGGAACGGCCAACGCGGACCGCCTACCGGAAATCATCGCCAAGGCTGAGGCCGCGGTCGTGAGGATCGACGTGCGCAAGAAGAACGACGCTGGGTTCGGCAGCGGTGTCTTGCTCGACGCTGACGGCAGAATCGCAACTAATTTTCATGTCATCGAAGGGGCGCTTACTGCGGAAGTCATGTTTAGCGACGGCACAAAGTATCCGGTGTTGGGCTTTGTTTCCGCCCTCCCGCGCCGGGATATCGCCATCCTCAAAATAGCTTCGCCAGCGAGCCGGTTTACGCCGCTAGCTTTGTCGTCCGAACTTCCGCCCAAAGGCGAAAAAGTAGTGGCCCTCGGAGCCCCACAAGGCTTAAACTTTGCCGCCACGGACGGAATCGTCAGCGGCATTCGGAACTTCAAGGATCTGGCCGCCGGCAATCAACAGTGGGCTTTTACTCTCGCGGACTATGATGGCGGAGCAACGTGGATTCAAACATCAGCGCCGATTTCTTCGGGCAACAGCGGAGGGCCACTCATCAACACGAAGGGAGAAGTTGTCGGGTTGAATACGCTGGCTTTCGGAAAGTTTTTGGAAGCCACATCCCCCGGTACTGCGCAGAATCTGAACTTTGCCATCGCTTGCACCGAAGTCTCCCAAGCGCTGGCAGCGGCAGATCCATCGCACAGCGAATTATCTAAATTGCCATCCAAGACGGACCTTTCCGATCTGGCCGGTCCAGGTTCCCCTGAGCCAGGACAACTGCCTCAAGTTGTCGATGCCAGGACCTCCGACGAGGGCAAAGCCCGGCTCCGGGAGGGAATCCGTATTGCAGTCATCACTTCCACCGCCGGTCGGATCATGCCATCCTGGGCGTCCATCGAAGCGGAAGCCTTCAGCGGTATCGATAAATTGCTGAGCAAACACCAGCTCATTAAATCGAAAACCGAGCCCATCGACTTGGGCCTCGTCATGATTGCCACAGTCACTCCCGCGAGCGGGGTGACCGATCGGCTGCTGTTGCAAATATATGTCCTTGCCAAAATGACTCCCAAGGATGTGGCCGCAAATCAGGTGTTGATGGTATGGCATGATTCCATCGACGAAACATTGCCTGCGCCCCCGCCCTATTTCAGACCGGATTCCAAATACCAGCGGAAGGTGTCGGAGACCACGCGGCTGGCAGCCAAAAAACTGCTTACTCGTTTCGATCAGCATCTAGCGAACATTCGACAGGCCGCTGCGCCGGCCGACAACGTAACGGATGACGATGCGGAAACCCTCCGCAAGGCCACCTTGGAGACAAAGCTCGCCGACGCACGTCGGCGCGTCTCGGAGGCTAACGAAGTCGTCGCCCAATTCGACCGCGAATTTCACCAGGCTCAGCAAAGCCATCCAGATCGACCGGCCTATGAAGACGCGATGCGGCGCGCTCAGGCGTTCCTCGATCAGGTCAGGATCATCGAAGGTGAGATAGCGGGCAAAATGAACGCCATGCGAAAACTGGATGAAGAGGCCACTGCGACCTTCCTCGTGATTGACCAACAACAGGCCGTCGAGTTGGGCGGACTGGAAAATGAATATCGTACTCGATCTCTTTCCCCGAATATCGATCGTTCCGAACTGGATTTCTGGTATACCCAGCAGAAAGCCAACATCGGGGGAAAGTGTGATGCTCTCCGCATGGCAGTTCAAGCCAGACACCAGCAGGCCAAGAGCTTGATGGTGGCGGGAATCGACCAATTGAAAAGCCAACTCATCGTGATCCGCGAGAACAATCTGGCACCGATCATGATCGCTGCCCGACCGTATCAAGATTTTCTGGCAGCTGGAAATGCACGACGGGCTGAACTGCTCCGCCGAGTGGAAGCAGAGAAGCAGGATGTAACGCGGGCGGAAAATGGCTTGGGGACCGTGGCGACGCCCAAGAGCAACGAAGAACAAGCTCGGGCGGAGCTTCGTTTGGTCAAGAATCTGCTCGAAGCCAATCCAACTGCACGCAGCATTTACCCAAGATTGGAGCAAATACTGCGCAAGTACCCCAATACTGACGCGGCGAAGGAGGCAAAGGAGATTCTTGACAACCTCAAAGCAAAGGGGGCGTCGAAATAGGCCAGCAATTTCCTGTCACCCAAGTATGGCCCGGAATGCCAACTCTGGGTTATCCAAGTTCAAACGAGAATAAGAAATCTTCATCACTCTCGAACCATGTGCCGACGTAGGTCTCACCTACCATTGTCCACTTGGCATCCACATTGTATTGCATTCCGGCAGCGCTATTCTTGCCCTCAAACCAGTGGTTACACGCCTTGCCAACAATCAAATATGGGCCTTCCCCCTGTCCCCGAGGTATGTCGATGACCATTGCTCCGTCTCGGACAAGCACCTCGCCCTTCAGGTTCTCGTCTTGCATGTGACCAAGAAATCGAAAAAGCACTGGCTTGCGTCCTGGTGGATTTTTTTTGGTCTTCATAACGGTTTTTCTCCATGCCCCTGAACAATGCATCAGATGGTTCGGTGTATTTCGCCAAGGCGACCTTCCGGGTCTGACGAGGCTCTTGCCCGCTAAAAGAGTTCCGCCTCCACCGCACGCTGGTGCCTTGCCAAAATGGGCCTTATCTTCATCTTCCCTCCTCCCTCCAAGAACACCCTATAGCCAGCGGAATAGGCGTCCTCCCAGTTGGGGTAAACCTCCTTGAACGACACAAGTGAACGAAGCACGGCCAATAGACACTCGTCGGTGCTCGCTCCTCGCGATACCAACCTATCCCCATAAAGGCCCAGGACTACAAGACGCAGCTTCTCTTCCAAGTCTCGGTATGCAATCTCCCCTTTGTCGCGCCCAAAAAGACTTCGCTTCCCTTCGGAATTAGCATATTTGGCTAGCACTGGTACCACATGCGTCCATGCATTCGAAACGTTCGGTGTAGTTGCATGCAAGAGCTGAGCTTTATTGTAATCTGTGACAGCTCCGTAGCCGGATGATGCTATAAGTCGTTTCCCCAAACTGCTAAGCGACTCCACCTCATTTATGCTGAGTCCCCCTTCGAAGACATTAGGCGATCCGCGAGAGACCTTTCTGACCTCTTCGTGGCGCCCACCGTTGCCCGTCGATAACAACCGAAGTAACTCCTCGGGAACCGTTTGCAAATTCATCTCATTAAGAATGCGACGGACTTTAGCATTACTCTCAAGAGCGCTACGCGCATTGGCATTCGTGGGATCATAGCGTAACACCATTTGGAAGGCGGCCGCTGCTTCTTCACACTTTCCAATCGAACTATAGCTGTGGCCGAGACCAAGATGGGCATCGACATTACTGTGTTCATGCTGAATAGCCTTCTCAAAGGCTGCAACAGCCTCTAAAAATTGATCGCGTAAGAGACATGCCCTGCCGAGGCCGATATGCCATTCGGCATTGTCGGGGTCGAGGCGGATGGCTTGTTTGAAAGCCGCCGCTGCCTCCTCGTATCGTTCCATGTCGAGATAGGCGCGGCCCCGGTCGCCATGTGATTTGGGATTGTCGATGGTTACGTTAGAGGCAACCGATTTTGGCGTGGTCACAATCTCGGGCATGGCCTGCGTGGCAACAGCCGCAAGTTGTGGATACACGTCTGCCGCGTACCGCATTTGTTTGTCGCCGTCCTGCCAGAGGTAGCATCCTGCCGTGATCCGTCTTTCGGCAAACCAAGTGTCAAGCTGTTGGCGGTCAACCGGGCCGAATGTCTGGCCATCCTCCGCTTGCATATACCATTTTTTCTTAGGCGGTATTGGCTTGACCACGGGCGCCATGGGATCGCGAACATCCCGTGCTTGCGAGCGCAACTCTAACTCTGCCAGACCCTTGTTGGCTGCGTCGAGGCCCCGATGCGCTTCAGCATCAGCGGGATTGAGATGGATTGCCTGTTTGTAGGCCGCCGCTGCTTCTTCGTAACGGTCGAGACAGCCGTAAGCCTCGCCAAGTCCACGATGCGCTATGGCATAATCAGGATTGAGACGGATGGCCTCCTCGAAAGCCGCAATTGCATCATCATAGCGATTGAGCCAGCCGTAAGCGTAGCCAAGCCCGCGATGTGTATCGGCATCCTCGGGCTTGAGACGAATGGTCTGCTCGAAAGCCGCAATCGACTCATCGTAACACTGGAGCCAGCCGTAACACTCACCAAGTCCACGATGCGCTAGGGCATAATCGGGCTGAAGACGGATGGCCTCTTTGAACGCCTTTGCTGCCTCTTCATATCGCTTTAAGCTGAGAAGCGCGTAGCCAAGTCCGCGATGCGCTAGGGCATACTCGGGCTTGAGACGGATTGCCTCCTTATACTCCGTTTCGGCCTCCTCATACCGCTTCAGGCTGACAAGGGCATAACCAAGATTGCTGTGCGATACGCCATTACCTGGACTAAGACAGATGATCTGCTTGCAGACGGCTGCCTCCTCTTCATAGCGTTTAAGGCTGCGATAGGCGTCGCGGAGGCCGAAGTACGCATTACCATCCTCTGGCTTGAGACGTATGGCCACCCTGTAGGCCGCCACCTCCTCCTCGTAGCGTTTGAGGTTGTGATAGGCGTAGCCAAGGCTGCTGTAAGACTCAACATCACCTGGATCGAGACGGATGGCCTCCTTATACTCCGTAGCGGCGTCCTCATAACGCTTCAGGCTGACAAGGGCGCAGCCAAGTCTGCGATGCGCTAGGGCATTCTCGGGATCGAGGCGGATGGCTTGCTTGAAAGCCGTTGCTGCTTTTTCGTATTGCCTAAGCTCGATAAGGGAGTCGGCGAGGCCGCGATACGCCTCGGCATCGTCTGGATCGAGACTGGCTGCCTCCTCGAAAGCCGCTGCGGCCCGTTGGAATCGTTCAAGAAAGTAATAGGCGTTGCCTAGGCCCACATGCGCATTCGCATACTCAGGATCAATTTGGATAGCCTGGTTGTAGGCCGCCTCTGCTTCTTCGTACCGCTTGAGACTGAAATGGATATTACCTCGGGCGAGATGCATTTCGGGGTCGTCCGGCACGTCGCTTGAAGTATCTGCAAGCGGCGGAAGAGACGTCTCCGCCTTACGTTCGCCGCTAACATCCGGGGCGGGCAATGGCAATTCCAACCCTTGCTGACAGCGAGGACAAATCAATCTTTGTGCGACCTTGTCATCAGATAGGCGAACCGACTGACCGCAATGGCAGCGCACGGTGATCGACATGGAATACCCCTTTGCCTGCTAGGACAAGAATGCGTGCTTCATTCTAACCCGCCGTCGGGTGGGGTGGAATGACGGCTCTTTTCGTAGAGTGGTACGACTACTGCCGGAAGAATACGGCGCTGGGCAAGAATGTCTCGCCCGGGATGGCAGCGAGCACAGCGACTGGACGATTGAAATGCTGTTGGCGGCAGCAGCCTAGTTAGCTATCTCTTGGGAAACAGGTATTTTGCCACGATCGCAAAAAGCGCAATGACGTTGACGGAAACGCCAGTTATTAGCGCGATCAATACACTATCAGCGACATGCACCCGATAGGCGTCCCATCCGCTGTAGACGACGATCAGCAAGACAAGAAGCAACCAAAAGCACACCAAGTAGAAGATCATTGTGGCGTACTTTTTACGCTCATCAATGTCTTGCGACATGCTTTTTACTTCAAGCGACTTCCTTTGTATTTCGATCTTGGCATTTTCTTCGTCAGCCGATAAGCCGAAGCGGTTGGATTCCTGAACGGCAAGAGATTCTTCCTTGACGGTAACGGCCTCTTCTGGGCCGATTTCATCAAGAAGGTGTTTTAGGTTTTCAAGCAGATCAGGCTGTTGCTGTCCGTCGCTCACGATGACGCCGCGCAAGTTGTTCGTAGTGGTCTTTGATTAACTTGGTGTCGATATCTTTTCCACGAACATCCTTGCCCCCCTTTTCGTGCCATGTGATAAACCATGGCGTACCTTCCTTGTGCGTCATTGCGGAAAGCTGAAGTGCGTCGAACGGCTTGTAAACCTCCCAAATCCTATCCAGCACCACGCGAGCGGATTCTGCGTCCGTGGTTGTTGGAAGCCTGTATGGGACAAGTGTTCTCGATCTCAGGTCCAGCCTAAGAGCTGGTGTAGTGACTGGACTGTTGCCGAAGTGCTTGAACTCATGGTAGATCGAAGGAATAACCGGGCCATACTGCCACGCCTCTGGATATTCATCAACGAGCATTGAGCCTGTCAGCGCCAGATGCCATCCGTGCGCGATATACGCCAACTTAATGACGCGCATTGGCGAGAGGGACTGGCCGTCACATTTGGCCAGATCCAACAAGTGATTGGCGACGGCTTTAGATTCAAATGCCATGAAAGAAGGGTATTCTGAAGTGGCAAAAAGAGTGAGTACGCGCGGGCATTATAGGGTATACGCAACCCACGTCAACGCGCCTTGCCCCACCGTATTCACCACCCCAGCCCCATAAAGTCAGTGTACTTGCATACACTTAACTGTATCGGGCTAACCGGATGATTGCTACCCCCTTTTGGCTACAAGATATGGGGTCTTCCAGCCAAGCGGAACACTAACACCCCCACCG
This sequence comes from Planctomycetota bacterium, assembly GCA_021413705.1. Classification (GTDB taxonomy): domain Bacteria; phylum Planctomycetota; class Planctomycetia; order Pirellulales; family UBA7805; genus JAIOPX01. The sequence continues at coordinate 53,139 of JAIOPX010000016.1, read as the reverse complement.
ATCCCCGCTCTTACGAAACCGCCCATCGGTGCGCAGCGTCCGCCCCACATGATCCCGTAGCCCCTTCTAGGTCTTCTTGGTCGGATACCCGGCCTCCAGAATGGCAACCGTCAATTCATCGGAGATACGGTAGAGCTAATGAAGGGATGCGCGGCCCATACAATAAGTGGATTTAAGACCGCCCCACTACCGTGTCGCCTCCCCGGCCTTGAGATACCTATCCCCGGGGAAAACTGCCGCCGATACTGTGGGGCGCGCCGAAAACTGTACAATTCCGCAGAAACCTGCGCCCCGCTTCAAAACATCAGGCGCGCCCCATCATGAACGATGGCAGAACCACGCAGGACCACGGACACTGTAGCGTAGCTGTTCCTAATCGGGTCATGTCCCGATTCAGTAGTGTGCCCTGAGGTAACGGACTGGAAATAGATAATCTCTTACCCATATTCACATCGAATTTTCAAAATTGGGGACGCGTGCTAATTCACTTCCCGCGACAGGCTTGGGGCTGGGTGCCGGAAACATTTCTGGGTCGGTGTCTCAATTGTTGAGCGCGCGAACGATTCCAGCCGCGCGATCGTTCTGATGGCGCGCCACAGGGCTGAGCTGGGGCGCTCGCGTCAAGAATATCAGACTGCCCCTGATGCGGATCGCAGGGCATACGCTCAGAGCGTAGTTGGATCACGATGGCCATAGGGAAGAGAACACCCGATGCCCGGGCGATGCGTTCGCGTGATCACAGTCCGCCAGCCGCCCTGACCATCGCCACAATGCCAGCCCGTATCGGTTCCGGCAGCGATTCCCAGCCTCGCACGACAGCCGCCAGATCAGGCGATTCCCGGTCCCAAAGCGCCAAGCAGAACGCCAAGCAGTTTTCCCGTTCGTCGCAACTCGTTACGCTGACTCGTTCCCGTTTCCGCCAACCGGACTGTCGATCCGGTGGTTGCGGGTTCGAGCCCCGTCGACTCGCTTGATTTTGTCAGCAATAGAAAACGACCAAATTCCAGGTCGGGGTAAGGAGGCTAATGTCATCCAGCCCGCTCCGTCCGGCGCCCTCACCCCTGACGTCACCGTTCATGTGTGCCGGAAAAAGTGCTGATTTATTTCAAACTCGATGACCTGCATTCTGGCGATAAAGTCCTGATCGAACACGAGTCTGGAGAGAAGGGGCGAGTGGCAAGGTCACTGTCCATTCGGCCTTGAACATTTGAAGCCGTCGTAGCCACGCCACTATCCCGCAAGCTCAACATGGTCCTGGTGCGAAGGGGCTGCCCAATCTGGATCGAGGTAGATGAGCACATCCAGTTGACGCGACGGCGGAGATCGCGGGGGAGTTGGGGCTGGGCGGCAAGCCATAATAGTAGGCCGCCTCCAAACTATTTTCTGCCCGGCTGCTTCCTGGTTTTTTTGACTGGACGTTTTTTCAGTTCAGATCTCACCTTCCGTGCGGCGCGCTCAAGCCGCTCCAGCAACTCCGTTGCCGTGTCTCGCAATTTTGTCAGGCTGGGCTGTGCTGCACTACGCCCCAGGCTTGCTCCCGCGTCGCCAGACCAGACATTGCCATACCGCTTCAACCATGCTTCTGATTCACCGATCACCTGCTGAAGCGCATCGCGTGAGGTTGTCGGTGTCTTCAATGCTCGCCCACCAGAACTTCTTTTCCCCTTCCTCACGAGCGTCGAGTTTAGCTGTCGAAGGGTCCATCCCTTCTTCAAGGCACTGAACTGCCACTTACGGCGATCCTTCTTGCGCCTGACGGACAGGAGGCGACGGACTTGACTCAGACCCAAGGGTTTGCCTTCGGCATTAAGGTGCTTACCGGACTATATGGTGGACACAGCTGGCGCACGTCCAAGTGCCGTGAGCGATACATGCCCGTCAGTCAGCTTTTGTAGGCTGCAAGAGATGGCGGGAGTTTCAGTCTACCAGCATTGTGCTTTCCGTCGAAAACAGCTTCCTCGGACCGGTGCATCGCAATCTACGAAAGCCGTTTTTTAGAGATACGATTGCGATCATTCTAATGCGAGAGGGATCGAGCCGACATGTAACGTGGCTGTTTTCAGGTCGGTGTCCCGCTAGCGAGAAAGACCGCCAGCGGATACGCTCGATAAATGGGGCCGTGCAGGAATGCAGTTCAAAAACATCGAGAGGCATCAACCAATGTCACGACTCATCGTGGAAGGAGTGGGCGAGTTTGAAGTTGCGACGGGCAAGAGGCTGGTGCTCGCCTTGGAACAGGATGCGGGAATTGACCAACTACATGCCTGCGGCGGACACGCGCGATGTACCACCTGCCGCGTGGAGTTTGTGGAGGGCGAACCGGACCAGATGACGGTGGCTGAGCGCGACGTACTCCAAGCGCGTGGCCTGACCGGCGTCCGGTTGAGCTGCCAGATCCTTTGCGACCACGATATGAACGTGCGGGCAATCAGCCGCTTGGCTGGCAGCGGACGCAAAGATGTCGGATCTGAGCCGGCTGCGGAGATCGAGCCCCCACCGACGTGGATTGAAAAGTAAGTGTCGGGCTGCAAACGACGACCAAGGGGATTTTATTTTGCCTGATGTTTCGTCCGCTATGCGCCAGGCGGAAGGGTACGTGTCGAGCCAAAGCAATGCGTCAGTTCAAAGTGGTATCCCGTTACGTTCTGGCCATCTTCATGGTGGGCGCCGGCACAATGCATTTCGTGAAGCCGGAGTTCTACGTCAAGATCATGCCGCCGTACCTGCCCTGGCATCAGGAACTGGTCTATCTTAGCGGCTTCGGTGAGATGGCACTGGGCGCATTGCTGCTCGTACCGCGGTTTTCACGGCTGGCAGCATGGGGCATTTTTGCTCTATTGATCGCGGTCTTTCCCGCGAACATATATGTGTACCAGCATCAAGAAGTGCTTCCCGCGCCCCCCTGGTTGCACGTGTTACGGTTTCCATTGCAAGGCGTATTTCTGTTGTGGGCCTATTGGCATACGAGACCGAGCATTGGCGTCGAGAAACGGGATGCCACTTGATGTCCCCAGAGGTTACCTGAGGCAGCCGCATGATCCTCCACATTGTCATGGCTGCACGGCCTCATATACCAGCGACCCTGGGTTTGGTTTTCCTAATCGTCGTGCCGGCGTGCCAGCCACCCAGCCGCGTTCAGGAGGTCGATAAACCTCAGAAGGCGGCCGACAGCACGCACGGTGATTCGGCGAAAGCCCCGAGTCGTGTTTTGCCAGTGCCGGCGAATGAGGGTGCCGATTGGCCCAGTTTCCTCGGCCCCACCGGCGACGGCAAATCTCCCGAGCATTGCATCCATCTTCCCTGGCCCGCAGATGGTCCACCGCTGATTTGGCAGACTAAAATCGCCGAAGGCTACGCGGCACCGTCCGTGAGCCAGAACCGGCTGTACCTTTTCGATCGGCACCGCGATCAAAATCGGCTGCGATGCCTGGAAAGCCGTACGGGTCAGCCAGTCTGGGAGTTTCGATACGCCACCAAGTATGAAGACCCTTATGGCTACAGCAACGGTCCTCGCTGCTGCCCTGTTATCGATGGCGACCGTGTGTACCTGCGGGGGGCGGAGGGAATGTTGCACTGCCTACGCGCAGCCGACGGCCAAGTACTATGGAAATGCGACACGGTAGGGCAATTCGGCGTGGTTCCGAACTTCTTTGGCGTCGGCAGCACACCCGTGATTGAGGGCGACTTGCTGATCGCGCAAGTGGGCGGGAGCACCGATCCAGAAGGTCAGCCCCTCGGTGCGGTCGATCCTGCGCGAAACAATGGCACCGCGATTGTGGCTTTCGACAAATACAGTGGCGAAGTGAAATACCGTACCGGCGAGGAGTTGGCCAGCTATGCGTCACCCGTGATGGCGACGATTGACGGACGGCGCTGGGGGTTTGTCTTCGCCAGGGGTGGTTTGATCGGCTTTGAGCCGGCCACAGGTAAGATCGATTTTCACTATCCCTGGCGGGCCAGCATCGCCGAGAGCGTCAACGCCAGCAATCCTGTGGTGGTGGGTAACGAGGTCTTCATCTCGGAAACCTACGGGCCGGGCAGCTCCTTATTGGCGGTCCGCCCGGGTGGTTCCACGGTCGTCTGGCGTGATGATCGGAACAAACGCGAGAAAGCGATGAAGACGCATTGGAACACGCCGATCTACGACGCTGGTTATCTTTATGGTTCCAGCGGCCGTAACACGGGCGATGCTGAGTTGCGGTGCATCGAGTGGAAATCGGGAAAGGTCATGTGGAGCCGTCCGGATATGACTCGCTCGACGCTGACATATGTTGATGGCCATTTCATCTGCCTGGGCGAGTACGGAACGCTGTGGCTGATCCGTGCTACGCCCAAGCAATGCGAAATCGTCGCGGAGCTGCCATTGGGCAAAGACGCCGTCGCACCAGATCGGAAATTACTGATGTGGCCCGCGTGGGCCGCGCCAGTCGTCTCGCACGGGTTGCTTTATGTCCGGGGCGGGGACCGGTTACTGTGCCTGGATTTGGCTGCCTGCGCTGTGAAGCCGGCGGCACAGCGATAAGCGGCTTTGAAGAGATCCCCTGGGATTGGATTGAGGTTCAGCGCGATGCAAATCTGGGTAGATGCCGACGCCTGTCCGGGTGTAATCAAGGAGCTGCTATTTCGGGCCGCGATTCGAACCAAGACCAAGGTCACACTGGTCGCCAATCAGTCCATGTTCACGCCCCGTTCCGAGTTCATCGACAGCTTGCTCGTCGCTGGGGGGATGAACGTCGCCGATCGGCGCATCGTAGAACTGGTTGTGCCGGGCGATCTTGTGATTACGGCTGACATTCCGCTGGCCGCTGACGTGGTTGCCAAGGGCGGGCAAGCGCTCAACCCCCGCGGGGAGCTGTACACTCACGACAACGTCGGTGAGCGGCTTGCTGTTCGGAATCTTCTGGATGGGCTGCGCGGAGGAGGTCAGATCACGGGAGGACCGGCGAACTTCAATGCCAACGATCGACAAGCGTTCGCGAATCAACTCGATCGTTGGCTGACTGCGGCGAGGGCTAAACGAGCCTGACATAGTAGGCCCGCCCGAACTTGGTTGCTCCCTTTGCAATGTCAATAGTATATCCAGATTGCGCTCCGGGACAGTCGCGACAGTGCTTCCCCTAGGGAGCGGGCGGTCGCATTTTGTGATGGTCAGTAGATGAATAAGCAGGCCAGCTCTGAAGGCGAGCGTCTTCGACGTGGACGCCGACCGTGAAGTGGTAGAGGTCCTGAAACTGGCTATCCGCCAGCCCCAGAATCTGGTGAACAGGATCGTCGAAGTAGCAACCAATCCCTGTGGAGCGAGCCCCAGCGGCCTCGGCTTCCAGATAAAGCACCTGGCCGATCATGCCCGCTTCCCAGAACAGATTGCGATAGAACCAGGGACCGTAGTGGCGAATCGGTTCGGCGAAATCCGCAAGCATGCCCAGGCTGAAAAACCCATCGGCCGCGATGTCCTGGTGACAACTAACCGCTTGCGCAGTTTCTCGACAGTCCGCCGTGGTCAGTAAGAACAGCGGAAAGCCTTCGGGCACCCCAGGCAGAGTTTCCCACATAAAAGTGTCCCGCATCGCCTCCCTGAGCAAATCTTTCTTCTGAGGATTCCGCACGAGGATGTACAGTCCGGGCGCCACATCGTCGACGCGGTGTACGAAGACCACCAAGTGAATCATAGGCGGCCAATAGAGTGCATCCCAGGGCGGATGTGGCCCCGGCAAGGTGCAGTGCAGCATTCGCAGAAAGTCGTCCCGTGATGTCCGGCTGGCCCCGTCCAGCCCTAGACAGCTCCGCCGTTGATAGATGATGTTTCGGGCGTCGCAGCCCGGTCGAAGGAGACTCACCGGAGGCCAATCAGGCAAGGCGTGTGGAGGTGTTGTTGGTCCCGCCTGCCATGGCTTCTTCGTCGCCATCGTCACTTCGTCAATAACGGGCCATGGAGCGTGCTCCTGACTAAGCCTGTTGGCGCGACCGTACCAGTCCGCGGATTGGATCTTTTGGATCAGCTCCTTCGAGGGCGACGACAACGACGGTGAGTGCGTTCCATCCGTCGTGGTGGTAATCAGGGCGAGAACCTCGGGCTCCTCGTGCTCCTCAGAAATAAAGTCCTGCTTGCGATCGAGTCCCAGCAGCGACGCCAAATCCTCAGTGGACCAAGTCGGGACCAGCGTGAGCTGCCAGCCGCACAACGCGGCAGAAATCCTCAGTGCCGCGATGGCATGTCCGATGTCGTGTTGGCAATAACGAAATGCCCGCTCGCCGTACTTCCAAGCCTCTCGCCAAATGATGGAACTCAGGCCGACGAGAAAAGAGGTTCTTGGTTGATGTCCCATCACTCCCTGCCACACTTCGTGTGGGAACGTCGCGCGAAGTTCCAACGCGTGGCTTTCTGAGACGTAGTGATATAGCTCCAGCGAGGCTTCGTCTGGGGAGAGCGCAGACAGAAAAAGGTACGCTTCTGTCGGATGCAAGTTTCCGCTTGAGGGATTGACCCGCAGTGCCCAGCGTTTCTCGCCAGCTTGTTTCCAGGCGGAGAGCGCCAGGCTGTAAAAGAAGAAGTCGGACAAGATTTCCAGGTTGAGCGGCGCTGGCGGCAGGGAGTCTGGCCGGTAAATCTGATCGTATTCAATAGGTGGCAACTCTCGGTTCAACTCCAATCGCGTGGAGGAAGCCCTCTCATAATATCGAAATGGATGGGGCTGATTTGCCCAATCCAAGTATCCCAAGGTAGCCGCATAGCGGTCGAAGCGATGTTTGCTGCGTTGATGGTACGCCTCTACGGTTGTCGAAAAGTTCATCGGGTGCTTCGCCGAGTCATTTAATGTTCGCTGGGGCAGTGGTACCATTTAATTGAATTTCACGGCTGTGCCCAGCATACCGCGTTGGCATCAGATCGTAAGGAGGCCAAGTTCATGCCAGAAGATCATGTCCTGACCGAATCCGAGCTGAACGACGCCCTGGCCGGTCTACCGGACTGGGAGGTCCGCGAGGGTTGGTTGCGGCGCACATACACGACGCCCGGCTGGCCGCACACGATGATGCTGACATCCACCATCGGATACTTGGCTGAGGCTGCCTGGCATCACCCGGACCTGAGCATCGGCTACGCCAAGGTGACGGTCAAGCTGCAAACCCACCGCGTGCGGGCGATCACGAACAGCGATGTTGAACTCGCTAGGCAGATAGACCAGGTTGTGCTGTGGAAACCGACCTCAGGCGGAGCACTGGAAGGATTTCCGAAGAAATGGGTGCATTGATGGCCACAGTTGTCAACGAGCGCCTCCTCACCGTTAGGTTGCCGAATGATCCTCCACGTTGACATGGACGCCTTCTATGCCTCGGTCGAAGAGCGCGATCGACCCGAGCTGAAGGGGAAGCCCGTCATCGTTGGAGGCACACCTGGTCAGCGTGGCGTAGTGGCAGCTGCCAATTACGCTGCCCGCAAGTTCGGCGTCCACAGCGCCATGCCGTCGTCGACTGCATACAGGCTTTGTCCGCAAGCCATCGTTCTGCCCTGCCGCATGGACCACTATGCCCAGGTCTCCCACCAGATCCGCGACATCTTCCACCGCTTTACGCCGCTGGTCGAGCCGCTCTCCCTGGATGAAGCATTCCTGGACGTTACCGGCAGCGAGGGCCTCTTTGGCTCCTCGGAGTCGATTGGACGTCAGATCAAAGATGCCATCCGTCATGAAGCCGACCTGATTGCCTCGGTCGGGGTGGCCCCCAATAAGTTCCTGGCTAAGATCGCCAGCGACCTTCAGAAGCCAGATGGAATGGTAGTCGTCGATTCAAGCCAGATCCAGGAGTTCCTCGACCCCTTGCCGGTGGAGCGCCTGTGGGGCGTGGGGCGCCAGACCAGCAAAATCTTTCATGGACTAGGTGTGCGAAGCATCGGTCAATTGCGCCAGCTTTCGCCGATGGTCCTCAAGAATCAGTTCGGTAGTAGCGGCGAGCACTTGTGGGAACTGGCCCATGGCATCGACCGCCGTCCCGTCGTGCCAGACCGGGAGGCCAAGTCGATTTCCCACGAAACGACATTTGCTATAGACCTTGATGATCAGGAAACGCTGCGAGCCTGGCTGCTGGCACTGACAGAACAGGTGGCCCGGAGATTACGGCGGCATGATCTGCGAGGCAGAACTGTGGAAATCAAGGTGCGTTCCGCTGACTTCCGAACCATCACACGTTCCCGCAAGCTGCCTCAACCCACCAGCAACACCAACGAGCTGTGGGAAGTCGCCAACGAATTGCTTAACACGCGCGTGCCTGGCGATTATCTACCGATGCGATTGCTGGGAATGGGCGTCAGCGATATTGATCGCACGGGCGTGACGCAGGGGCTGCTCTTCGATGAAGAGGATCGCGGAAAACAAGAGCGGCTCGATAAGGTGGGGGATCGGCTCCGCGAACAGTTTGGCACGCAAGCACTATTTCGTGGAAGTGCTTTTAAGCACGACGCACGGCACCGGCCGAGGCCAACCTGATCGCTTGCTGCGAGGCGTCCGCGACGAGATCAAGACCATGCGGCTCTGAGTGCTTGCACGTGGCTAAAATATCCAGGACAACAGCAGGCTGGACTTCTGTAAGATGTCACGATACGCCGCTCACCCTGACGGTCCTATGCGTTCCTAGAGCCAGTTCTGCAGGTGGGGACATCGTGCGCAATCGTTGCGCACAAGGCGGACGGGTTCAAGGCTAGAGGATCCCAATGAAAGGCGTCGTTGAGCAGATCGATTGCGATCTTCGTGATAGGAACCGGCACGCCGGATGATCATACAAGGCGGCTTGAAGTTCATCGCGATAGGCGCGAGTCATGATTGGGCTCCGGAGGTCTTGCACAACGAGGAAGCACGGTTGCTACCTCCGAAATGTAAATTGACGCGATCCTGAATAACATGTAGCTGCAGGACGCCGTGATGGCCTTCAGACGGACTCAAAAAGAAAGGTGTCCATTCGGTGGTTGTGCCATTCGATGAGCCACGAGGAAGCCAGCCAAGGCTCCGAAAGTGATGCCTGACTCTGTACCTTAAACTTTCCCTTTCGTTCTCCGAAAGGTATCTCCAAAGGTATCTCCGCGCCCCACAAAACAGTAAAGGGATCACGTCATCAATTGACGCAATCCCTTGTACTGCAATCGTTTAGATTAAGTGGAGCGGAAGGGAGTTGAACCCTCGACCTCTGCATTGCGAACGCAGCGCTCTCCCAACTGAGCTACCGCCCCGGGCAAGACCTTCCATTTTAGCGCACGAGACGATTTTTGACAAGCCACTCGCATGATGCTTCCACATCTGGCGTCACGGCGTGTCATCCTATTTTTCGGCGATTTTTCCGGCGGGCGGCTTGATGCAGGCAATTCCCTCGTGCCAGCTATAAGTCTTCGATTTCGCATGATCGGCATTCGGGCGAATGGACCACTGCCGAGGCGTGAAATGCGAATCGACCAGCGACTGAAGCGCGGCGTTGCCATTCGGATCGATTGCCAAAACGTCTTCGGCCGCCTCGAAGGAATACACCGATGTGTGGCCACCTATCCGGGCCAAGAACATGCGTGGCTCCTCGACTGCGGACCTGGGGAGGAACACCGGGCCATCGAAGCCGTCCGGGCCAGTTCGTATGGGCTGCCGCGATTCCATGCTCGCGGTCACGACCTGATGACCCCCGACTGCCAATTCGATCGCAGCAGGCTCGGTGGCAACCCGGACATTGCCGTGAGCGTAAGGAGTAGCAAAGAATGCCCGTTCACAGAATGCAAACAACTGCCGTGAATTGAAGGCTTGCAGCAAATAGGCTCCTTCGATCCGACCGCCTTCCGTCTGCCGATGCGCCAGCACCGAAATGCTCAACTCTCGAAACCGCAAGCCGCAAAACCTGGCGGCGGCAGCGATGAGCAGCATTTGCGCCTGGCCGCCGCGCTCCGTGGGAGTCAGCGACTTGCCGCGTAATCGGTCGTTCCAATAATCCAGGTCGGCCGTGCCAAGCAACGACACTTCCTGAACGTGGGAAAGTTGAGCGACCCATTTTACTTGCTTGCGCTGGTGTGGCATGTGCCTTGTCTCTGCCGCTCAAAATAGTTCCGCAGCGCCCGCAGTCGCTTCCTCGTTTCCACTGCAAAGACCCAAGTCATCAACGGTTGAAGCACTGGCCGCAGCCACTTCGGCCGGGCCGAAAAGTGGAAGACATACTCAATTGAAGAACAGTCTCCCTCCAAGTCTTGGTGCCGGATCGTGGCGGCGAATTCTTCGAACAACGGCGGCCGGTCGAGCATTTTCACGGCTGCCACTTCGGGCCGGCGAAAGGAGACATAGCGGGTTTTCAAAGCGATGCCGCCGAGCATCCACTTGCCGCGACAGATAGACACCGCCCCCAGGTCCGCCTGAGTGTGGTCGTCGGTGAGATAGGCCGCCTGCAGCAGTGTGTCCCACTCCAGCCGCCGCTGATAGTCGTGAAGCAGGTCGAACACGTCGCTCGCTGGAGCCGGGATCACATCGCGTACGGTGCCGTGAGGCATGTGCTGGCTCCTGTTTGGCTTGCGTCCGATGAGTTCACTTCCATTTCGCTTTATTGCTCCCGGTCTCGTAACTCACGCCTGTAAAGTGTTCCCAGTCCTCTTCATTATTGCCTGTGGCCGCTGCCCAGGCCCGCGATGCGACATACAAGAGCGATTCACACCATTGGTCGAGCGATTTTGGCATGAGCGTGGGGTTCGCCTTTACTGCGTCATAGTGGTCCCGCCCACATCCGACCACGTAGCACCGCGCATAGAGAAAGGCGTCCCCCGACGGCCCGGACTCATCCGCGGCTTCCGCATAGATGTGCCCATCAAGATCGTAAAGCTGTTGCGCGAGGATATCTTCAAACTCGTGCATTTCTTGCTCGGGGCAGCGCGATAGTTCATCGATCAGGGGAGCGACCGCGGCATCTTCATCCCCCGCATTAAGGGCTCCGCGGTCGATTCTGTCGATCAGGCTCCAGAACGTGGTTTGGTCCATGTCACTCTCCTAACCGCAATGATACCTGCCAATCAACAGTTATCCCGTAATATTTTTTCCGCATCACTGCGCCAGCTTTTTTTCGATCCGCGAATCGGGCACTAGCCACATGACGGCCACCAGCACATAGATGCCGCAGGCCAGCCAGGGGCTGACAAACGCCAGGGGAATCGCCACCACGTAGGAAGCCATCGAGATCTTTCCCTTGATGTCGGCTCCCATCGCTGCCGCCAGCAGCGAGTCGCTCCCGTGCAACGCCAGCAGGACGTGCGTGAGGATGAAGTATGCCACGGCAGCCAAGAGCAGCACCACGCCATAGATCGCCACCGGCCACGTTGAGAAATGATTGCCCCCCATCCAGGCCGTGGCGAACGGAATCAGCGACAGCCAGAACAGTAGATGGAGGTTCGCCCACAGCACCCGGCCATCGACGTGCTTGATGGCCTGCAACAGGTGATGATGATTGTTCCAATAGATGCCCAGGAAAACAAAGCTCAATACGTAACTCAAGAACACGGGTATCAACGGTCGCAATGCCGCCACATCGATCCCCTCCGGCGCCTTAAGTTCCAGCACCATGATGGTGATAATGATGGCGATCACACCGTCGCTGAAAGCCTCCAGCCGGTTCTTGGTCATCGGTGCAGGCTCAGAGTGTGTCGCATGCCAGTTTCGTTCAAGGCTTCTTCCCTTCCCCAAGCTCCTTCAGATCGTCGCCGGCATTCTCCATGCTCTTGGTCCGTGTACACAGATTGGTGTTGAGCGATTCTTTGTCGCCGTAGCAATACACCAGATAGCTTTTCCCCTTTTGAAACCCAAAGCCACACATGGCGCCATCCGCGGCTGTCGTCACCTCCACGCGGCCGCCATCCAATCCCTTGTACGACCGATCTACTTCAAACGTCACGCGCTTCGGAGCGAACTGTTGTTGACCTTGTTGAATCTCGACCACCTTGCCGGTAAACACGGCCGACGAGGCCTCCATCGCCTGCTGCGGCGGTGGGGGCTGAATGCAACTGCACGCAGATACGGTTCGCGCTGCCAATCCAACTGCCAAAAGGCCCAACGCACTTGCTATCACGGCTCGCATGGCAATTTGCTCCTGGAAGAGGGGGTGCTTCTGGTCTGTCAGCATGATAGCAGCCTTGGCCTTCGTAGGAAAATCGCCCAGTCCACACAGGTTGTCCACATGCCTTTAAAGCGTCTAAGTCTCGTCTTTACATGGAGTTATCCTATCCTGTATTGACCCTCCTCTTCAGTCGGTTCGGCTACTGCCGGCCCCCCGCTCCATCCGATATATTCGGGATGGGTTCCCATAGCTCACACAGGGAAAGCACGGATGTCCGCCTCGATCGTCGCTCTCGATTTCCTCGCCAAGTTGGACAGCCACGCGCCGAAGTCGGTGTGTGTGGTGTTTGGCGACGATGCCTATTTGAAGCGACAAGTTGTGGCCGCGATCCGGCAAAATGTGCTGACGACCGACGACGCTGAGTTGTCGCTCTGCAAGGCCGACGGCTCGGAGGCCGAGCTTCGCGACGTGATGGATGAACTCTCGACCATGTCCATGTTCGGCGGCGGGCAGCGGCTTGTCATTGTGGAAGATGCCGACTCCTTCGTCAGCCGCTTCCGCAGCGAACTGGAAGATTACGTCCGCAAGCCCAAGACCAGCGGCATCCTGCTGTTGATGGTCACCACCTGGGCGGCCACCACCCGGCTTTACAAAACGGTGGCCGAGACCGGGCTGCAAATCGATTGCAAGACACCCGGCACGGCGGCTGTGGCCAAATGGATTGCCGCAACGGCGAAAAACCGAGGCGCGAAGCTGGCCTCCGGCGCGGTCGATCAATTGCTGGAGATCATCGGCGCCGACCTGGGCCTGCTCGACCAGGAGATCTCGAAACTATCGCTGATCGCCGGTCCCGGCGGCGAGATTACCCCCGAGATGGTCAAAGACACCGTCGGCGGCTGGCGTGCCCGCACCGGCTGGGAGATGCTCGACGCCGCCTGCGAAGGTCGCACGGCCGACGCCTTGCAGCAACTCGATCGCTTGATTCTGGCCGGTGAACATCCCATCGCCATCCTGGGTCAAATCGCCTTCACACTGCGAATGCTTGCCCGGGCGACGCGGCTCTACATCGCCGCCCAGGGGACGAGGCAGCCGCTGAAACTATCCGAAGCGCTCACGCAGGCCGGTTGCCGTCCCTTCGTGATCCGCCAGGTGGAACCGCGGCTGATGCGGCTGGGTCGCACTCGTGGCGGCCAGATCTATCGCTGGCTGCTGGAGGCGGATTTGGCGATGAAGGGTGTCAGCTCGGCCCCCGCGCGGGCCCGGCTGGTGCTTGAAAAGCTGATCGTTCGCATCGGCGCTCCAGAAAAAGCAGTTGTGCATCCCGGCGCTGCCAGCCGCGCGGGTTAGGCAATCGCGTTGGCTACTTCGCGCATCGTAGCCGCTTCCATGATCTTCTGCTCGGTCGCCTGGCTACGATCAAACTCGCCCGTCACGCGCCCTTCGCAGAGCACGAGAATCCGATCGCAGAGCGTCAGCAGTTCCGGCAATTCGCTCGAGGTGACGATCACGCCAAGTTGCTGTCGGCAGAGTTGATCGATCAGGCGATACAATTCTGCCTTGGCCCCCACATCGACGCCCCGGGTCGGATCATCCAACAGCAACACTTTGGGTTCCGTCAGCAACCAGCGGCCGATGATCGTTTTTTGCTGGTTGCCGCCGCTGAGACTGGTGATGGCTGTGCGAAGGCCGGCCGTTTTCACACCCAGCCGCTTCACGCTGCCGGCCGCAATGGCGTCTTCTCTGCCGCGGCCGATCAACCCGCAAGTGGCCGCCTTGCCGAGCGAACAAACGGTGACGTTCTCCCCCACGTCCATCTGAGCGAATAGCCCCAGCCGCTTGCGGTCTTCGGTGACCAGTGCCAAGCCAGCCTGCAGTGCTTCGCGCGGATGCTCGAAGCGGACTCTGCGGCCATCGAGGCGAATCGAGCCAGTTGGCAGCAAACCGCTGGCTCCGAAGAGGCATTCGAGCAATTCCGTGCGGCCGGCTCCCATCAGTCCCGCGATGCCGAGCACTTCGCCGCGGCGAAGTTCAAAACTCACTTCGTGCAAGCGCCATGCTCGAGCGTGTCCCGGCCAGGCCAGCGACAATTTCTCGACGGCCAGCACCACCTCCCCAGGCCGGCGCGGCTCGTCAAAATGGGTCTGCTCGATCTCGCGGCCGACCATCAGATGCGTGACCTCCCGGGCAGTCGTTTGATCCTTCCCCAACGTGCGCACCCAGCGGCCGTCGCGCAACACGGTGATGCGATCGGCCAGGCGGAAGATCTCGTCCATCTTGTGGGAGATATAGAGGATGGTCACGCCGCGCTCCCGCAGCCGCGTGATGACGCGATACAGCCGGGCCACTTCGGTTTCAGTCAGAGCACTGGTCGGCTCATCCATAATCAGGATGTCGGCTTCGATCGACAGAGCCTTGGCGATTTCGACAAGCTGTTGATCGCCAACGCGGAGGCTGCCCGCGCGGGCATCGGGACGCACTTCGCATTCCAGGCTCCGCAGCAGATCGCCTGCCCGCGTTTCCATCTCGCGGTCTTTCAGCAAGCCCAGCGGCCCGCGCAGTTCGCGCCCCAGAAAGATGTTGGCGGCCACGGAGAGATCTTCCACCAGGTTAAGTTCCTGGTGGATGATGGCCACGCCGACGGCTTCCGCATCGCGCGTGCCACGAAACGACGCGCGTTGGCCTCGGATGCGAATCTCCCCTTCATGCTCGGCGACCACGCCCGAGAGGATTTTCATGAGGGTGCTTTTGCCGGCGCCATTCTCGCCACAGATGGCATGCAGCTCGCCGGAAAGGATGTCGAACGACACATCGTCGAGCGCCACCACGCCAGGGTAGCGCTTGGTGACATGGTCGATGGCGATCAGTGGGGTTGAATCGATCATGGCAACAATTCAATGGACGGACTGCCAGCTTTAGGCGGCCGACTTTCGATCACTTGTACGGCGTCGGCTTTCCAAGAGGCGAATGGCAACCAATACCACCGCAGCAACGATGGCAGCGATCCAGCCAGCCCGCAGACTGATCGTCAACGTGGCCATCATGCCTGCGCCGCCGGTGAGAATCACCATCGTCATTAGTCCCAGCACACCGGGAAAAAACTCCTGCTTGCGTCCTCCTCGTCCTTGTCGAAGCTCGTTAAAGGCAACGGCGAGCACGACCAGCAAACCTACGATCATCCCTTCAAAATCGTCCGCCGTTCCTCCTTTGATCAACTTGGCGACGGCATCGATCACGACTCGCAGGAATAATACGCCCAAGAGAACCCCTTGCACCGTGCCGATTCCTCCTTGCAGGCTGCATCCACCCACAACGGCGGCGGCGATGGCCGTCAATTCATAGCCCCGGCCCACTTTTTCGGGATCGGCCGTGGCCACGTACGCGCAATACAGGATGCCGGCTAACGATGCTGTCATGGCGGCGATCGCGTAGGCCAGCCACTTGAGCCGATCGGTGCGGATGCCGCTGAGGCGCGCCGCCTGTTCATTCCCACCCATGGCATACAGGTGCCGCCCGAC
The DNA here is from genome assembly GCA_021413705.1 of Planctomycetota bacterium. GTDB lineage: Bacteria > Planctomycetota > Planctomycetia > Pirellulales > UBA7805 > JAIOPX01. Next base: position 37,570 of record JAIOPX010000016.1, on the reverse strand, counting down.
CACGGTCTTGCTCAGCAACACCCACATCGCAATCGCCAGGATCACAAAAATCACTAAGGGAATCCACCACGTCGAACCCAACTGGCGGAAAGCATCATCATAAACGTAGAGCTGCTTGGTGTCGTTTCCTGTATAAAGCTTGCTCACCGCCGGCACCAACACACGGGCCAGACTACGCAGCCCCACCAGCGAAGCCAGGGTCGCCACAAACGGAGGAAGCCCCACGACAGTTATCAACCAGGCGTGGAACGTGCCTATGAGAAAACCGACCGCCAGCGTACCCAGGATGGCCAGCAACAGAATCCTGGTGCTGAGGCTGCTCACGATCGCGTGGCCCTGATCATCCACTGGCGCCAGCGCCAACATGAGCGAAGCGCAGATCGCTCCGCTAAATGCGATGACTGAACCGCTGGAGAGATCGATCCCGCCGGCGATGATCACCAGCGCGGCCCCGAGCGCGAAGATGCCCACCATCGACACCTGGCGCAGCAATTCCGTAGCGTTGGACCACGGCTTTTCTCGATACGCGGGATCCATCGCCGTGGTGAAGCTCACCACCGCGAAAATGGCGATGACGAGCCCCACTTCATTGCGATACCGCCTCAAAAAACTGGACAACCATCCTTGCTCTTGGCCCTCACTCATGAGCCAGTCAGCCCCCGCTCACTGAGCCAATTCTGAAACTCTCCGAGCTTGAAGAACACGGTTCCCTTGTCGAACGACTCCTGCTTGAGCGACTTGTTCTTGTCCGGCACCACAACTCGCAATTCCGTGATGTGAATGTCATCGTCCGGCTTACCGAACTTCTTCGTTTCTGGATTGTAGCCGGGAAACAACTTCTTTACCGTCTCTCCGTCCTTGCCGACCAACGCCTTCATCAACTGCACCCCTTTGTAACCCATGTCATAAGGGTTCTGCACGATCATGGCGTCGATCTTGCCGTCGGCCATGTGCTTCAGCGCCAGCGGCGCCGCGTCGAACACGACGACGAGCGAACGCTTGCGAACATCGGGCTCTTTTTCCAGCGCCTGAACGATAGCATTGGCATTGTACGCCCAGATGCCCACGAACGTGTCGATATCCTTGCTGCGGCTGATGGCGTCCTGCACATTTTTCTGGGCAACCGCCAAATCCATCTCGTCACCGAGATACTCTAGCTCCTTGAACTTCTCTCCTGCCCCGTCGGCGAAACCGTCGTGCCGCTCCTTGGCGTTGGCCGCGCTCTTGAGCCCGACAAAAGCCGCATACTTGCCCCCCTCGGGTCGGATGCCCTTGGCGGCCAAACCCATCTGCCGTCCGCCGACAATGTTGTCTGTCCCCAGATAGGCGAACCGCGCATCGCGAACCGTGCCACGATCCATATCCGAGTCAATCGTGATGACGAAGATTCCCTGCTTCTGCAGATTCCGCATGGCGTCGGCCAGGGCAGGGCTCTTGGCATCGGTAGACGAAATGGCCACGGCCGCCACGTCGGTTTGATTGGCATAATTCTTCAGCTTGTCGATCTGGGCGGCGCTCGTGCCATCGCCGACATCCATCACGGCCTTTAGTCCGACCGACTCCAAATCAAAATCCTTCTCACCCTTCGTCATCCCGGCCCGCATGGCGTCCCAAAACGGATCGGCTCCATTGGTCATCATGATCACGCGGCGCACTTTGCCCGACGCAGTTCCCCCCGCACCGGTCGTCCCGCCTGCCGCAGCGGTGCCGCCAGGTTTCGCAGGATTATCACAGCCCGCCAGCGCACCTAGCAAAAACGTGAGAGCCACCACCACGGCCGCTTGCCGCCGCGCTGTGGTCAACCAGCGCGTTAACTTGAGTCGAATCGCCATAGAAAAATTCCTTGCCTGGGCTGTAAGTTTCGAAAGTACCCTTATTGAAAGTCTCGATTTTAAGCCCCCCTCCGGCTGGGAGCAAGTATTAGGTTGTAGGCAAGTAGGCTGTAGGCTTCAGGAATGAAGAAGCCTCGGCATGCAACCCTTCTTTGCCTCCAGCCTACCACCTACAGCCTCCAGCCTCACTCCTACAGCCTGCCTCACCGGCAGAGTCTAGCTGCATCAACCCGATCCTCCGATCAATAGTCAACTGTCCTGGCGGTTTATTCCGATTTCATGAGTAGGCGGCCCCCTGATCCCACTCCTCTGCCTCCTCTCCTCCGCTAGAAACCACGCCTGTCGATGGCCTACATCGCCCGTCCCCGAGCCCCATTTGCCCCCGTGCTGCGCCGGCAGTTTGAACCGGCGGCCGCACTTTCCACGCCGACCGAAACCCTCGGCCGCTGGCGGCTGGGCAAACAATTGCACGAAGGCCCGCTGACCACGATCCGCGAGGCCCGACCCGTCACGGACGACACCGCCGTCACGGACGACACCGCCGCCACGGACAACGCGGCCGTCACCGACACCGCGGCCGCCGGTTGGCCCTATGTCGTCAAACGCCTGCACGCGCACTGGCAAGAAGAACAACGGGCTCTCGACATGTTGCTCCGCGAGGCAACCGTCGGCAGCCAGATCCGCCATCGCCATCTCGCGACCGTGGTCGATGGCAACCTGGAAGATCCTCCGTATTACATTGTGCTGCCACGCCTGCCCGGCAACACGCTCGCCGCTTCGATCGCTTCCGCCAGCCGGATCCCCTCCACCTCTCGAATTGCTGTTCCGATCGCCATCTGGATCGCGCGGCAAGTCGCCGAAGCACTCTCCGCACTACACGACCAGGGTTGGCTCCACGCCGACGTGAAGCCGGAGAACATTGTGGTCGGTCCCGAAGGACATGCCACGCTGATCGACCTGGGTTTCGCGCGACTCATCGGCGAACCCGGCTCCGCAGCCGACCGCTGGGTGGCCGGCACCTGGAACTACATCGCGCCGGAGATGATTCGCTCGGCCGGCGGCTTCGACGCCCGGAGCGATCTCTACAGCCTCGGCGCAACACTCTACGAAATGCTCACGGGTCGGCCCCCCTTCGTCGGCCGCAACCTGGCCGAACTGGCCGCCGCCCATCGCCAGTGTACGCCCCGGCCCCTCGACCAACTCGTCCCCGACCTGCCAGAGCCAGTGGCGGAACTCGTCCACCAGTTGCTGACCAAAGAACCCCTGCGCCGCCCGAGCCACGCCCGGGAAGTCGTGCGCCGGTTGGTAGCCCTGGAGATCGCCACGCTAGGCGACCAGCTAGGCACCATGTAGGTCAACGGCTGCCAACAGCATAACCTGGGGCACTCTCCTTGTTCGCCGCCGTAACTTGTTACTCGGCAATAGGTTGCTGATCTTGTTCTCCGCTTGTTCTCCGCTTGTTCTCCGCTTGTTCTCCGCTTGTTCTCCGGCTTGTTCTGCCATTTTCTCAGCCATCTGTAAAATCTGCGCGAGCTGCGGATACCCTTCTCCACTTCGCGTCTTCTGCGCGCACCCCAAGCGCACAGTTGGACTTCATCTTTTCAAACTGACTAGTTTTTCGTGCTTTCCCTTTTTCTAGATTTCGTGATCCCCTTTCTTCTTTGCGCGCAGCATGTCCCGGCGCGCCGGGGTCTTTGCCCCTTCGCGCCTTTGCGCCGAAAACCACTCCCGCTCCACCCAAAGCAGCCTGAAGGCTGTACTCCAACGAGCGCGCACCGCAGGCCAGTTATAAATTACGCTGCAGCCCTGACCGTGAAGGCCAGAACTACCCCGATGCGATCCATCGCGCTCCGGCAGAGCAATGCTCAATATGAATCGAGCAATACTCCACGCCGGCGCCATCATTTGCAACCTTCACCATACGGCAAACCCTGCCAAAAGCAATACTCAAAAAAAGCCGCCCCCCTTTCGGAAATGGTGAACACAAACGCCAGCGTCACCTGGGGTTGCCGCTCGCGCCCGAAGTAGCAGCGAGCAGCATGGCGTCAGTTACCGGTGAACGGCACCAGCTGCTAGACGCCAAGCTCCGGTCTTTGACCTTCCCTTGCTTTGGTTTGCTTTTAAACTGGACCTAAACTGGCGGCTAGCACCGTCCGGCTGATCGGTGCTTCCGACCATACCGCTGTGAGCCGGCCCGTTGCGTCAGCGGCAAAGCGATAGCCACCGGACCATCGCAACTCGACCGAAGGTGTTCAATCTCACAGCTTAGGAAGGTCAGTCGGGTTCCATCTCGGCTAACCTAGCCACCACCCTGGGTCACGGATGAGTATGTTCTCGTTTCTCTACTTTTCTCTACTTTTTGGACAACGGAGTTGGAGCTGCGATGTGACACCGAATTGGCATCTAAAGTGCATCCCTCGTATTGCCGTTAATCGCTCGTCGAACTGGATTCAACGAAATCCATTGTCCTAGGGAGAATACCATGAGTACTGAGTTGATTATCTTAATCGTCGTGCTGGTGATTCTGTTCGGAGGTGGAGGAGGCTATTTTTTAAGTCGCCGTGGTGGATAAGCGGACCTCCCCAGTGAGACACGTTACCCCCCCAGAAAAGACCAGCTCACAGATTCAGACGACCCAAGGTAGCGCGGACACAGGCCAGATTTAAACATATCCCGGCAACGGCTTCCACCAGAAATGGTGCGCAACCTTGGTCGTCGGGAGTCCAGGGTGGAGCGTGCGCTGCCATCCTTCGGTGCATGACTCTGGACAAACTCGCTCGTGTATCGGGGGGCATTTCAAAAGTAGGCGAACACTTACGCGTTGACTGGGATAGCGCGGTTCTGGTGTTGAGACTGATCGGAACCTACGAGAACCTACTTTATAGGCTCTTCTCGCCAAGGCATCTCGAACGGAGCAGACGCCCGGGGTGGGAGACCAAAATTGTCCCGAGCTTGGTACCCAGGCTGAAGCAAAATACTCCCTAGTGATGTAGTGAATTCCACGACACCTCCCTTGAACTTCCCAACAGGCTTCGATTTGGCGGCCAACGTGGTACAGTTTAAAATGCGAAGGCAGCAAAATCCTTGTTCGCACATCAGCAGAGTTTTGCACATAATGCCTGCACATCGCCCTCCTTGCGGCGGGCATCGCACGTCTTTTATCAATCCTCTATTCGCTCCTCAGTACCATGGCAGAATTGACGACGAGCCGCGGCCGTAAGAAGCCTTTTTCTTCCACGACCCCGGGTAATGGGAAGTCCGCCCGGGTGCAAGTGACACAGCCTCCTGAACATCCTGCGGATTCTTCGGCGGAGGTCCGATCGCGCCAGATCCTGGCCGCGGTCCTGGCACTGCGCGATGGGGATTTCTCCGTGCGATTGCCGGCGGATTGGGCAGGAACCGATGGACGCATTGCGGAGGCTTTCAACCAGGCGCTTGCCCATGAGGATCGTATCTCGCAGGAAGTGGCGCGGTTGAGCGTGTCGGTCGGCAAAGAGGGAAGACTGAAGCAGCGCATGTCAGTGCCAGGGGCCATCGGCGGTTGGGCGACGAAGGTCGATTCCTTGAACACGCTGCTCGACGACTTGGTGCGACCCACGACGGACGTCGCGCGCACCATCGGCGCGGTGGCCAAGGGGGATCTTGGCCAATCGATGGAGTTGGAGGTGGACGGCCGGGCACTCAAGGGAGAATTCCTTCGCTCGGCGAAACTCGTCAATACGATGATCGAACAGCTTTCGGTGTTCACCTCGGAAGTCACCCGGGTGGCCCGCGAAGTGGGCACCGAGGGGAAGCTCGGCGGGCAGGCGCAGGTCAAGGGCGTGTCGGGGGTGTGGAAGGAACTGACCGAATCGGTCAACCAGATGGCCGGCAACCTCACGGCCCAGGTCCGTAATATCGCCGACGTGACAATCGCCGTGGCCAACGGCGACCTTTCCAAAAAGATCACCGTGGACGTGCGGGGCGAAATTTTGCAGCTCAAGGAAGCCATCAACACGATGGTGGATCAGCTCCGGTCGTTCGCCTCGGAAGTGACGCGCGTGGCCCGTGAAGTGGGAACCGACGGACGCCTTGGCGGCCAGGCCGTGGTGCCGGGCGTGGCAGGCACCTGGAAGGATCTCACCGACTCCGTCAACGCGATGGCGACCAACCTCACCGCACAGGTCCGCAATATTGCGAACGTGACCACGGCGGTGGCCCGCGGCGATCTCTCGCGCAAAATCACCGTCGACGTGAAGGGGGAAATCTTGGAACTGAACGAGACCATCAACACGATGGTCGATCAGCTCAACGGGTTTTCCTCGGAAGTCACGCGCGTGGCCCGCGAGGTGGGAACCGAAGGGAAGCTCGGCGGTCAGGCGCAAGTGGGTGGCGTGGCAGGCACCTGGAAGGATCTCACCGACTCGGTCAACTCGATGGCGTCCAACCTCACCGGCCAGGTCCGCAACATCGCGGAAGTCACCACGGCCGTCGCCAAGGGGGATCTCTCACGCAAGATCACCGTCGAAGTGAAGGGAGAGATTCTGGCGCTGAAGAACACGATCAACACGATGGTCGATCAGCTCAACGGGTTCGCGTCGGAAGTCACGCGCGTGGCCCGCGAGGTGGGCACGGAAGGCAAACTCGGCGGGCAGGCGGAAGTGGGTGGCGTGGCCGGCACATGGAAGGATCTCACCGACAACGTGAACTTCATGGCGTCCAACCTCACCGGCCAGGTCCGCAACATCGCGGAAGTGACCACCGCCGTGGCCAACGGCGATCTTTCCAAGAAGATCACCGTGGACGTGAAGGGAGAAATCCTGGAGTTGAAGAACACGATCAACACGATGGTTGATCAGCTCAACGGTTTCGCGTCGGAAGTGACCCGCGTGGCCCGCGAAGTTGGCACCGAAGGTGAACTGGGTGGCCAGGCTGAGGTGCGCGGCGTGGCAGGCACATGGAAGGATCTTACCGACTCGGTCAACGCCATGGCGACCAACCTCACCGCGCAAGTCCGCAACATCGCCGAGGTGACGACGGCCGTGGCCAACGGCGATCTTTCCAAGAAGATCACCGTGGACGTGCGTGGCGAAATCCTGGAATTGAAGAACACGATCAACACGATGGTCGATCAGCTCAACTCCTTCGCCGGCGAAGTGAGCCGCGTGGCCCGCGAGGTGGGGACCGACGGCAAGCTCGGCGGACAGGCGGCTGTGCCCGGCGTGGCCGGCACATGGAAAGATCTTACCGACAACGTCAACTCGATGGCGTCCAACCTCACCGGCCAGGTCCGCAACATCGCCGACGTGGCCACAGCCGTGGCCAACGGCGACCTTTCCAAGAAGATCACCGTGGACGTGCGCGGCGAAATTCTGGAACTTAAGAACACGCTCAACACGATGGTCGATCAGCTCAACGGCTTTGCCTCCGAGGTGAGTCGCGTGGCCCGCGAAGTCGGCACCGAAGGAAAGCTCGGCGGGCAGGCCGTAGTGAAGGGGGTGGCCGGCACCTGGAAGGATCTCACCGACAACGTCAACTCGATGGCCTCGAATCTCACCGGCCAGGTCCGCAACATCGCCGACGTGGCTACGGCCATCGCCAAGGGGGATCTTTCCTCAAAGATCACCGTCGAAGTCAAGGGTGAAATCCTGCAGCTGAAAGAAACCATGAACACCATGGTGGATCAGCTCAACGGTTTCGCCTCGGAAGTCACTCGCGTGGCTCGTGAAGTGGGTACCGAAGGAAAGCTGGGGGGTCAGGCTCAAGTGCCCGGCGTGGCCGGCACGTGGAAAGATCTCACCGACTCGGTCAACGCGATGGCGACCAACCTCACCTCGCAGGTCCGCAACATCGCCGACGTGACCACGGCCGTGGCCAATGGCGACTTGTCGTCGAAGATCACGGTCGAAGTGAAAGGTGAAATCCTCGCACTCAAAAACACGATCAACACGATGGTCGATCAGCTCAACGCCTTCGCCGGCGAAGTCAGCCGCGTGGCTCGCGAGGTGGGCACGGACGGCAAGCTGGGAGGCCAGGCGGCAGTCGAAGGCGTGGCCGGCACCTGGAAAGATCTTACCGACAACGTCAACTCGATGGCCAACAATCTCACCGGCCAGGTCCGCAACATTGCCGAAGTGACCATCGCCGTGGCCAACGGCGACCTCTCCAAGAAGATCACCGCCGACGTGCGCGGCGAGATTCTGGAAGTGAAGGAAACCATCAACACGATGGTCGATCAGCTCCGCTCGTTTGCGGCGGAAGTCAGCCGCGTGGCCCGCGAAGTGGGTACGGACGGCAAGCTCGGCGGCCAGGCCCAGGTGCCCGGCGTGGCGGGAACGTGGAAGGATCTCACCGACAACGTCAACTCGATGGCCTCGAATCTCACCGGCCAGGTCCGCAACATCGCCGACGTGGCCACGGCCATCGCGCGCGGCGACCTGTCGCGCAAAATCACGGTCGATGTGAAGGGCGAAATCCTGCAGCTTAAGGAAACCATCAATACGATGGTCGATCAGCTTTCGGCGTTCGCCTCGGAAGTGACTCGCGTGGCCCGCGAAGTGGGGACCGAAGGGAAGCTGGGCGGTCAGGCGGCCGTGCCAGGCGTGGCCGGCACGTGGAAGGATCTTACGGACAACGTGAACTCGATGGCCTCGAACCTAACCGGCCAGGTCCGCAACATTGCCGACGTGACGATCGCCGTGGCCAACGGCGACCTTTCGAAGAAGATCACCGTGGACGTGCGCGGCGAGATTTTGCAGCTCAAGGAAACCATCAACACGATGGTCGAGCAGCTTCGTTCCTTTGCCTCCGAAGTCACCCGCGTGGCCCGCGAAGTGGGAACCGAGGGCCGGCTCGGCGTGCAGGCCGTGGTCCCCGGCGTGGCCGGAACTTGGAAGGATCTCACCGACTCGGTCAACACCATGGGTGCGAACCTCACCGCGCAGGTTCGCAATATCGCGGAAGTCACCACGGCCGTGGCTCGCGGCGATCTTAACCGCAAGATCACCGTCGACGTGAAGGGTGAAATCCTGGAGCTGAAGAACACGATCAACACAATGGTCGATCAGCTCAATTCATTCGCTGGCGAAGTGACCCGCGTGGCGCGCGAAGTGGGGACCGAGGGCAAACTCGGCGGCCAGGCGCAGGTCTCCGGCGTGGGTGGCACATGGAAGGATCTCACCGACAACGTGAACTTCATGGCTTCCAACCTGACGGAGCAGGTCCGCGGCATCGTGAAAGTGGTGACCGCCGTGGCCAACGGCAACCTCACCCAGCGGCTCACGGTGCAAGCGAAAGGAGAGGTCGCGGCTCTGGCCGACACGATCAATAACATGACCGACACGCTGGCCACCTTCGCCGACCAGGTGACGAACGTGGCCCGCGAAGTGGGCGTGGACGGACGGCTCGGCGGCCAGGCGAACGTGCCCGGGGCCGCCGGCACATGGAAGGATCTCACCGGCAACGTCAACCTGCTGGCCGCAAACCTCACCACCCAGGTGCGGGCGATCGCCGAGGTTGCCACCGCCGTGACCAAGGGGGATCTCACCCGCTCCATCCAGGTCGAGACGCGCGGCGAGGTGGCTGAGTTGAAAGACAATATCAACACGATGATTTCCAACCTCCGCGAAACCACAGAGAGCAACCGCGAACAGGACTGGCTGAAGACAAACCTCGCCAAGTTCACCGGCATGCTTCAAGGTCAGCGCGAGTTGAACACCGTGGGTCAGATGCTATTATCGGAATTGGTACCCCTGGTGAAGGCACACCAGGGTACGATCTACCATCTCACCGGCAGCAATGGCCATACGGAACTGAAACTGCTCTCAAGCTACGCACATAAGGGGGAGGGCCAGCTTGCCGAGACGCTCCGCCTGGGCGAAGGCCTCGCGGGACAATGTGCCGTGGAAAAGAATCGCATCCTATTGGCCGACGTGCCGCCAGATTTCATTACGGTTTCTTCCAGTCTCGGTAAGGCCCGTAAAGTAAGCATTATCGTGCTACCCGTGCTCTTCGAGGGGCAAACCAAGGCCGTGATCGAACTGGCCGCGCTACAGAACTTCAGCACGGGTTCGCTGGCTTTCCTGGAGTTGCTCACCCAGAGCATCGGGGCCGTGTTTAACACCATCGAAGCCACGATGCGCACCGAAGGTCTGTTGACGCAGTCGCAGCAGCTCACGGTCGAACTGCAATCCCGCCAGAGCGAACTGCAGCAGACCAATGAGGAGCTGGGCACCAAAGCACGGCTCTTGGCCGAGCAGAATGCCGAGGTCGAGCGCAAGAACACCGAGGTCGAGCAGGCCCGCCGCGCGCTGGAAGAGAAGGCCGCGGAACTTGCCCTGACCTCAAAATACAAGTCGGAATTCCTGGCCAATATGTCGCACGAGTTGCGGACGCCGTTGAACTCGATCCTGATCCTCAGCCAGCAGCTTGCCGAGAACGCCCCGGGCAATCTGAACGGCAAGCAGGTCGAATTTTCGCGCAACATCAATTCTTCCGGCTCGGATCTGCTGCACCTGATTAACGACATCCTTGATCTATCGAAAATCGAATCGGGCACGGTCACGGTCGAGGTCGAAGACATTCCCTTCGCCGGTCTGCGCGACACGATCGACCGAAACTTCCGCCATGTGGCTGAGGCCAAGAGCCTTCCGTTCAACATCCACTTTGCCGAGGATCTGCCCCCTGCAATGGACAGCGACCCGAAACGGCTGCAGCAGATTCTCAAAAACCTGCTTTCCAATGCCGTGAAGTTCACCGCACACGGACACGTCAACGTGCGGGTGGATTTGGCCACGTACGGGTGGAGTCCCGATCACCCGGTGCTTAGTAAAGCGCAACAGGTGGTCGCCTTCGCCGTTGAGGATACCGGGATCGGCATCGCGCCGGAGAAGCAGCGGCTGATCTTCGAGGCTTTCCAACAGGCCGACGCCGGAACCTCGCGCAAATATGGCGGCACCGGCCTGGGCCTGGCCATTAGCCGCGAACTTGCCGTGTTGCTCGGCGGCGAAATCAGGCTCACCAGCGTCCACGGGCAAGGGAGCACTTTCACCCTGTTCCTCCCCGTGCATTATTCCGGTCCCAATAACGCCGGGGTGGAGTCACCTACCCACTCCTCGGTCCATCCGGCTATGGCCCGCGATTTGACGGTCTTGCCCATTGCCCGAGAAGAGCACATCGACGACGACCGGAACATCATTGAAGAGGGAGATCCGGTGCTGCTGATCATCGAGGACGATCCGCATTATGCGCGGATTCTCCTGGGCTTGGCGCGCGACAAGGGATTCAAAGGCATTGTCGCCATGAAGGGGGCGCTGGGCTTGTCCCTCGCCCGTCAGTTCCATCCCGCGGCCATCTCACTCGATATCTTTCTTCCCGACATGCTGGGTTGGACGGTGCTCAACCAACTCAAGCTCGACCCGACCACGCGCCACATCCCGGTGCAGATCATCAGCCTGGAGGAAGAGCAGCAACATGGCCTCTCGCGCGGCGCTTTCTCCTATCTCGTCAAGGCGCCGACCACGGAGGGGCTGGAGGCCGCGTTCGAGCGCATCAAGGACTTCACCGCGCCGCGCACCAGGCGGCTGTTGGTGGTGGAAGACAATGACATCGAGCGGCAGTCGGTCGTCGAACTGCTCGGTTACAAGGACATTGAGATTGTCACCGCGGCCACCGGCGACGAGGCTTTGGAAGCACTGCTCGACGAGCCATTCGACTGCGTCGTCCTCGACTTGCGGCTGCCTGATATGTCGGGCTTCGAACTGCTGGAGAAAATGCACGCCGAGGATGCCCTGGCTGGCGTGCCGGTTGTGGTCTTCACCGGCAAGGATCTTACCGCCGACGAGCAGTCGAAGCTGAAGACCATGGCCAAGAGCATCGTTCTGAAAGATGTCCGGTCTCCCGAGCGGCTGCTGGACGAAACCGCGTTGTTCCTCCACCGTGTCGTCACCGATCTGCCGGTGGAGAAGCAGACCATGCTGGAGCGACTGCACGGCTCGAAGGATGTGTTGCGCGGCCACAAGGTGCTGGTGGTCGATGACGACGCGCGCAACATTTTCGCGTTGACTTCGCTGCTGGAGAACCAGGATATGGACGTGGTCAGCGCGACCGACGGCCGAACCGCCATCGACTTCATTCAACGCACGCCCGACCTCAGTCTGGTGCTGATGGACATCATGATGCCCGAGATGGACGGCTACGAAACGATGCGTGAAATCCGCAAATCTCCCGCGTTCCGCACTCTCCCGATCCTCGCCCTGACGGCCAAAGCCATGAAGGGCGATCGCGAGAAGTGTTTAGACGCCGGCGCCAGTGACTATATCGCCAAGCCGGTCAATACGGACCAGTTGCTGTCATTGATGCGTGTGTGGCTATTCAGATAGTATGTGAGCATGGAACAACCGATCAACATCCTGATTGTGGACGATGAGCCGAAAAACCTCACCGTGCTCGAAACGGTTCTCAGCGACCCGGGCTATCGGCTGGTGCGGGCCGAATCCGCCGATCAGGCTCTGTTGGCGCTGGTGGTTGAGGAATTCGCCCTGTTGATCCTGGACATCCGCATGCCGGGTATGACCGGCTTCGAACTGGCGCAGATGATCAAGGAGCGGAAGAAGACCGCCCAGGTGCCGATCATTTTTCTCACTGCGTACTACAACGAAGATCAGCATGTGCTCACCGGCTATAGCACCGGCGCGGTGGACTATCTCCACAAACCGGTGAACCCGGTCATTCTCCGCTCGAAGGTGGCCGTCTTCGCCGAATTGCACCGCAAGCAACGCGAGTGCGCGATGGCCAACCGCACTCTGTTGACCGAAGTGGCCGAGCGTCGCCGTGCCGAAGAGCAATTGCGGGTGCTGAACGAAACCCTGGAGCAGCGTGTAGCGGAAAGGACAGAGGCCTTAAGGGTGGCGGATCGCCGCAAAGACGAGTTCCTGGCGGTGCTGGGTCATGAGTTGCGCAATCCGCTTTCCGCCATCGTCAACGCCGTGCAATTGATCCAAATGGTTGGCAGTGATCCGGGCACAAGCGAATGGGCACACAGCATCATCAAGCGGCAGTCGGGACATCTGAGTCGGATTGTGGATGACTTGCTTGATGTGGCCCGCATCACGCGCGGCAAGATCGAACTTCGTAAGCAACCGATGGACCTCCTGCAAATCATGGGGCGCGCCGCCGATACCGTGCGGTCGCTGTTGGCGGAGAAGAATCATGATTTCAAGATTACGATTCCTGACAGTGGTCCATTGCTCGCGGAGGTGGATCCGACGCGGCTCGAGCAGTGCGTCGTCAACCTGCTGCGCAACTCGGCCAAATTCACCCCGGCCGGAGGTTGCATCGGGATCGCCGCGCAAGTCCACGATGCCGAGGCGGTTATCTCCGTGCGTGACAACGGCATCGGCATCGCACCGGAAGTGCTGCCCCATATTTTTGAGCTCTTCACTCAGGCCAGCGGTTCTTTGGACCGCGCGGAGGGAGGGCTAGGCATTGGACTGAATATCTGTCACCAATTGATCGCGCTGCACGGTGGCAGCATCTCGGCTTTCAGCGACGGTCTCGGTCAAGGCGCTGAATTCGTTATCCGCCTCCCCATGCTGCGCGAAGGGGAACTCAACGGAGCCTCGCGCATGACGCCACCGGCACGGGAAGCGGCGTGGCCCGAAACGCCTCCGCGACGTGTGTTGGTGGTAGACGACAATCGCGACTCCGCGCATCTTCTCTCGCGACTACTCAGTCAACACGGCCACAAGGTCGAAATTGCTTTCGATGGCCCTGCGGCGTTGGAGGCGGCTCACGAATTCGAGCCCGATGTATTTCTCCTGGATCTCGGGCTGCCCGGCATCGACGGGTATGAACTCGCCCGACATTTGCGGGCCAATGGGTTTGGCACGGCGCTGTTGATCGCCATCTCCGGTTATGCACAGCAGCACGACATGGAATGTTCTCGCGCCGCTGGCTTCGACCATCATTTCGCCAAACCCGTCGAGTTCACCAAGCTCTTAAGCGCGATCAGCCTCGAGACCGCCGGACGTGCGCGGTAGCGCTGAGGAGGGCGTCGTCAGCGGATGGACGCTAGCCCCCGGCGCGTTTTGTGAGCGGATGGGCGCTAGCCCCCGGTCTTCTTGCCTTCCCCTGCTGGCGTTGGAACCGGAAGAAAGAACCGGCGGCGTGTACCATCACGGGATCACGCGCAAAACGACCGCGATGGTCGGCCGTCCGGCCGATGGGTTCGTCCGAACACGTCCTCGTTGTGGTTCGGTCTCCCGACCGCACCGCTCAGTCCGCTGAAACGTCAAAACCGATTTTACGCCGCGGCGGCTTGGGCTGCTCCATCAACTGCTGCAAGACCTGGACGATGGCCCGAATGTCTTTGTCGTGCAGCGCCACCGTTTCCGCCAGTCGCGTGAGTTGCTCGACCAATTCCCCCGGCGTCGCCATCAGCCGCCGCAGGCGGACGAACGTCCGCATGATTTCAATATTCACGCTAACCGCAGTCGGTGACCGCAACACGCTGGACAACATGGCGACGCCATGCTCCGTGAACGCCCAGGGGAGTTTTCGTCGCCCGCCGTAGCCAGAACTTGATATCGCATTTTGCGACATCAAGTTCCTAACCTCTTGTAGCGTAAGCTGATATGCAAAATCGTCGGGAAACCTTTCGCGGTTTCGGGTGACTTGTTCATTAAGCCGCCTGGTCGTCACGCCGTACAGCCTCGCGAGGTCAGAATCGAGCATCACGCGCTGGCCACGGACGACATGCACCGCGCGCTCAATCTCACTCGGGTGGAGGATGCCCTGTGGCGTATTCTTCTTGGCCATGCTGATTACCAAGGCATAGTGTGCGGAATTGCTGGTTCAACGATCTAACATCCTATCCAACAATTTCAGCAAATTGCAACCTTGGCGCCAGCTAGCGCGTTTCGTGAGCGGCATGGAGCTAGCCACCGGCGCGTTTCTAGGCCCGTCGCGACCAGACCTTGATATCACAATTTGTGATATCAAACGTTAAACACTTGAGCCGGCAATTATTCGTCGTCCTCCGGCGCACTTGCGACTCCCGCTCCTCAGGCCCGCAGGGTCGGCAACAATATAGCCCGGGTCAGAGCGCATCGCGGCCCAACCGCGATCAGCGCCGGCCTGGGTAACGGCCCCCACAAAAAATCTTCTCTTCCAGAGCATGACCGCGATGGTCGGCTGTCCGGCTGATGGGTTCGTCCGACCACGTCCTCGTTGTGGTTCGGTCTCCCGACCGCACCCCGCAACCGCGTTCCCCGCGCCGCGCAGGACGACGAGATCTGCATCTTCCCTCCAGCCTACAGCCGCAAGGCTCCCACCTGCTTCCCCAGCTCCGCCGCGATTGTGGTGTACTGGTCGATTGCCGTTTGATTCCTACATCCTCTTACCTACTGTCGTAAGTCTGATTGCTGGTAGGTCGTCGCTGTCTTCCAGGCTCATGTCCTTCAGCCAGAGCAAGTCCAGGTTCGTCTCGACGTGCTGTAGGAACGATTGTTCATCACTTGACTGAACTTTTAGTACGTCGTTGGTCTCTGTCCTAAGTATCCCAATGTTCTTGAGGCCAGTTCGGGAGTGTGGTCTCTCGATAGGGAAAATATATGGCGGAATACCGACACCCTGGGATGTTCTTTGTCTCTGTTGGCTTCGTCACCAATAAGCAGCTTCTCCCCAATGAGCAACCAGACGAGCGCTAATCCTGACGCGTTCAAGAACTTTTGCAAAGCTTCCTGTTTGAAGACAAAAGCGCGTGGCCCCGGGGTTTCATAGGATGGGTCGTACGCCAGAATCTCGTTGTTCGGATCGATGAAAGTAAACATTCGTCGGCCCCATGAGAGTTGCATACGCTGGGCAAGCCAAGTTGACGGCGTGCTGCCGGAGCACGCCTCGGTCAGCGAGCAGTCGAAGCTCCGTCCTTCGTGCAGATACCGCATGACCGTACGGGCGGCGGCGAAAGGCACACCATCGAAGTGACGTATCTGATTGTTGTTTGGATCTGTAGGATCGTTTAGCTCCGCCCGAGCGTCCGCGGAATACCTCCCGAAACTAGGCGCCCAAGCAAATTCACCCAGAAATGGCTCGTAGTAATCAATCGAGGTAACATCCATCCCGGTCCATTCAAGAAGGCTTATGGAGTCGACGAAAGAATTCATTGTTGCTCTCGGTAGCAACCAAGCACCTAGAGAAAAAGTGAGGCGGCGTTGGTACGTCCTGCCGTTTTTGTCCTCTTCCTGCTCTCCCGCAATCCACTCACCAAAAGTCTCTAGAGGATACCACAGGGAACTGTCTGAGGGCCTTTTTAACGAAAGCAGTGGGATAAAATCCGGGATCGAATTGTGGTCAGTAAGCCATGCGTGGTCTGTGAGGCGATCTCCTTGAAGGAGAGGATCGTCAAGGGGATTCCACCAACATCGTTTTTCAATCTGGTCAGGTACACGTTTGATCAAGAACGACGGGTCAATGTCTCGCAAGTGCATCTGCCACGGACCTTCGTACCACTCGGACCCACTCATGGAGTCGTGATGCAGCGGACGGTGGTCGAAGACACGTGCGGCAAGTTCGTGATAGGCCAACCACTGGTATTTCTTTCCGATCCGCTCTGCCTTCTGGGCGGCCCTCGTGTCGCGCCAGTTCATCTCCCGGTCAAACGCTGCGAACCGGTCGGGCGTCCAACCCATCTCCATCACCCGCATGATGATCCAACGGCAGGCAAAGTCGGATTCCATTCCCTGTGACTGTTGCGTCTCGCAGGCAGCTTCATAGGCTGCGCTGCGCGCCTCCGTGATGGCTTCGTACCTTTCAATCACTTCCGACTCTTCGAGGGAGAGCGACGCTCGAAAAGCAGCGATTTGCTCTGCATGCTGTTTGAACAATGAGGCCAGTTCTTGGGGTTCGCATGCCCCGTCTTCTCCATCCTTGGAAACAAGGTGGCTTTTCTCCAAATCTGTGTCTTGTTGGAGATGGTAGGTGTCCGCCAGCCGTGACAGGGTGTCACCGTGGTGAGCTTGATACCATCGAGTGGCGAGTGGCTCTGGCAAAGTGAGCCGTTCTGTATCAAGGCGGCGATATTCTTCGAAAGGGTCCGGCTGGTCGGTCCACGTATGGAGCCCATGGCCGTGTGAATCCGTTCCCAGCACGTATCGCGCGAAATCACCCCAGTTAGGTGCTAGCGAGAATAGGAGACCACTGAATTCAGCGGCATCGTACCGTGTTTTGAGTTCCTCCCAGGTGGGTATTCCGCTCGGGATCGGGTCACTCTGATACGGAGGACGAATGCGTGAGATGTCCACGTCGAGCGAACAACCGATGTGGATCGCATATTCTACAATTTCGCGGGCATAATCGCGGAGCAGCACATGGGCTGGAGGCCTCCCGTTCTCAAAGACATGCCTGTATACAGCCAGCGCGACCGCGCCGACTTGCTCTCGGCTTTCAGAACGCATGACGGTGCCGTAGACAGCGCAAAGGAGTCGTTCGATCACGTAGAGGTCATCCACCGATTCGAAATCAGCAAGAAGCAAGGGGACGAGCTGGAGCCGGTTGCGAAGCACGCACACAAGCGCCTTCGTGGCGCGGTCGCGGATGTAGCGGTTCGAAGTCGTAAGGCACCAGGCGAGCGTAATCGCGGCCAATGTTGCCACCTCGTCCTCGAAGCCTGCACATGGGTCGGCATCGTCAGCGTTTTCGGGCCAGCCCCAATCGAGCAGTCGCTCGATTATTCCTGGCGTCTGCCAGGATTGAGCGGCTCTTGACCGGTGAAGGTAGGTGGACCACGAGAGATCCCGGTCCGGCATAGCGAGGGGGAGTAATCGCGAGTGCAACCAGCGGGCATTCAGAGGGTGGTCAGGCTGTGCCGCCAGCAAGAGGACGCGGTCCATCACTGCGTCAGCATCCGCGCGCCTAGCCGAACTTGAGTGTCCGCGTGCGAGCAATTCCTCAACGAACGCGACTGCCTGCGGCAGGATGTACTTCTCCTCGCGCCATGGTAGGGCTTCTAAAAACGCTTCGGCGAATCCCGGTGAAGCCTGTAATTTTGGCATAAACTCGCCGAGCTCCCGGCCAGTTCGCTCCGGAACCAGGACGATCAACGCCGACAACAGGCCACGAAGTCGGTAAACGCTGTCTACGGAGAATATTTGTGCAAATGGTCCATCAACCACGAATGCGGCGTCTGGTGCTTCGCTTTGGAGATGTTGGTCCAGCAGCCGGCGGGCGAACTGTTAGTCGGCCATCCGCTCATAGCCGAAGCGGACAATATGTTCTGGCGAGTCGCCGTCGTCGGGCCAATGCAGGTCGTCAGTAAGTATGCCCTCGTCGATCAACTTCTTAAGAAGCGACTTGGAGTACCCAGCACCGGAACGGGGGAGTATCGAATCGAGCAGGTTTTGGGCTTGCCACCTAGGCAGTGCGTACCGCCTAGCGGTTAGCATCGCGTCAGCAATTTCGCCTACGGCCCTCTGAACGACCGGCTCGTCCGCCGGGAAATCAAGTTCAACCTGTTGGTGCAGTTTTTCGTTCACCGACTCCAGGAAGAAGGAAAAAATCCGTTGCAGCCCGTGATGTCCCTTAGGTGGCCGTCGGAGCCCGTGATTCTTGAGGCCCAGACAGAAGAGTTTGAGGAACAAGGGATTTTCGAATTCCGGGTTGAGCGGCGGTGCGTTCAGAGTTTCGATGCCGTAGTAGCTACAAAATGCCGCTAATGCTTCGAAGAGTCGGCTCGCAAACCCGTCGTGTTCGATGCGAGTGAGCCGTGATGGCACTAAGTCGTGCCGGACGAGCTGTCGCTCGTATGTCGTCCGGCAGCTCACGGCGATGCCGATTCGCGCGTAGCGAGAGATGAGAGCTAGCATCGCGGGAAGTTCGGTTTGCCAGTCGATCTCGGAAGCCTCGTTGATCGCATCGATAAGGATCAACGCCCGGCCGCTCACGGTCTCCGCCACCGCCTCCAGCGCGCCTAGGAATTCGTCGCGTGTGCAGCGCAGTCCCAGTCGCTGCACGATCTGTGTCCACACATCTCCCCGATCGAGTTGCTGGCCCAGCACTACAATTGTTGGGAGGCCGGCCGCGATTCGGAGCCGTGCGACGTCACATAGCAAGTGCGTCTTTCCGTTTCCAGCCTCGCCCGTGAGTAGCATTGCCGGCCGAAGAGCAAGCTCGACCGACGAGTAGTCCAAGAAATCCTCAACCTTCTTGATCGCCGTCATATAGTTATCCAGGAAATAGCCTGGGTGTTCAAAATCTCGGCTGGCGGAGGGACGGTCGTCGGCTGCCGAACTGGAGCTCGGAGACGGTTGAACGGACCGGTCTAGCTCGGCAAACATCCGGTCCGTCGCGTTCCTGGCCTGACGCGCAGCAGTGGTCACTTCTTGTATTAAGTCCGTCGGCGGTAGGGAGTCGGTGAAGCGGGACAAGGAAGCAAGCAGAGCCATGCCCGCTGCATTGAAGTTGTCGCGCGCGGCGACAACTTTGTCGTTGACGGGAACGCCCTTAAGTAAATCGACCGCCACGTTCAGCCCTTTCCGGTACTCGCGGCGCATCGTGGTGACCCGGTCACGGAATGCAACTGCGTACCCGAGAGCCTCGAAGCAGGCTGCGATCGGTAGCTTGACGTTGAGTTCAGAGTTGTATCGTGGGCCTGCGGCAGCGACGACTTCGGCAAGGTGATGGGCAAACCATTCGGTAGATAGCTCAGTATTGCCGAACCAGAACCACCTTCTCCCGGCATGCTCCTCGAGCGAGAGGCGTCCAAGCAGTTCGCTCGCGCCCCAAAGGTCGAAGGTAACTGTCATCCCCTTTCCGCTCGCGACTTCTTGCCATTTCGTGACCCTCTTGTCCCATTTTTTTTCGCAGCGACTTCTCACCATCCTTGCGTGCGTCAGGTAAGTCAAACGGAAGGCAGACGGTGTAATGGTTCAGGTTCGGGTGAGTATTCAGGGCGGTTACGACGGAGTCGTCTAGCTGTTGCCACTGGGTGTTCTCAAGTTCGTCGAAGTACTTGGCCTGCCACCCGCGCTCCGTGCCGTTTGGGTAAATCCAGTATGCTTCGACTCCGCCGTCTGGAGTCCCGTTCCGCACGAAACGTGAATCTGAAGGTGCAGGTTCGCAGCCGGCCAACTGGCAGCACAGCTCCTCAAAACCATTATTGGCAGAGTTTCTAACAGCTCTTATGTTCTTAAAATCGAAATTCATCATTGCGGAGGTCAGCATCGATTGTGTGGCACAAACTGGACATCCTATGATCCTCAGCAACACCATCCATCGGCATCGCTCAAAAATCTAGTGTACTTGTTTAGCGCCCCGACAGTAGCGGCTAGGTTCTATTCCAGTGCAGACTTGGACCAACCGGAACGGTAGACTGTAGTGCGGAAGCATTGTTGGGGATTTCGTCAACTGGAGATCGACGCCAGTGAGCGCGTGTCCTTACGGCTTAGCTTCGACGCCGCCGATCGCCCGGCCATCGGCGTAGAGCATGTAGTCGGCCTAGTCGCCATGCTTGAAGCTGAACTCGGGGATCGCCACGCCCAGGGACGCCGTGATGTTTATGGCGCGGCCGTCTTGCACCCCCCAACCCGCGGCCGCCAGTTGGCGGTCGATCTCCTGGCGGGCGATGGCTGGGAGAGAGCAGGGGAAAGGGGAGCAGGTGAGAGGAAAACGGGGAGGCAGGCGGATCGAAGTATCGAATTGGTGCGAACATGCGCGTCATCGGCTTTTCATGCGGCAATGATGTTCATGCGTCCCGCAGGGACGCGAGAATGCGATTCGCCAAGTCACCGGACGATGAATCACCCGGCTATTGTCGCGCGTCCCGCAGGGACGAGGGTCGCGGCGGCGCAAGGCTGGGGACAAATTCGCCGAGCCTGTTCGCGGCGACGGCGCCGCGAACAGGCTCGGCGAAAGATTTTATGGGGACGTTACCCAGGGCGGCACGGAAGGGCCGGCGGCTAGCGCCGTACCGCTCACAAGAAAGGCGCGGCGGGTGGCTCGGTCTGGGCTACTATCTCTCGGCGCAGATTTTTTTTCACAGTGGCCCTGGAGATACTTTCCTCGCTGGCGTTGAGTCAGGGGGCAGGGGTCGGGGATGGCATGGTCGGGAGACCTTGCCATAACTCTTCACGGGCTGGAAGCCCATGCTACGGGGATAGTGATACTTCCCTCGCTGGCGCTGCGGGCTCGGTAAAGTGCCTCGCCTCGCGGTCGGCTACCCTTCGCCTCCTTCTTCCCGCAGGAACGCCTCCTGAACCAGGCTCGTTTCCAGCTTGCTGTGCGCGTCCAGTTTGTCGAGCAGTTCCGTCAGGCGTTTGCAGATCTCGGAGACTTGGGCTGGGTCGTCGGCAGTGACGGCTTCCAACTGGGCTACGATCTCTTGCAGAGCCAGGCGAAACTCGTCGTGCTGCAGCCTCAGCGTGGCCACCTCTTTGGCGAACTGCGGACTCATCGCCATGACTTGCGGCATGTAGCCGTCTTGTTCTTCCAGGCCCAGCATGTACTGCATGTGACGTTGCAACGAACCGGTGACAAAACGGAGCGAGGTTAACTTTCGCGGCAGACCCGCATCCGGAGCCTGCCAGTTGAGCACGATCCGCAGGGCTTCGGTCACATGCTTCAGCGTCTGATGCTCGATCAGCGTCTGCCGGGCGATACTTTGAGACATGGGAACCACCTGGGAGAGACAAGTTGACGCCGCCGGGTTCGTATTCGTCATGGTTGCATGCGCTGGCCGGTGAATTTTACTTCGATCGGGTTACCTTCCGTCAACACCCGGCCAATGCCGCCGTGGGCCGGGTTTCCGTAGTAGACATATTTGCCGTCGCGATAACCTCTGGCCGAGAGGTAGTAGCGGTGGTCTGGGCGGATCGTCTTGTCCTTGCCCAGGGTGAAGTTGATCACCGTCGCCTTGCCCGGCTGGTGGGAGACGTTGGCAAGGTTGAGTTCGTCCAGCTTGTCGGCCGGGGCATCGGCAAGGGTCGGATCGGGATCATACAGAATGAGCGTCAAGCTCATGCCATCGATCGCGGCGTGGTCGGCGGGAATGGTGAACGTGCCATCCACCCTGGCGGAGTGGGCGGCCCGCTCTTTCTGCTCGGCGGCGGAGGCCCAAGAAGCAGTGATCAGCAGGGCCACGAAGGCGATCGGCGAGAAGAGGCGCAGCATGGGGAGGCTCTTGCAGAGGCGGATGCGATTTAAGACATGTCCGACTTGGCGTGTAAAGCCGGTCGAAAAAACGTATCGTTCAAGATCGAAGTTATCCGTTGGCCGGAGGATTCACAAGGCACGTTGCGCTGCGGTTCGGTTCTTCCCAGCCGGCGAGCGATATCATGGCGGGTGATGGCTCGGCGAGAGCAGGCGACAGGAGAAAAAGGGACCGGAGAAAAGGAACCCGAGGCCATGGGCAGGTAGGAATTGCTGCCCAGCGGAGAGTGCGGAGGCCATATTCGTGCTGCTTCTCCTCGTTCCTGCCTGCCCTGCCGCCCCAGGGTCGGTGGGCGCAAGACTGAAACTCTTATAGATTATGGGTTTGGCCTTTGTTCGTCCCCGGCCGATTTCCTCTCTCCGTCTTTGAAAGTTGAGTCCATGGCGCTCGATCGTTATGCGTTCTGTCCCGGTGGGACCGGCAAGAAGATCAAGTTTTGCTGTTCCGATCTGGTCGCCGAACTGGAACACATCCAGCGCTCGCTGGAAGGGGAACAGCGGCTGGCGGCGCTCGAGCGGGTTCGCAAGAGCCGGGCTCAGCATGGGGACCGGGCTTGCCTGCTGGCTATCGAGTGTTTGCTCGAGGACGATCTGGAACAGACCGATCAGCATGCGGCTACGCTGGCCGTTTTTGCCGAGAAGTTTCCCACCAACCCGGTGGTGCTGGCCGAGACGGCGCTCAGCCGGGCGGATGAAGAGGGGGCCCAGGCGGGGGTCGAGCCGCTGCAACGGGCGATCGCCGCCATCGAACAGCAGATACCCGGCCGCGTGTTCGAGGCTATCGGCATCATCGGCCGGTTGCTCATCGGCCAGGGTGTGATCATGTCGGGGCGGTCGCATCTGCTGTTGGAACTGGCCCTCTCCGGCGGCAAGGCGCAGACCACGCTCTCGCTGTTGGCTCGCTTGAGCCGGGCCGACGATGTGCCGCTGCTGCTGAAAGACGACTATCACATGGAGTTGCCACCGGCGGGCTCGCCCGTGGAGAAGGAGTTTCAGGCGGCGCTGCAACTCGGGCAGCGCGGCGCGTGGCTGGCGGCGGCGGAGAGCTTGGAGAAGCTGGCGGGCAGGGCAGGCGATGTGTCGGCCGTATGGCACAACCTGGGTTTGCTCAAGGCCTATGTGGCCGATCACGCCGGGGCCGCGGTAGCTCTGCGCAAGCTCAGCACACTCGACATTCCCGAGGACGACGCGATCGAGGCCGAGGCGCTGGCCCAATTGCTCTCGGCCGACGACGCCAAGAACCTGGTTGATGTGGTGGCCGCCGTCTGGACCGTTGCGGACGCGGCTGATGTACAAACCCGGCTGGGCGCGGCGAATCGCGCGGCGCGGATGAACTTCGATCCGGCTGCGATGGCGGGGGCCGATGAGCCCCCTCCACTGTCGCTGTTCCGGCTGACGGATCGCGCTGAGCCGGAGAAGGTGGAGCAACTTACGCGTGAGAATGTGCCGAGCATTATTGGCCAGGTGGCCGTGTTTGGCCGGCAGACCGATCGTGAGGCGCGCATCGAATTGATCGCCAGCCGCGGGGTGGAACTGGAAGCGGGGCGCGAGGTGCTCAGCGAAATCTTGGGGCATCCGCTGGGTTTCCCGGAGAAAGAGGAGATTATTCGCCAGATACCCGCGATGCAGCAGGCGATGACGTGGCGGTGGCAACTTCCGGCCGAAGCCACGCAACAGCAGCGGGCCGAACTTTCCAGCCAGCAGCACCGCTATGTGATTGTGGAACTGTGGCCGACGCTGCCGAACCCTGGACTCGGCGGGCGCACACCGCGCGATATGGCGGCCGAGCCAGCCAGCCGGATCGCGCTGACGGCCGCGGTGCTCAACTTGGAGTTGGCGTCGTCGCGCGTGCCGCACGATGAGATCATTGCGGAGCTGCGCAAGGAGCTTGGTTTGGCGGCACCCGGGCCGATTGACCCCAGCGAGCCAGGGTTTGAAGTGGAGTTGCTGCCGGCGGCGCGGATGTCGCGGCTGGAAGTGGCGAAGCTGACGGACGATGACTTGATCATGGCATACCGCCGGGCGGCCTGGCTCCACTATGCGCCGGCGGCCATCGTGCTAGCCCAGGAGGTGGTACGGCGGCCGAGTCTCGACGCGGTGCCGGACAAGGCCGACAAGGCGGAGGCTTATGGCCAATTGGCGGAAATGGCCGAGGACCCGGTCGAGCGGTTGGGCTACATCGACGCCGCCCGGCAGGTGGCCGAGAAGCGAGGCGAATCGTCGGCCCCGTGGGATCTGTCGGAACTGGCTGTGGCGCTGGAGAGTGGCGACGTCCCGCGGTTCGAGCGGCTGATGGAGCACATTCGCGATGAGCATGCCCGCGAGCCGGGTGTGATGGAGGCGCTGATGAATCTGCTGGACCGCGCCGGCATTCTCGGTGCGGCGAGAGGGCGCATGCCTCCTGGTGCGATGGGTGGCGAGCCGGCGCTGGCGGCGGGCGAGCAGGCAGCACCGGCGGCAGGTCAGATCTGGACACCCGGCGGAGGAAGTGCGGCGCCGGCAAGTGGCAAGAAGCCGGTGATTTGGACGCCGGGGAGTTAATGTTGTAGGCACACTCCGTGTGCCGTAACTTGGCTGGCGGACGGCACTCGGAGAGTGCCTGCTACTTTACGCTAGCTCAGCAGGGCAGCGACCGCCGCGCCGACGTCTTTCTGGCGCATCAGCGATTCGCCAACCAGCATGGCGTCGATGCGGGCGGCGCGGAGGCGGGCTACGTCGGCGGCGGTGTGGATGCCGCTCTCGGCCACCAGCAGGCATTGATCGGGAACTTGCGGCCGCAGGCGGATCACATGATCGAGGTCGGTCTTGAACGTGCGGAGATCGCGATTGTTCACGCCGATCAGCGTGGCGCCGGCGTCGAACACCCGTTGCAGGTTGGACGGCTCGTAGAGTTCCACCAGGGGAGTCATACCCAGCTCGATGGCTTGCGCGTGCAGTCCGCGCAGCAAGCAGTCGTCGAGGCACTCGGCGATCAGCAACACGGCGTCGGCTCCGGCGGCGCGGGCTTCGAGCAATTGGTAGGCGTCGAGGATGAAGTCTTTGCGGAGGATCGGTATCCGCACCGCGGACCGCACGCTGCGCAAGTCGGCGAGGCTTCCTTGAAAAGACTTGGCGTCGGTCAGGACGCTGATGCAAGAGGCGCCGTGTTGTTCATAGGCGCTGGCGATGGCAGCCGGATCGAAATCCGCGCGGATCAAGCCGACCGAAGGGCTGGCCTTTTTGACTTCGGCGATCAAGGCCACGGGGCCGGCCGCGGCCAGTGCGGCGAAGAAATTGCGCGGCGGCGGTGCGCTGGCGATCTGCGCCCGCAACTCGGCCTCCGGCACGGCAATTTTTGCCGCGGCGATTTCCTGCCGCTTGTAGCGGACAATGTCTGCGAGGATGTCGCTCATGGGAGTTTGAAATGCCGGTTTTGGCCCCGCACAACATCTAGGCCGCCTTCATTTTACTGGGGCGACGCCTTGCTTGCCCCAGGCACCCGTCGCTGCTCTCAACCAAGCAGGCTGAAGCCTGGACTCCAACATTAGTGTTTAAAATGCCGCCGTTCGGTGAAGATCATCGACAGGCCGTGCTGGTTGCAGGCGGCGATGACTTCTTCGTCGCGGCGCGAGCCGCCGGGTTGAATGATCGACTTGACGCCCGAGGCCGCCGCCTGGTGAATCGAATCCGCGAAGGGGAAGAAGGCATCGGAAGCCAGGGCCGCACCATCCGCCCGCTGACCCGCTTTGCGAATGGCGATCTCGACCGAATCGACGCGGCTCATCTGTCCGGCGCCGGCTCCCCACAGGGTCTGCCCCCGGGCCAGAACGATGGCATTCGACTTCACGCCGCGCACCACCGACCAGGCAAAGCGGAGATCGGCCCGCTGAACATTGCTCGGCTGCATTTCCGTCACCACGCGCCATAGGCCTTCGTCGTCGGTCACCGAGTCTGGTTCTTGCACAAGCATGCCGCCGGCAATGTGCCGCGTTTCGATTTGCTGCCGACCCGCGGCGGTCCACTCACCCACGGCCAGCAATCGCACGTTGTCTTTCCACTTGGGCCGCGTGGTCAGCAGTTCCACGGCTTCGGGTTCGAAATCCGGGGCCGCGATCGCTTCGATGAACAGACCTGGCGTGCAGAGCAATTCGGCGGTGGCCGCATCCACCGGGCGGCTCATGCCCAGGACCGATCCAAATGCGCTTTGCGGATCGCCAGCCAGGGCGTTTTCCGTGGCCTCGCGAAGCGTGGCGGCCGAGGCGGCGCCGCAGGGGTTGTTGTGCTTGATGACCACCGTGGCCGCCGGGCCGGGAAGCAAGCGAACAAAGGCCAGCGCCGCGTCGAGGTCGAGCAGATTGTTGTAGGAGAGTTCTTTGCCGTGAAGTTGGCGCGCCCCGGGGAGCGTGCCGGCTGGTGCGGACGGCTTGGCATAGAGCGCCGCCTGCTGATGAGGATTTTCGCCATAGCGGAGCAACTCGCGGCGCGGCAGCGACATTCGCAGCGTGCGCGGCAGCGGGCCAGATTCTTCCAGGCGCTCCCAGTAGTCGGCGATGGCGCTGTCGTAGCGGGCCGTCAGGGCAAAAGCCTCGGCCGCCAGTCGCTTGCGCAGCTCCAAGGTGGTGCCGCCATGCTGACGGATTTCGGCCAGCACGGCTTCGTATTGCGCGGGATCGGTGCAGACCGTGGTAAAGGCATGGTTCTTGGCGGCCGCGCGGATCATCGTCGGCCCGCCGATGTCGATGTTCTCGATCGCCTCGTCGAACGTCACATCGGGCCGGGCGACCGTGGCTTCAAACGGATAGAGATTGACCACGATCAGCGGCAGCGGAGTGATGCCGTGCTCGGCCAGGGCGGCCATGTCGTCGGGCCGATCGCGGCGGCAAAGGATGCCGCCGTGGACTTTGGGATGGAGCGTCTTGAGCCGGCCGTCCATCATTTCGGGGAAGCCGGTGTAGGAGCCGATGTCTTCCACTTTCAGGCCGGCTTCTTCCAGGTGGCGGCGCGTGCCGCCGGTGCTCAGCAGGGCCACGCCGGCCGCGGCCAAACCCTGGGCAAACTCCAAGAGCCCCCGCTTGTCACTGACGCTCAGCAGGGCCCGCTGGATCCGTATTGCAGATGGGTCGTTCATAGCGCCCGATTGTGCCGGCGCGCGGGCCGCAAGGCAATGGGCCGCATGGACAAGCACTAATTGCCGAAGGCGTCCACTTCCGCGGCCTTCTCTTGCTTGGCGGGACCTTTCTTCTCCGGTGCTGGTTTATCCTCGCCACCGAAAGCGTCCTCCTCAGCGGGGGCTTCTTTCTTAGGAGCTGCCTTTCCGGCTCCGTCCCCTGCAGGAGCTTTCTTTTCTCCGCCGCCAAACAGGTCGTCGCCAAAATCACCGTCTTTGGCTTTTTCCTTCTCCTTGGGCTCCGGCTCCAGTGCTTTCTGCTTGGCTTCCTTAACGGCGGCTTTCACGGACGAATCGCGCCGATGCTTCAGCGGCTTGTCGATTCCCGCTTCGTGAAGGCACTGGATCGTGCCGGAGCGCGTGCCGATGTAGATGCGATCTGTCACGTCGTTGTGGATGGCAAGCTGCTCACCCGGCAGGAGCATGGTGTCGAGATAGCCCCCATCGGCGCGGCGCAGAATGGTCATCCGACCCAGATCGTCGAGGCAATAGAGCCGTTTCTCGCTCCCTGCCAACAGCCGGCCTGCCGAAGGGGCCTGCCACAGCACCGATCCTTCCCGAGGTGCGTCGTTCTCTTCACCCGGCTTAGGCGCTTCGACCTTCGACTCCGCCAGGACGCACCGCAATCCGCCCCGTTTGGAGCTGACATAGAGCCGATCTCCCAGCGCTGAAGGACGCGAATCGACCGGTTCGCCGACGGCCACTTTCCAAGCGATGTTGCCCGTCATTTCATGCACCTTCAGTACATGCCCGTCAATCGAGCCGACGAACAGATAGGGAGGCTGATAGCCGGGACCGACCAGGATCGGCTCGTTCGTCTCGACGCGAAACCGGGGGGAGAGCGGGTCGGTTTGCGCGACGTAGAACAGGCCCTTGTCCGTGGTCCAGGCCAAGGTGGGGCCAGACGAGAAGGGCTGGTTCATAGCGCGGCCCGTCGAATTGTAAATCTGCGGCGGCTGTTTGTGATCGACCACGTCGTACGATTCGATCGACCCGTTGGTCGTAGGCGTGAACACATGCGTGCCGCTCAGCGCAGGCCCAGCCCCGGGCACAAAGCGCAGCATCTTCTCAAACACAATCTTGCCGTCGTCGTGTGCCAACACGTAGAGTTTCGTTCCGTTGGCCACGGCGGCATATTTGTCGTTGGCTCCAACAGCGGTGGTCACCAGGTCGGGCGAGCCGATCTGCCGCGTCCAACGCACATGACCATTTTCGGAATCGAGCGCGCTGATGGTTCCGCGCTTGGTCTGCAAGTAGAGGGTGTCGCCTTGCAGCGTAAGGTTTTCAATCTCGTCCTGCGTGGTATCGACTGGCGCTTGACGCCACCAAGAGCGCACCAGACCATGACGCCGGGCGGTCGATTCCGGAATCAGCCGGGCATCGCTCCATTGACCGCTGGCAAGATCCGGCCAGGCGGAGATGGTGGCAAGCAGCAGCAGACCGAACGCCCCGGCGCGGAGACAACGGAATGAATTGGACATGATTTACTGGTCCTGGGGATCGAAAAAGAGCATGACTCCATCATAATCAAAGCTGGCGGGCATAATCAAAGCTGGCGAGTTCGACAGACGGCTGGACGCCACAGGGCAGGGTGGAACTCTCGCCCTGGTCCTTCTATGCTGACAATGCGGGGCGACGGGGCCAGAAGCGGGGTTTCATGCGGATCAAATTCACCTGCCCTGCCGGCCATAGGCTCAAAGCCCGCCCTGATAAGGCGGGGACCAAGACCGTCTGCCCTGCCTGTGGTGCGGAAGTGCTGGTGCCTCAGGCCGAGGTGTCCCCGGATGTCGTGCCTCAGGGTGAGGTGCCTCTGCCTGCAGCGCCCGCGGTTGCCGCAGGGAAAGAGGACGATATTCCCCTAGCAGCGGAGCCGGGCCCGCGCCCTCTCGTTAAAAGGCCCCCGCTGGCTCCCTCCTCCACTCTCCCCAAGCAGACGGCCGAAGCGCCCCCAATCTCCCGTAGCGAGCGGGTGGCCGCGACTCCTCCACCCCTCCGCAAACCGCCCCCAGTTGAAGCGGCTGCTATTAAGACCTCACCGTCTAAAGCACCGCCGTTGCCTGGGGGTTCGGTGAGAAGTTCTGCAGCAGCCCCCCCGCCGCTTCCCGCGGAGCAACAGACGCCGTCCACCACAGTTCCGCCGCCGCCCCTTCCGCCGGCTCCCAAGCCCTTGCCGAAAGAGGCCGCGCCTCCCGCATTGGAAACGGCCAAGCCGACTCCACCTCCCGTTACGCCAATGCCGCCGAGCCCTCCTCCCGTCGCCGCAACCACAGAGCCGAAACGCGCGGATCCGACACTTGCACCTCAGCCTCCCAAGATGCAGGAAGCGAGGCCCGCCGCAATTTCACCCCCCGTGGACGAGGCGAAACCTGCGCCTTCGCCCCCACCGCCTGTGCGCGGCTACCGGCCCGATCGCTACAAATTGGCTTCCGTCTATTGGCTGGGTTTGGCGCTGTTAATCATCACGCTCATCGAGATCATCCCAGCCGCTGCACACGCAATCGTTCCCGGCGCTCCTTACTTGACTCTTTCGGGCGCGCCGGCCTGGGCTCAGGCCGTGCTGGTGCTTTGCCTTTTGCAATTGGTCTATATCGTGTGGATGGTTTCGCTCCCGGATTGGAGTACGGTGTGGATCTTGATGCTGATCTACGGCGCAGTAGCGGCCGCGTATGGCTTTGTGTTCGCCGTCAGCCTGATGACGCCGCGCGAAGAGGAGATGATGCTGGGACTCGACGCCGTTCGCCGATTGACCCCGCTGTGGTGCGCCGCAATGGTATTGTTGACCTTCCTGGCCGCCTTCCTCTGCGGCCGAACCAGCAGCCGCTGGCACCGGGCCTATGTGGCGATGGTGCGGGCTTTCGGGTCGTAATTGACCGCAAGTGGCGAAATACGAGCGCCGAGAACATTGGTAGGCCATATTTTGACGGCCTCTTATCGCCTTGAGACAACGCTGCTAAACGGGTATTCTGCTCGTTGTTCAGTTTGTAGGTCAGGCTATTGCCTGGCGTGGCTCGGCGCAAAACGTACTTCGCCAGACCATAGCATCGTCTTCGTCAGGCAATAGCCTGACCTACGTGTTCACTACGGAGTTTTCCATGGGTATGTTCGAAGGGAAGAAGGGCTTGATTCTGGGCGTGGCCAACGACCACTCCATCGCCTGGGCGATCGCACAGGAAATCCTCGCCGGTGGGGGCCAATGCGGTTTCACCCATCTGCCCGACCGGGCGGACGACGAACGGCAGCGCAATCGCCGCCGCGTGTCGCAGCTCACCGACACCCAGCCCAATGCCAAGTTCCTCGTCCCCATGGACGTGTCGAAGGATGAAGACATCCGCGCCGTCATGGCCAGGGCAAAGGAGGAGTTCGGCCAGATCGACTTTCTGCTCCACTCGATCGCCTTCGCCAGTCTGGAGGACTTGAAGAACGACACCATCCGCACCAGTCGCGACGGTTTCAAGATGGCCATGGAAATCAGCGCCTATAGCCTGATCGCCTGCTGCAATGCGGCCCAAGAAGTTCTCTCCGATCGGGCAGCCGTTTTGACACTCACCTACTTTGGTGGCGAAAAAGCTGTCCCGGGCTACAACGTGATGGGCATTTGCAAAGCCGCGCTCGATGCGTGCGTGAAATACCTGGCTTATGACCTCGGTCCCCGGGGCATCCGCGTCAATGCCGTCAGCGCAGGTCCGGTGCGCACGCTGGCCGGCCGGGCCGCTGGCGTGGAAGAGATGCTGGAGTTGTACGAAAACATAGCTCCACTGGGACGCAACGTCACGCACGAAGAAGTCGGCCGCGCCGGCGCATTCTTGCTCTCCAGCATGTCCGACGGAATCACGGGCGAGCTGCTGCACGTAGACTCCGGTTACAACATCATGGGCTCGCCGGGCCGGATGTTGGATAAGTACAAAGAGCAGGCCCCGAAAAGCTAGCGCTGGTGAATTTCCAGGCTTCAGACTGCCGCTTTACTGCCGGATTGCCGGCGGACCTTCATTCGACTCCACCGCCGGCAACGGACGGGGAGATGTGGCAATCCGGGCTTCGGTAAAGTCCGGTGATGCCGCTCCGTTGTATCCGGCTCCGGCGATCACGGCTGGCTCGCCTCCCTGCTGTCGCAGCTGGTTGCGATAGTAGGGCTCATATCCCGTGTTGGCGGGGGCCCGCTGGCTGGAGATCGCGGATTGACGAACGTCCCCCGTCTCCTGCGCCGCAACTTGAGTTTGCACAGGCGCTGCTCCGCCGCCAGACATCTGATTGGCCATGTCGCGAGCGGCCGTGAAGCTGGGATCGACCGTGGCGGCTTGAGCAAAATGCTCCGCGGCCGCTGGCTTGTTTCCCTTTTGATAGAGCAGGTAGCCAAGATTGTAGTGGGCCACGGCCGGCCCGTGGGCGGCCGTCAGGTGCGTCAGCGCCTCTTCCGTGCGCCCCATCTCCGTCAGCACCGTAGCGACGTTGTTGCGGAACAATTGCTTCTGAGGCTCCAGTTCGATCGCTTTGTTCAGCGCGGCGACCGATTCCTTCAGCTTCTTCTGCCGGGCATAGCACAGACCCAGATCGTTCCAGACGCGGGCGTCGCGCGGATGATACTTGGCCGCCAATTGATATTTCTCACCGGCCTCTTTCAGCTTCCCCTGGCGATCGAGGAGGTGGGCCATTCCCAACAGCGCGTCGGCGTTCTTGGGGTTCTCTTTCAGCGCGGATTCAAAGTGCTTCTTCGCCTGCTCAACATTGCCGGACTTTTCCTGCATCTCCGCCATGGCAACGTGCAGATTGGCCGAAGGCTTGCCCGTGCCACTGGCCAGCGACGTGGCATCGGGAGCGGGTGTGGGCTTTGCATCGGGGGTCACCCAGGAAACCATCTTGCCGGCGCCAGTCTTGACGGCAGTGGCCACACCGCCGACCGCGCCCGTAGTGGCCGCCATCGCGCCCTTCACCATACCCTGGCTGGCGGGAGTTCCCCCGGCGCCAGGAGCCGGCATGACGGCGGCGGAACCCGCTGTGGAGGGCTGGGGCGCTCCGGATTGAGTCACGCTCTTTTGCGAAGCACAACCGGCAACGATGGACGCTCCTAACAGCGCAACGCCAACGCGATAGGCAACTGGCATGGCAACCTCCCTGGCCGATGCGGCAATTTGTGTGCGCGAACCGAAATCCATTCCGGCCGTTAAGGCGTCCGGCATCCATGCCAGTTGCCTCGTGCGCGGCGACCGGTTGCCCCGCGGGTGCGGTGCGATCCGGCCAGTCCTCATTAGTTACTGATCGGCCGAGCGCGGCTGACTGGTGAGTGATTAGTCACCAGTAGGCTACGCTAGCACTAACCCTCACCCTCATCTCTCGCCCCTCGCCCCTAAGTTCACTACTGCGTAACGTCACTGGGTCGTTCCGCCGCTCGTGGCACCCGCGTCCGGATCCGGGGGGAGCCGTGGATCGGGAGTCGATTGCTGGAACTTGGTGATAATCATGTCGCTGTATTCCGCCGGCCAGCCGTTGACCATCATATTCGATTCACGCACGTCAGGCACCTCGCCGCCGATGGCGATCCGATCGGCAAACCGCCGCGTGGCGTCCATCCGGTCGGCCGTTCCCTGGGGCGAATTGGCGCGCTCGATGTAAACCGTGCGGAAACCCAGTGGCGCCTGAGTCATGATCCAGCGAACCTTCAACTGGCCCGATTCGTTCAGCTCGCCCGTTTCCTTTTTGAAGTAGTTTTCGCCGAGCAGATTCTGTTCTTCCCAACCCTTTTGCGTCATGACCACGAAGGGAGCCGCCACGAAGGCCCGATCCTGCATGATGAACGGCTCGGGCCAATACTTATTGCGGTGATATCCCTTGTCCACATCCTCGAAAAACTTGTCCAGGCAACCTGCGTGGGAAGTAGCGGAGATCGCCGATACGGCCGCCATTGCGATGGCCGAGTATGTGAACCAGCGGAAGGAACGCATCCTGGTATCTCCGAAAATTGGCTTGCAGGTGGGACGCACTAGGGCGCAGCGCAGGGAGGAAGTATGGGGCGCTATTGACTTATCGGCCACTGAAGCCGGAAGACTTCCGCCGGAGTGGGGCTAAGAACTGTGGGCAAGGTGCTAGCACGCGGCATTTTTCACCACAGCGGCACAGAGGACACAGCGCGGCCGTCAGGCCGCAACCAAAGTAAGTTTAAACAGTTTCGTCCCGGAGGGACGCGCGATAAAAGCCCGGCACTTCAGCGTACCCGGCGATAAATCGCCGGGCTATTATCAATGGTCCCTCCGGGACCGGAGCGAGAACTTCCGGTGAGAGCAAAAAATCTTCGCGTCGTGAGAAGATTTGGAACGATTGCAGTACAGAGAAAACGAATACAACCTAAGTCTTCTGACTTCTCTGTGTACTCTGTGACTCTGTGGTTAAAACCCTTGTGAGAAATGCTGGCTAGCCCCCTCCAGGCGGCACGTCTTGCCCGTTCACCGTAATCGACAAGGTCAAGACGGCGCATGCCCCTGCATGGCGGGGAACATCTCGCGGACCATCGTGATGGCCGCGGGGCCCACCAGGATCACGAAAATGCCGGGGAAGATGAACAACACCAGCGGGAAAATCAACTTCACCGCCGTCTTGGCCGCTTTTTCCTCCGCCAATTGCCGCCGCCGGGTGCGCATCGAATCGCTCTGCACCCGCAGCGCTTGGGCGATACTGGAACCGAACTTGTCCGCTTGGATCAGAATCGAGGCCAGGCTTCGCAGATCGTCCACGCCGGTGCGCGCACCAAGCTCGTGCAGCACCTCAGCCCGGGAGCGTCCCATCTGCAATTGGAAGTTGCACAAGGCAAACTCGTCGGAAATGACGCGGTAGGTCGTTTTCATCTCTTCCGTGACTTTACGCATGGCCTGATCCAGCCCAAGCCCGGCTTCGACGCAAACGACCAACAGATCGAGCGCGTCTGGGAGTGCAAAGAAGATGTTGTCTTTGCGCCGCTTGGTCATGAACCAAACGAAGCCATTGGGGAGATAGAACATCAGCCCGGCGACCAGGCCGGTTTTGATGAGCGCGTCCTGAGTCATTCCTTTGACAATCAACATCGTGCCGCCACCCAGCACCAGGCCCACGATCAGACCCACCAGTTTCATACCCAGGTAGATGCTCGTGGCGCTCTCGCCCCGGAACCC
Source organism: Planctomycetota bacterium (assembly GCA_021413705.1). GTDB lineage: Bacteria > Planctomycetota > Planctomycetia > Pirellulales > UBA7805 > JAIOPX01. Next base: position 3,278 of record JAIOPX010000016.1, on the reverse strand, counting down.
GGCGGCGGAGAGTTTCTGTTTCAGCTTGCTGGCTTCCAATTCGCTGGTGGGGCGCAGCGGCTTGGCAAACGTCGGGCTGGCTTTTTCCAGCACCTTGGCTACGGCGCTACTTTCCTTGCCCCCGTCGGTCAGCGATTTGCGGCGCTTGCGCGTGGGGTGTTTGATCTCTTCCAGCCGCTGTTCCGCCTTGGGTTTGGCGGCGGCCATTAATTCCAACAGCCACCAGGCGCCCGCGGCAAACATGCCGAAGATGGCCAGCGTCACCAACATCTGGGAATCGAATAGTTGGGCCAACAGTAACATGTCTAGACTCGAATATTGACGATCTTACGGATAACCAGCGCGCCGACAACTTGCAGCACCGCCGCCACCAACAACATCTGGCGCCCCATGGGATCGGTGAAGAGCACGGTCACGTAGTCGGGATTGAGACGATACACGGCCATGAACAATGCGGGAGGCAAGGCCAGCAGCACGATGCCGGAAAGGCGTCCTTCGCCCGTCAGCGCCTGCACCTGTCCCCAAATCTTGAACCGCTCGCGAATCAAATATCCAATTTTGTCGAGGATCTCCGCCAAGTCGCCGCCGGTCTGCCGCTGCAGAACCACAGCCGTGGCGAAGAACTTCAGATCCAAATTGGGGATACGCTCGGTGAGGGAATTCAGCGCGTCTTCCATCGTCACGCCTAAGTTCTGCTCTTCGAACACTCGATTGAACTCTTTTCCCATCGGATCGGCCATTTCCTCGCCGACCAAGTGGAACCCGGCGGCCAGGCTGTGTCCGGCGCGTAGCGCTCGGGCGACCAATTCCAGCCCATCGGGCAACTGAGCGGCAAACTTGCGGAACCGCCTGCGACGGCGAAACATCAGCCATCCCAACGGCATCATGCCGCCGGTGATCGCCACCAGCGGCAGCAAAGCCGGATGGAGTCCGGCGATGGCCACAACCGCGGTTCCCGCCAAGGCCAACCCGCCGGAGATCATGAAGAACCGCGATGGCGTAAGCGTAGTATCGGCTTGCTCAAAGAGCACGCTAATCCGGCTGAAGCGGCCCAGGAGGTCCGCAAAAAATCCTTGGCTGGCGCTGAGCGATTCCAGCAGACTGCCGTGTGTGAGCATGGAATCCGCGGTGGCCGACTTGGCGCGACCGGTCATCTGATCGAGGCGGCCCTCAAGCTGGCTGTCGGTGTCGCCTCGCATGAACAAGGCGACGCCGCCGACCAGTGCGGCGACACCCACGAAGGCGGCAATGCAAATCAGCAGGGTACTCATGGTGTTCTCAGTCCTCCAGCATCACGCGTTCGCGGAAGGCGCTGGCCGGCAGCCGGACGCCTGCCTGTTCCAGCCGTTCCATGAACGTGGGCCGAATGCCGGTAGCGATAAAGCGGCCCCGCGCGCGGCTGTTTTCGTCGATGCCGGTCTGCTGGTAGGTGTATAAGTCCTGCATCACAATGGTGTCCTGCTCCATGCCGCAGATTTCTGTGATATGCGTGATGCGTCGGATGCCACCCTGTAAGCGGCTGGCTTGGACGATCAAGTCCACGGCGCTGGCAATCTGTTGCCGCATGGCCTTCAGCGGCAGGTCGAAGCCGGCCATCATAATCATCGTTTCCATACGGGCGATGGCATCGCGCGGTGTGTTGGCGTGCAGCGTGGTCATCGATCCTTCGTGGCCGGTGTTCATGGCTTGGAGCATGTCGAGCGTTTCGGGTCCGCGGCATTCGCCGATGATGATCCGTTCGGGCCGCATACGCAGGGCGTTGCGGACCAGGTCGGTGGCGGTGATCTGCCCCTTCCCTTCGATATTCGGCGGACGCGTTTCCAGCCGCACCACGTGGTCCTGCTGCAACTGAACTTCGGCCGCGTCTTCGATGGTCACGATGCGATCGTGATTCGAGATGAAGCTCGAGAGCGTGTTGAGCAGCGTGGTTTTGCCGGAACCCGTGCCGCCGGAGATGACGACGTTCAGCCGGGCTTTGATAGCTCCCTCCAGCAGCATCACCATCTCAGGCGTGAAGGCTTTGAAATTGAGCAGATCCTCCAGCTTCAGCGGATTGGCGCCGAAGCGGCGAATGGACACCGCGGCCCCGTCCAACGCCAGCGGCGGAATGATCGCGTTCACACGAGATCCGTCCGGCAGCCGGGCATCGACCATCGGGCACGTTTCGTCCACACGGCGGCCCACCTTCGACACGATGCGATCGATGATCTGCATCAGGTGGTTGTTGTCGCGAAAAACGACCGGCGTCTTTTCGATCATGCCGCGGCGTTCGATATAGACATTCTTCGGCCCATTGATCATGATGTCGCTGATCGTCGAGTCCTTCAGCAGCATCTCCAGCGGACCGAGGCCGAATGTCTCATCCAGCACTTCGTCGATCAACCGCTCCCGCTCGTTGCGGTTGAGCAGGGCGTCTTCGCTATCGCAAAGATGCTCGACGACCAGCCGGATTTCACGGCGCAGCGTGTCCCCTTCCAGATCGCCAACCCGCGACAAGTCGAGCTTATCGACGAGCTTGGTGTGGATCCGCCGCTTGATCGTTTCAAAATCGGAATCGCTGGTGCCTTCGCCGTTTCGCAGCGTCAGCGTGGGACTCTTCGCCATGACTGTGCCTCGTGCCGTGCCGTTTCCATTCCTGCAGCCGGGGCGCATCACCCGCCCGCTGGCCTTACGGAAAAGAATAGGTCATGGGGCGGCGCAGGGAGCCAGCGGATCATGACGCCGCCGGCAAGGTGGGATGGTGCCGATTGTGCGGAAAAGTAGGTCTCGCCTGCCGGGCGTGACCTGAGTCGCGCGGTTCGTGCTGGATGGCGAATCAGACTGATCCGTGAATTTGCGGCGACGCCTGCTATCCAGGGAGCAGGCGTGGGGACTGTCCCCTTTGGGGTTGCTGTGGTGCATCGGCCACCGGGATCAACGATGGTTGATGCGAGATTGTAAATTGCCAAAGAACTCTATTTTTCGACCACCCGCCTGAGCCTCAGCGCTCCGACAGCCGGGTGTTAATGCGCTATCGTGTTCACAAGTTTCGCGCAAATTTTTTCATTCGCTCTAAAACCTACCCTGCCAAGAACTTGCAATTCTTGTCCACACTTTTGTCCACGGTCTGGTCACACTGCCATTCACGCTCTTTGCTCTTCATTCCCATTCATTGCAACAGAAGAAGATTTTTGAACAGGAGGCCGCAGAGAGGCGCGGAGTCTGGCAATTTGGCGAACTCCGCGCTCCTTCACGCCCTTCTGTTCACAATTTTTTCATTCTCTCTAAAACTAACCCTG
>JAIOPX010000393.1 GCA_021413705.1 Planctomycetota bacterium | reverse complement strand
TTAGTCCCACGTTCCCTTGAGGCAGATCACGTTACCGCGGCATCCTTCAGGGGATGCTCTCCACGGAGTTTTCGTCATGGCAATCGGAATGCTCGGCCGCAAGGTCGGGATGACTCAGATTTTCGAGCCCTCGGGCGAAGTAGTGCCGGTAACGGTGATCCAGGCAGGCCCCTGCCATGTCCTGCAGATCCGCACCACGGATCGCGATGGCTACGAAGCCGTCCAGCTCGGCTTTCTCGACAAGCGGCGTCCCAAGCATTCTGGCCGCAATCAGCCCCGTCACGCTGCCGGTCGCAGTGAACGCGGGCATGTGGCCAAGCTCGATAGCAAGCGAGCCAAGCGTCGCGCCACTGCCGGCATCGAGCCAGTGGTGAAGGCCGATTGCGAGCCCAAAAAGTACATTCGCGAGTTCCGCGTCTCCGCTGAAGGAATCGCGGTCGGCCAGGTGATCGGGGTCGATACTCTGGCCGAGGTGAAGTCGGTCGATGTCATCGGCACCAGCAAGGGGCGTGGTTTTGCCGGTGTCATGAAACGACACAATTTCAAGGGCCAGCGAGCCACCCACGGTGTCAAGAAGTGCCACCGCCACATGGGTAGCACCGGCTGCCGCACGTTCCCAGGGCGTATTTTCAAGGGAAAGCGGATGCCCGGCCATTTTGGCCACGAGCGTTGCACGTCGCGCAATCTCAGGGTTGTGCGAGTGGATGCCGAGAATAGCCTGTTGTTGGTCCGCGGCGCCGTCCCCGGCCCCAACGGCGGCTATGTCATGATTCAGCAAACCAACACCGTTTGATTTTCCGCATTCCCCGTTCCGCATTCCGAATTAGTCTCGCCATGGCCAGCCTGATCATTCACGACCGTAGCGGCAAGCAGGTCGGTACCTACCAGATCGAACCGGCGGATCTTGCGCCGCGGATCAGCCGCCGCTTGTTGCACCAAGCGGTCGTGGCCTATCAGGCCAATGATCGGCAGGGAACATTCCGCAGCAAGAGCCGTGCGGATGTGCGGGGCTCGACCAAAAAAATGTATCGCCAGAAGGGGACGGGTAATGCCCGGGCCGGCTCGCGTCGCAGCGGCGTGCGTCGTGGCGGTGGCCACATTTTTGCCAAGCGGCCGCGAGATTTTTCGCAAACCCTGCCTCGCAAGGCGGCTAGGGCGGCCACGCGAATGGCATTGGCCACCAAGATTCGCGACGAGCAGATTGTGCTGATCGATCAATTGCAGTTTGATGCACCGGCCACCAAGCAGATGGCGGCTATCGTCAAGGCGCTGAAGTGCAATGCAGCCAGCCTGCTGGTGACTACGGAAAAGTACGATGTGGGCGTGTATAAGAGTGCCCGCAATATCGCGGGGGTCACGGTTTCGCCGGTGGCGGATCTCAATGCCCTGTCCGTGACCAAGTCGCGGTTGTTGTTGATGACGCCGGCGGTGCTCGACGCCCTGAAGGCGGCCAGCAAGCGCGATAAAAATGACAGTGGCGATAAGCCCAAGCAGACCAAGAAACCGAGCAAAAAGAGTTAGGCGGGAGCTGAACACCCATGGCCAGATTAAAAGCATCGACGGAAGGCGGCTTGCAGTTGAAGCCCCACCAGGTGGTGTTGCGTCCGCTGGTGACCGAAAAGGGGATGCACCGCTCGACGCGCAACAACGCCTACGCCTTTGAGGTCAACGTGTTGGCCACGAAGGACGATATTCGGTACGCCGTTGAGGAGTTGTTCAACGTCAAGGTGAGCAAGGTCAACACGCAGAATCGCCGCGGCAAGCCGCGCCGTTCCAGGTTTCGCGCGGGAGTAACGCGCGACTGGAAGAAGGCCATCGTGCAGTTGGACTCGGAACATCGGATCGACTTCTTTTAACAGACGCCTTTCTCCCTCGCGGGAGAGGGGATCGAAAACAGACACACGCCTCGTAACTACGCACGACACTGAACATGGGTATTCGACGCTACAATCCGACGACTCCTGGCCGCCGCGGCGCGACGGTCAGCGACTTTGCCGAGTTGACGCCCGGCAGCAAGCCAGTCAAAGCGTTGTTGGTGCCTAAGAATCGCACCGGCGGACGCAACAATCAGGGGCGGATCACGGTGCGCCATCGCGGTGGAGGTCACAAGCGCCGCCTGCGTTTGATCGACTTCCGCCGCAACAAGGATGGAGTCCCCGCCAAGGTGGCTGCGATTCAATACGATCCCAATCGCACCGGCCGGATCGCCCTGTTGTATTACGCGGATGGCGAGAAGCGTTACATCCTCAGCCCGCAGGGTCTCCAGGTGGGGACCACGGTTGAGAGTGGTGCTGACGCTCCACCGACCGTGGGCAACTGCTTGCCGCTGAAGAACATTCCGATGGGGCTAACGGTTCACAACATCGAATTGCGGCCCGGCCGAGGGGGCGTCCTCTGTCGTTCGGCTGGCACAAGCGCTGTGCTGGCGGCACGT
>JAIOPX010000015.1 GCA_021413705.1 Planctomycetota bacterium | reverse complement strand
GCGGCGATTGAGAAACGGCCAGCCAAGGAAAGTGACAAGGCGGCAATCGAAACGCTGCGAGCCAAAGCGAGCGATTTGCGACAGCGACGAGCTCGCTGGCGCGACGCCAGCGCGGTGACCTATGTTACGCCCGACGATCCGCCGACGTTTCTGTGCGTTGGAGCCGACGACGAATATCGACCGCTTCAGATCGCCTCCTTGGCGGCGGCACTCAAGCAGGCCGGAGTAGTCCACGAGCATGTTATCATACCTGGCATGAAGCACTCTGTCGTGTCCGATCCGGTCGTGCTGGGGCGTATTTATGCGTTTCTCGACAAGCAGTTGCGGCCAAAGTAGTAGGCACACTCCGTGTGCCGTAATAACATCACAGGAATTGATCCCATGAACCGTTCTCACCTGCTTCTTTGGATTGCAATGTTGGTCGGAATCGCCACTCCAGCGGTCGCCGCCGATGCCAAACACCCCAATATTCTGTTCATCGCCGTGGACGACCTGCGCCCTCAATTGGGCTGCTATGGACAGACGCAGATGAAGACGCCGCATATCGACGCGCTGGCCAAAAGCGGCGTGCTGTTTAGCAAGGCCTATTGCCAGACGTCCGTCTGTGGCGCGTCGCGGGCATCGCTGATGACGGGCATCCGGCCCGCCGAGGGGCGCTTCCGCCACTTTGCCGCCAGGGCGGACAAGGAAGCTCCCGGCGTGGTCACGATGGGGGAGCATTTTAAGAAGAACGGCTATCACACCAGGGCGATGGGCAAGATCTTTCACTTCGCAGACGACAACGCCCAGGCGTGGAGCGAACCGCACTTTTCGCCCCCCGATTCCTGGCCCGGCTATCACGATGAAGCCACCAAGGCGAAGGCCGCCGCCGAAAACCGACGCAATAAGAACATCTATGGCCCACCTTGGGAGTTCGCCGCTTGTGAAGACAACGGCTATCCCGACGGCCGCACAGCGGACCAGGCCATCCTGGATCTCAAGCGATTGAAAGAGCAGGGGAAGCCGTTCTTCATGGCACTCGGTTTCGCCAAACCGCATCTGCCGTTTACGGCGCCCAAAAAGTATTGGGACATGTACGACCATGCTGCCATTCCACTGGCCAAGAACGGTTCGGCGCCCAAGGACGCGCCGCGTCAGGCCATGCACGATTGGCGCGAGTTGCGAGGCAACTATAGCGGCATGCCGCGCAAGGGCCCGTGCAATGAAGGACTGTCGCGCAATCTGGTTCATGCCTACTACGCCTGCGTAAGTTATATGGACGCCCAGGTAGGAAAGGTGCTCGACGAGTTGGATCAACTCGGTCTGGCGGACAATACGATTGTGATCCTCTGGGGCGATCATGGATATCAGTTGGGTGACCACGGCATGTGGTGCAAGCACTGCGTCTTCGAGACGTCGCTGCGAGTGCCGTTGATCATCCGCGCTCCGGGCGCCACCCGCGATGCCAAGTGCGAGGCCCTGACCGAACTGGTCGATATGTATCCCACGCTCTGCGATCTGGCCGGCATCCCCAAGCCAGACCATCTGGAAGGGCTGAGCATGGCCCCGCTCATGAAGGATCCTAAGCAACCGTGGAAGAAGGGGATCTACGGCAGCTATGGCCAGGGTTGGTCGGTCAGCGATGGCCGATATGTCTACAGTGAGTTTCGTGACAAAGGTCGTGTCATCGGCCGGATGCTTTATGACCACCAGAGCGACCCCGATGAAAACCTCAATGTTGTTGACAAACCCGAAAATAAAGACGCCGTGGATAAGCTGAGCCGACTGCTCAAAGAAGGCTACAAGTCCGCGCTGCCCGATGCCAAGTAGCACGGTGCCACTGCGAAGAACTTTCCGTCGCGCACGGTTTGAATCATGACGTGATCTGGTTCTCCGGCAACGGCAGCAATGAGTCGCAAAAGCGTTTCATGACATCCGTGGCCCATCAGCTCCACATGCGAGAGTCGCTCCCCTCGGTCGTGAAGCATCCCCTCGAAACGAAATGCCGGCGGACCCGCGCCTGCCCAAACGTATGAACCATCCGGTTCGATGTACGCCATCGGCAGCCTGCTCAGCCGCTCAACCGCCTCTTCAAACGTCAGCGACAACATGGCCGCGGCCCACTGGGGGCTGACTTGCAAGCTGGTCAATGTCAGCGGACCGACCTCCGCCGTCGCTCCGCGCGTTGCACTTGCATCCAGCGGATGAATCGTCAGGTGTAGCTCGTCCACTTCATACCTATTCGTGTTCCGTCGTTACTTGCTCTCGCAGCCATGCGACATAATCTTCCGTGCCTTCGACGATCGGCAGCCCAATGATCTGCGGCGTCTGATAGGAATGCTGTTGCCGGACTGCCGCGGCCACGGCGGCGAACATTCGCGGCACAGTTTTGACCACCAGCAGCCACTCTTCGCTCCGCTCGATCTGTCCCTGCCAACGATAAATGCTGGTGATCGGGCTGTGAATCTGTACGCAGCCGGCCAATCGCGCGGCCACCAACGCCTCGCCAATTCGCTCCGCTTCCTTTCGCGTGCCGCAGGTGGTCACCACTTGCAGTAATTTGGCTTCGGATTGACTCATCGCGCAGGCTCCACACCAGTAACGTGCGGTTCCACATTGCTTGCTTCCTTGGCATAGAACTCCGCCGCGACCTGCTCCAAGTGAAAGGGCATCCACTCGGTTTGCGTATAGACCCCATGCCCAAACACATGCCGCAGCCGCCGGCCTCGCTCGGCCAAACCGTAATCGACCAGCAACGTGGTAGCCTCATCCGAAACGCGCAGGCTTTGCCGAATGCGCCGCAGCACATGCCACGATGGTTCCTCCTGCTGCAACAGGGCTGCCAGCCGCCGCTCCGCTCGCCAACGACGCCAACGCAGTATCAAGAGCGGAAAGTTCGAGCCGGCGGTGCCCAGTTGCTGCACCCAGTCGCCATAGCGTCCGTCCACAATCTCGTTGGGCGTTCGGGGCAGCTTGCCGCGCCACGGCGGCAGTCCCGCCACGGGTCGGTGGTTGATGAAATGCAACAGGTGATTGTATCCGGCAGAATTCCAACCGTAGCGAAGCGGGATGCCGAGCGTCACCAGATCGAGCCGTCGGCCGCCGAGCAACTCCACGGCGTTTGCATCGCAGTCGAGTCGCTCGCAACCTCGCCGCCAACTTTCGAGCCACGCGCCGCCATTGGAGCGTCCCGGCACATCGCGCACCAGGTCGAGCAAGCGCCGTCGCGCGGCGCGGTCGCCACCCAGCAGGCTGGTCATCAAGGCCATCGCATTGGCCCCATGGCTGTGGCCGAAGCAGAGTACGCGCGGCGGTGTTGCCCGCGACGCATGGCCGTTGGTGCTGGCCGAACCATGTTCCTCTGGCGAAGGCAACGAAGCAATCTCGTCGATCAGCCGGATGGCGGCCATCGCTCGGGGAAGATGCGAGTTGCCACCCGACCAGATAAACCGTCGCACGTCGATGGTCGGCTGGCCCGGTTCGTTAATCCCATCGGCCATCCGCTCTGCATACTCGGCCGTGTAATTTCCTCCGTCGCCGAGCAGCCAATCGGGCTGCCGCTTTCCAAACCGCCGATACCAGGCCGCCCAGCGAGGACTGAGGCGTTCCAGCAGCAGGGCGATGTCGAAATAATCGTCACCAACAAACGTGCCATGAACCAACACGATCGAAGTTACGCCTGCCTGACGCAAGACGCGCCCCACGGCGCGGAGCCGATCGCCAAACTCCGCCGAGCCGACAGCCGATTGCCGTGGCGGTGTGAGCAGCCGAAACGGCGCAGCAGGCCGCTCGTTCGGATAGCGTTGATGTCGGTATGCGTTCATGGTCTTGTCCACAGCAGCAATTCTACCATCTAACCCTGGTAGTGGTTGGCCTGTGGGATGAGTACACTGAAGCGTGTTTGCCAAGTTAGAGTAATTTTAGGACGGCACGAGTTGAGGATCCACCACATGCGATTGTTTCCATCGACCGTTATCGTTGCATCGCTGATATTTCTCGCAGCCGCGCCGCCGGCCCAAGCAAAAGACGCACCCAAGACCAAAAAAGTTCTCATCTTCGGCCTCGACGGCACCCGGCTCGATGCCTTGAAAACCGCCAAGACACCCAACCTCCATCAACTCATCGCCGAGGGTGGCCTCGTGGAAACCCAGATCCTCGGCCAGCGCTATCGCAAGAACGACACCATCAGCGGCCCCGGCTGGTCGAGCAACCTGACCGGAGTCTGGGCGGACAAACACGGAGTGCAAAACAACAACGTCGGCGTCAACAAGCTCCAGGATTATCCCCATTTTTTCAAGCGGCTGAAGGAAGTCCGGCCGGACGCATTCACCACGTCGGCCGCCAGTTGGTCTCCTATTCCGCAGTTCATTGTCAGCGGGGCCAATATCAACAAAGACTGTAGCCATACGGGCGCCAAAGATTATCAGTTGCTGGACACGGTCGTGGAGGCGGAAGCGGTGGGCGTTCTCACCACCACCAATCCCACTGCCATGTTCGTCTACTTCGGCAGCATCGACCATGCCGGGCACACGTTCGGTTTTCATCCCTCCGTCAAAGAGTATGCTCAACAGATCGAGCATGTGGACGCGCGCCTGGGCAAGGTGTTGGCGGCTCTGAAGGCCCGGCCAACGTATGCCAAGGAAGATTGGCTGATCCTCGTGACCACCGACCACGGCGGCCAAGGTAAGACGCACAGCAATGGCCAAAAGATCCCGGAAATCCTCACGGGATTTATCATTGTCAGCGGCACGGCCGCCTCCCGTGAGCAACTGCCGGCCAAGGCCGAAATCGTGGACGTGGTGCCCACAGCGCTTGCGCATCTTGGCGTGCCAATCAAAAAGGAGTGGGGGCTCGACGGCCGCGCGATCGGACTGAAACAGTCGTCGCCCGAAGCTCCCGCGACCAAGTGAAATTTGTGATTCGCGCGCGGCGTATGCGACCCACGCAGGAAACAGACTCATGCATCCCATGCTCTCCGCGCTCTTTCCCATCGAAAGTGGCTTGCTCGGTTCGAGCCGGCCCCGTCCCTTGTCGCAGAGGGCGGAAGGCGTTCGGATTCGCGAACTGGTGGCCCTGGCCCTGTGCGGCATCGCAGCCGCTGTGGCAGCATCGCTTCCCGACTTCATCAGCAAGGTGCCTGGCCACGCCATCCTTCGACCCGTGTTGCCGATCCTCTGCGGGCTGGCGCTCGTGCCGCGACGTGGCTCGGGCACCTTGATGTCGCTCTGCTCCCTCGGCACGCTGGGCACGTTCCAGTTCTTGCCCGCCGGTTTGGGTCGCACAGGGTTCGGCAACGTGGCCAGCCTGTTGGCGCTTGGCCCGACTCTCGATCTGGCAATGTTGTATTCCGGCAGCGGCTGGAGGATATATCTGCGGTCCATCGTGGCAGGAATCGCAGCCAACCTGGTGGCCTGGGGCGTGCGCATCGCCGCTGTCGCATTGGGATGGCCTGGTGGCGGCGGCGGAGGCTCTGCCAACTGGCAATCCAAGCTTGGCTCGTATGTGGCCTGCGGCGCCTTAGCCGGACTGATGGGCGCAGTCATTTGGTTTCGTGTGTCGGAGCGACGCATGGCGAGCGGCACTGGCGGTGATGCCAGCGAACCGGAACCGCCCCAATGATCTACATCGGCCTCGACGATACTGATATCGAAGGCTCCCCGGGCACGAACCAACTGGCGCTGACGTTGGCAGAGCAGCTTGCCGACCGTTACGAAGTCGTGCAGATTGTCCGGCACCAGTTGCTGTTCGACCCGCGCGTGCCATATACATCGCAGAACGGCAGCGCGTCGATGGCAATCAGAAGGAAGGGGGTAGGGGATAGGGGTGAGGGGATAGGGGTTGAAATCGCCGCGTTGTCCGAAGAGCTTTCTACTCGCATTGTTCGTTGGTGCCCCGCCGGCAGCGATCCCGGCCTCTGCATTACGGCCGATGTCCCGCAATCGATCGTGGAGTTTGGCCAACACTGCCAGCGCGATCTGGTCAAGCAACCCGAGGCGCGAGAAGCTGCCGCTGCCGCGGGACTGCTGCTGCTCGGGCTTGGCGGCACGCAGGATGGCGTGATCGGCGCCCTGGCCGCCGTGGGGCTCTGTGCCGCCGGCAACGATGGCCGCGTGATCTACCTGGGCGCCGCCGAGACGGATATCTCGGAGGTCGGCGGTCCCCAGCCATTGGCCCAGCTTGCCCGGTACGGCATCGATGACGTGATCGAGCACGACACGGGCCGCGCTGTGACCAGCGGCATCGTCCATGTTGGCAAGAAGCTCCGCCCCAATATCCGCGGCGGTAAGACCGTACTCTACGTGAGGCCCGCCGAGGAGCAAGCCACGGAGAAAGCTGCCCACGAGACGCTTTGGCAAGCGGTCAAAGTCAAGTAGTGGGCCAGCAAAGCGTCCCATCCCGTGTTGCCCGGCGCTGCCGGGGGTGCTAGATTCGAGGGCATGCGCAAAGGTATCGGCGTATCGCCTGGAGTCGCGGTGGGCAGGGCCTATTGCATTCATGAAATTTTCGTCAATCCAGAGACGCGGTGCCTCGAGCAATCCGAGGTGCTGGCCGAGCTGGAGCGTTATGAACAGGCCCGCGACCAGACCGCGGCCGACCTGCGGGCGCTGAAGACCAAAGTCGCAAGCCAGGTTGGCCAGGACGAGGCGGCCATCTTTGGCGTTCACGAGTCGATCCTCTACGACTCGGCCTTCGAAGCCAAGGTTCGCCACTGGATCGTCGATGAGCGGCAGACGGCTCAAAGCGCTTTGCACCATATTCTCAACGACTACACATCGCTCTTCGCACGGACCAAGGACGACTATCTCCGCGACCGCCTCGTGGACTTGCGCGACGTGGTGATCCGCCTGAGCGGCCATCTGACCGATGCCTTGCACCCTGACGCCGAAACCCCCGACGGCCCCGTCATCTTGGTAGCCGACGAACTGCTTCCCTCCCAGGTGGCCACTCTCGGCCAGCGGCAGGTGGCCGGCATCGTCACGCAAGCCGGCGGCGGCACCAGCCACGCGGCCATCCTGGCCCGCAGCCGTGGCATCCCAGCAGTCTCCGGCGTCCGGGGCATCCTCAAGCAAGTGACCAACGGCGACCTCGTGGTGGTCGATGGACGCGAGGGGAATGTTATCGTCCAACCAGACTCGGAAACCGAGAGCGCCTATCGCAAGCTGCAGCGAGAGTTCTTCGATCTTAAGGACGCCCTGGCGGAGAACCGAGATCGAGAAGCAGTCTCGGCCGACGGTCAGCGCGTCGAGTTGCTGGCCAACATCAATAGCGTGGTCGATGCCAAAGCCGCCGCCGCCATGGGTGCAGACGGCGTGGGCCTCTTTCGCACCGAGTACTTGTTCCTCACGCATCCCAGCGTGCCGGACGAAGATGAGCAACGGCAAGCCTATTGCGACGTGATCGCGGCCAGTCCCAACCATCGCATTACCATCCGCACGCTCGACCTGGGTGGAGACAAGACCATTCCCTATCTCGGCCACAGCCGCGAGGCGAACCCTTTCATGGGTTGGCGGAGCATCCGGCTGTCGTTCGAGCATCCAGAGTTCTTTGGCACACAGATTCGCGCCGTGCTTCAGGCAGCGGCAACGCATAGCGGCGGCGTGCGATTGATGTTCCCCATGATCACCACGCTGGAAGAGATGCGTCGGGTTCACGGCATGGTCCGCCGCGCCCGAACTCGCTTGCGGGAAGCGGGCTTGCCGGCCGGTGACGTGGCGATTGGCCTGATGCTCGAAGTGCCGGCGGCCGCCATTTCGATCGACATGCTGCTGGAAGAAGTCGATTTTGTCTCGATCGGATCGAACGACCTGGTGCAATACCTGATGGCCGCCGACCGGGACAACCCGCGCGTCAATCATCTCTGTCAGCCCCTTTCCCCGCCGGTATTGCGGGTGTTGGACCGCGTGATCCGCACCTGCAACGACGGTCACAAGCCGGTCACGTTGTGCGGCGAGATGGCCGGCTCGCCGCGCTCGTTCGTGCTGCTGTTCGGCATGGGCCTGCGGAGCTTCAGCATGAGCCCGGCCTTCATCCCCACGATCAAGGACCTGCTCTCGCAGTTGACGGTCAAGCGAGCGCAGACCATCCTGCGAAAGGTGCTGGAGATGAAAACGATGGCCAAGATCGACCGCTACATGGCGCATCAAATCGCCGAGATCGCGCCGAATCTGAAGATCTTGGATACGGCGTGATGGTTGTAGGGTACGCGCAGCGTACCAATTCATGGCCGACGAACAAGCACATGCCGGCTGTTGACGCTGGGCGAGGGTTGGTTATTCAGGAAATGGTATGCTGCGCATACCCTACTACTTCGCTTCCGGCTCGTCGGTGATTTTGTCTTCGGCCGCCTTGTTCGTCTTCGGCTTGGCGCTGCTGCAGCCGATCACGGCGTCGTTGACGTGGGTGCCCGCGGCCACTTCGCCGGCGTCGTTGTGAAAGAAGTCGGGATCGGTCGTGCCGTCGATCTGGTGGCTGGTGGTCGTGTAGCGAACGTGGCCGTCATCGTAGAGCACGTTCTGGCCGTAGCCGCCATGGTTGCTGCTCTGTCCGTAGCCCAGCTTGGGGCACGGTGCATCGGACATGATCGGAAAGTTCGTCTGCCCGCGCCGCTGCGTGGGATGATAGACGCCGTCACTATCCATGTGGCCCAGCGTGTAGCCGTAGCTGCCGCCGGCGTGACGCAACAGCTTGCGGGCCTGATCTTTCGATGCCCCTTCCAGTTCCGTCATGGTCGGAATCGGAACAATGTCCGATTGCTTGCAAGCGCCGTCCAGGCTGCAGCGGAAAACGTTGGCCTTCTCATGAGCGAGATGTCCGCTGTGGATCAGCTTGGGGGCATATAACCCTGCCGCCGAAAGTGGGCCCGACACCGGAATGACAGGATAATTCCCCTGCGGATCTTTGGCGCTGTAGTCTCCCAGCGCGCGGCCGATGGTGGCTAAATTGTTTTGACAGCGGGCCACCTGCGCATTGAACCGGCTGTGGTTCAGCGCCGGCAGAATCAACATGCCCGCGGCAATCAAAATGCCGGCGGCCACCGCCACATCCACCAAGCTCCAGCCGAACAGCGACGGCCGCGGACGCACGGCCCCTTCGGCCGAAAGCGACATGCGGCGCTCGGCCGGATGAACGCGCTCCACCCGCACAGCCGCTACTTTGCGGCACGTCAGGGCTGCCAAACCCGGCGGCGGTTCGAGGTGATCTTGGTCGCACTTCAAGGGCGTTAGCGCCTTGTGGGCCAATTCCATTTCTTCACGCAGACGGGCATCCGAACCCAACAATTGTTCAACTCGCTCATGCTCCGACGCTTCCAGTGCGCCCAGAACATAACCAAAGAGCTGGTCTCGCATGACAGGGTCTAACTCCACTAGGCAGGCTACGAATCTTGCGGAAATCTATGTAGGCAAACGATGCAGGACTTCAGGCAGCAATTTTGTGCAGTAATTTTACTCAGTTCGGCTTTCAGGATGACTGGCGAACCAGGCTTCATTCAACTTAAGCAGGGCGCTGTGCATCCGGCTCTTCACGGTTCCCACGGGCACACCCAACACCTCGGCGGCCTCGCGATATTTCAAACCTTGATAGTAAACCAACGTCACAGCCGAGCGCAAAGTTTCCGGCAAATCGGCAATCGCTTCCTGCACCCATTGCCGGCGCTCTTCCGTTTCCATGTTAACACCGGGTGACGCCTCGGCGCCGCGGACCAGATCAATCAACGACGCCAGATCATGGTCGTCGGACTGACGTTGTGCGCCGTCGAGGCTGATCATCCGGTGTCGCTTGTTTCTCCGTTGCAGGTCAATGGCCTGATTGGTGGCAATCGTATAAAGCCAGGGTCGAAACCGGCGCTGGGCGTCAAACTGATCGCACTTCAAATGAACCTGCAAAAAGGTTCCTTGAAATGCATCCTGCGCCAGCTCGGCGTCTCCCAAATAGCGTCTGAGGTAGCTGAAAATCTCCCGTTCATAGCGATGCACCAGCGTCTCATAGGCCTGCGCGTCGAGCGCATCCTTATATCGGCCCATCAGCACTTCATCGCTGATCGATGCCAATTTGTCAGAGGCAGCACTCCCGGAATGCCCGGAGTTTTCAGTGCTAGCCGATGCCTTGCTGGTGCTGGACTTCATCTTGCCATACGCCGCTAAGGGACGCCTGGTTCGGCGGGTGGCCGCTGGGCCATCCTGGAAATGGGTAAATTGGGACCGCCGCCCCCTCCGTTGGGCTTGGAGAATCATTGTAACACCTACAGGTATGCGGGAGACCGCCTGCGAGAGCTAGCTTGGCCGAAAGGCCAAATTGACAGGTTTTGGCAGCCCCCCTACACTCGCGACCGGTATTGTTGCAAGTTCCATGCCCCCCTCGGACAGATTCGTGAAACGCTATCAATGGGCAGCCCCCGGCGACATTAACGCCTTTTGTGGCTTGGTGTTGGACAATATCGCCGGGTTGGTGCTGGCGGTCGGCCTGCTGTCGGGCGTCTATGGGTTTCCGGCCGATTTTGTCCTGGGGCATATGATACCCGGCACCGCCCTGGGGGTGCTGATCGGCGACCTGGCGTTTACCATCCTGGCCTTCCGGCTGGCCCGGCAGACGGGCCGATCCGACGTGACCGCCATGCCCCTGGGCCTCGATACCCCCAGTACCATCGGAATGATTTTTTTCGTCCTGGGTCCCGCTTTCCTGGCCGGCCAGAAGCAATTTGCGTCGGCGGGGCCGGGAGCAGTCGAAATGGCCGCCCGCTATGCCTGGCACATCGGCATCTGGTCGCTCCTTTTCAGCGGGGTGCTGAAAGTGGCGGCCTCCGGCGTCAGCGGCTGGATCCGCAGAGTCGTTCCCCGCGCCGGGTTGCTCGGTTCTCTGGCCGCCATCGCGTTGGTTCTGATTAGTTTTCTCCCCTTTCTCGACGTGGCTCATGTGCCTGTCGTGGGATTCATCTCGCTGGCCATTATTCTGACCACGCTTGTGGCCCGCGTTCCTTTGCCGGGCAAGCTGCCCGGGGCGCTGGGGGCCACGCTCGTCGGCGGAGTGATCTACTTCGCAATGTATCTGTGCGGTGCGATTGAACCGTCGCCGGCAGCGGTTCCTACCGCCGTCTGGCTCCCCACCGGCTGGCTCGAAGCGCTCCGCTTCGGCTGGGTCGGCGAGTTTAAGGCAGCGCTCATTTATCTCCCGGTGGTGATACCGTTCGCATTGGCCACAATCATCGGCGGTATCGACTGCACGGAGAGTGCGGCGGCGGCTGGTGACGCCTACTCCACGCGCGAGATTATTTTCGTCGAAGGGCTCGCCACGTTGTTGGCTGGCTGCTTCGGCGGCGTCATTCAAACGACTCCCTACATCGGTCACCCGGCCTACAAAGCGATGGGTGGCCGCGCGGCCTACACGCTGGCCACCGCGCTGGTGATCGGCTCGGCCGGCATCCTGGGCTACTTCGGTTCCCTGTATGCGATCATCCCCAAACCGGTGGTATATCCGATCCTGATCTTCATCGGCCTGGAGATCACCGCGCAAAGCTACCTCGCCACTCCGCGGCGGCACTATGCCGCGGTGGCGCTGGCCTGTCTGCCGGCGCTGGCTTACCTGATTATGTTGTTCGTCGATCAAGTGCTGGCCTCCACCGGATCGTCGATCGAGAAGCTTGTTCCTCTGCCAGGACCGTTGGGGGAACAACTGCAAACCCTGAGAGTGTTGTCGGCAGGTTTCATTCTCACCAGTTTGCTGTGGGGCGCCATGCTGGCCTCGATCATCGACCGGAAATTGCACAGTGCCGCCGCCTATTGCGGAGCTGCTGCGCTGCTCTCGTTGTTCGGCATCATCCATTCGCCGCTGAAAGGAAGCCCGTTGGTGTTGCCCTGGGACAATTTTGAAACTCACACCGCCGGCCGCACCCCGCTGACCATGGCCGCCGCCTACGCCGCCGTGGCCATCCTGTTGTGCGCCTGGAGCCGCCTGGGCGTAGGCGACTGCAAAATCAGCGATGAACACTGAGCGGTCTGGGTGCCATGCCCACGTACGAGCCATGGTTATTTAATCGAGTTGTTTGGAATTACGGGCCATCACAATGCTTGGTGCGACGTGGGCATGTATATGGAGCACCAACGCAATCCAAGCCTACATGCCCACGTAATCGGCTTCCTTCAATCTTCAGTTACTTGTGTTCGATGGCTTCGTGATGCTCACTCAAACGTGGGCATGGCACCCATGCCACCCTCTGCTAACTCTGCTCCCTCCTGTTCAAATGTCTGACCATCACCCCAACTCCTCCCTCAGCACTGTGACCAACCGGTCGATCTCCGCCGGTTGCGTATAGAGGTGACACGAGACGCGAATCAGCGACTCGCCGTGCCAGGGGGACAACACTCCTTCAATCTGATGCACCTTGCGGAGTCGTTCGCGTAGCGCGAGTGCTTCAGGGTGCGGATGTCGCACCGCCACCATCGGGCCGTACCAATCCGGGCCGTCGGGTGTGATCGCCGTGGCGCCGGGTAACTCGAGCAGCCTTGCCCTGGCGTAACTGGCCAGATGATGTGTGCGAGCGCGGAACCGCTGAAGGCCGATTGCTTCGAGAAAATCAATCGCGGTCGGCAGGGCCAGCATACCCGACACGTCGCGCGTGCCGAGCCACATGAACCACTCCTGCCACGTCTCCGGTTCGCCGGGGCCGACGCGGCCCCAACTTATAACCAGCGGCTCGATCTGTTGCTGCAACTCCGGTCGCACGTAGAGAAAACCTGTTCCGAACGGGCCGGAGAGCCATTTGTGACAACTGGCGGTGTAATAGTCGCAACCCAGAGATTGAATATCCAGCGGCAGCATGGCCACGGCATGGGGTCCGTCGATGCAGGTGCGGATTCCGCGCTCCGCTGCGCGGCGGCAGATCTCTTTGACCGGCAGCGTCAGCGCCGATGGGCTGGTGACGTGGCTGACCACGATCTGCCGGGTTCGCTCTGTTGCACCGGCCATCACGGCATCGGCCATCTGCTCTTCGGACTCGATAGGGAGATCGATGGGCGTTTCGACCAGCCGCGCGCCGCTGCGCTGGCAGGCCCGCTGCCAGATCCGCTTGACCGCGCCGTACTCGTGCTCGTTAAGCAGCACTTCATCACCCGGCTTGAGCGGGAAGCAACGGGCGACGACGTTCATCCCATAGGTGGCGTTCTCGACCAGCACCAGGTTGCCGCGCCCCGCGCCGACATAGTCGGCCACTCGATCGCGCACGGTCAGGTAGTGCGGCTCAAAATGATCGACAAACATAGCCATTGGGTTGTGCGCCGCCAATCGCTGCCAGATTTGCTGGACATCCACCACGCACCGCGGCGGAAAGCCGAACGAGCCGTGATTGAGATACGCCACCCCCTCGGGTAGATCCCAGCACTCCCGCAGAGGCGCCCAAGCCGCATCGTCCGCGACGTCAATGTTGTCAGGAAGCGAAGGAAATAGGGGAGACGGTGGTTTCATCAGTGGCTCGGCATTATGTTCGCGTGGGTGGGAGATGGAAGTGTGGAGAGTATACCCCTCCTCGTGCCACTGCTTGAAGGACGCCAATTTCCGTTTTAAGTAGCTCGCCATCACCATGCGTCCGCCAAGCAGTGCTGGGTGAGGCTTGAGACTGATGGCTGTGGGCTGTAGGTTGAGGTTTCCGTAGCTGAAGTCGTAAGACTTCAGTGCTTTGGAGCCTACAGTAGGTCCGCCTTGCCGAGGCGGACCTTTTGCTAACGCGCAACTATCCAACAACGCGCTAACCGGTGTTTCAATCCCGCCAACAACAAAATCATCATCAACACCACGTTGATCCCCGCCGATCCGCCTCCGTTACCCGGCCGCTTCGAAGAGCTTGGAGCGCTTTTCGTGTTCTCCGTCGCAACGTGTTGCTCGACAACAGGTTGCTGATTCTGTTCTCCGCTTGTTCTCCCAATGTTCTCCGCGTGTTCTCCGGTCTGTTCTCCCGCTTCCTTGGCCGCCATCTCGGCCATCTCGGCCTGCTTCTGCCGAGTAGGTGACAGGTCGGGATCCTGCTCATCCATGTACTTCTTAAGCCGCTCTATCCGGCGGCAGAGCTTGCGTCGTGAGGGATTGGGAACTTTGGACCATTTGATCATCGTGTTGGAATAGGAGACGAGCGCGCAAAACGACGCCAGGTTTCCCAGTTGGGCATCGGCGACCACCGGACCAACCGTCTGACGCAACAGGCTCTCGCACTCAGCTCGAGTATCAGAAGGAAAGTGTTCGTGGTGCTCGTTCTCGGCAATCATGAACGTCTGCGCGCGGGCATAGGCGGCCGAGACCGAGATGCCCAACAGCGCGGCCATCTGGCGATAGGTCTTGCCCCGGGCACGCAACCCAAAGGCCTGCTCGCAGAGGATATATTCCCGCTCGGGAGTCATCTTGGGCTGCGGCACATGGGGATTCCTCTGGACATGGATCGTGTCCATATGAGGCATGTCGGGCATTTCCCTCGGATCGAACGTGGCGCGATGGTGTTGGGTCATGGGAATCTCTCCTTCAAAACGGGTAGGGTGGGTGCTTGCACCCACCACGTCCACTCGCTGTTGCCGCCGCGTGGGTGCGAGCACCCACCCTACTGAGTATTTCTCGTGTTCTCCGTCGCAACTTGTTGCTCGGCAAAAGGTTGCCGATTGTGTTCTCCGCGTGTTCTCCGGCCTGTTCTCCGGTCGTTTTCCGTTGTTTGATCAGCGCAGGCGTAAAGGCTGCACTCCAACGCGCGCAATTCAGCGCAGAATTGGAAGGTTCTTTTTCAAACGAGCTTCTTTTTCGTGCTTTCGAACTATCGTGTTTTCGTGATACTCCTTCTCTTCATTGCGTGCAGCATGTCCCGGCGCGCCGGGGTCTTTGCCCCTTCGCGTCTTTGCGTCGAAAAAACCACCCATCAACGCAAAGAGCCCGCCCCACGACGCGGTTAAGCGTTTTGGGGCGGGCTCTTCTGATACCTGATCCTGAAGTTTTTTAGGCTTCAGCCCAAGCTCTGATAGGATACCTCGCATGTGTCAGGCGTTTCGCTCTTCCAGGAGCGAATACCGCCGTTTGACACATCAATCACCATACCCGATTTGCTGCAAAAATCAAGTAGGAAAAAAAGCCACCTGCACAATTGGAAGGTTCCGTCCCAATCGCCGTGGAGCGGGCAATTCGGACGGGCTGAAATTGTCGTCTGCCTCCGGTATTTCTGAGCTAGACTTGTCTTGCGAGGTCCGACAAAAACAAGCCATCAGCCGGGTGAATCTTATGAACACGCAGCGCACTGCTTGCCTTGCTCTTTTGCTGACTGCCGTTTGCTCAACATGTGTGGCGGCCGTCGCCGAACCAACCGGCAAAATAACCGACTACGGGATTCTCAAAATCGTCACAACGAAGACCACCGTCCAGAAATTAGATTCTCCGGCGGGAGAACGCCACGAAGTGAAGGGAGTGGAGGTTGCCAAACAAACGACGGAGATACCCGCGACCCTCGGGACGTCCTTTGGCATTCTCTTCACGCTCACGGGCCTGCCGGCCGATCGACCGATCGCGTTGAGAAAGGTGGTTACTTATCCCGAGATCACTAATCCGAACGGAAAAAAACAAACCTCGCACTCCGTGCCGCTGGAGATTCTCTCCGACAACCAGGGGACGATCTCCAGTTTCGAAGGCTACAAGTTCACCGACTCGTATGAACTTGCGCCGGGTGAGTGGACGTTCGAAATCTGGCATGGTCAGCAGCGGCTCGTACGGCAGGTGTTCTCAGTCGTCCAACCTTGAAGTGCTCCCGCTGGCTCACGGCTGTCGACCCTCACTTTCATGACTGAATCGTCACTCTAGCCCCCTTGGAGATAACGATGCCACGATTTCTACCCATGCTGCTGGTCGCCTGTTGGGTGCTCCCCTGTTCTCTGCTAGGCGCAGCGGAGCCGAAGACCGATACCGATTTTGTCGTGAAGGCAGCCCCGTACAAGACCAGTGATTTCGTGGCGGTTCGATTGCAAACGACCACGGGCAAAGCCTGGTACGTCAAAGCAGGCAATTGGCAACCCACCAGCGAGACCGAAGCCCTGCCCCAGGGCCGCTATGATCTGCAACTCGTCAGCACGGGCCATCCCGATCAATCGAGTTGGTTCGCATTTCGCACCAACCTCGATACCGGAAAAACCTGGCGGCTCGTATCGGGCAAGTGGCAGTTGATGCAAACGCTGACGGATGAATAGAAAGATCGAAGCCGCAAGCAGTGACCACGCAACTCCGCTTATCGCATTAACCCAACCGATGCGCCCGGGGACAAAACTCTCATGGATGGATGTGCCTCAGTTGCAGGCGCTCTGAGTTCCGGGCGAGACCATCGAACGCACTTGCCGGAGCTCACCGTTGTGGCTCTATTTTCTCGCCGGCCCCTTCGATACTCTCCTGGGCCTCGTCCGGGGTCAACACGCCATCGAGCAGGGCAATTTTCCAAGCCACCTTGAGTTGCGGCTGTTTTTCAACGAGGGCTTCTGTTCTTCGCTTTAGCCCGGCACTGGCGCTCCTCATGTACAAGTACTGCCAAACGGGCCAGATCGAAAAGGAAATCATCGCCACGAGGCAGAGGATTGCGCCGAACTTCATCGTCTGGCGATTCATCGTTGCTCCTTAGTGCGGAGGAATAGATTCAACAGATACACTCAGCCATTTCTGCCTGATGCCCGCCAGGCAAGATCAACGCATCCTAGGCTTTGCTGCGCAAAAGCACTTTGGCGGTAACGCTATGATACCCATGCCGTCCTAGTCGGATCAACTCAAGACGTGAAGCCCAAGTATACCATGCGCAAATCAACCCGGGCCGCCTTGGTACTGTTTGAGCTTCTCCATGGCGCGGCGGCCCCGCTCCTCCTTGAAGGCAGGGTCTTTCATCATCCGGATGTAGGGTTGTCCGGGCGTGTTGAGAAGGGAGTCCCAAAGTTTGCGATAGCGGGCGATCACTTCCTGTCTCTCCGCGAGCGGAGCGTCAGGTTTGAACAGGCGCGGGAAGCCGCACGTCCGCTCCAGGGCTGTGCCCGCCAACTTCCTCATTTCCGGCGAGTCGTCGGCCATCGCGTCTAAGAACTGCGGCACGCTGTCCGGGTCTCTGGCCTTACCCAGTCCTTCGATGATCGCGGCACGGACCTGCGAATCCTGGCTGGTTTTGAGCACTCTGCGCAGCAACTCGGCGGTCTCGGGTTGAACGCCTCCCTTGATCAGGGGCCGGGTAATTTGTTTGGCCAAAGCCACGGCGCGTTGCTCCTCCTCCGATCCTGCCTCAGCCGTCGAAGGCTGAGGAGTGGCCGTCGTATTCACGGGAGAAGTTATCAGGGCATCGCCAAGAACGCCTTCATTGGTTCGCATGATGTTCAGCGCGAGCGTCTGGCGCTCGAGCTCGCCGCGCTGCTGGGCCGATTCGCGCAATTCATGTTCCGTCACGAAACCGGCGTAGCGATCCTTTTCCTCGGGTGTTTCGGTCTTACCCCGGCGGAACTTCTCATAGCAAGCCGGGCAGACGGCGTCCGGAAATCCTCCAGCGTCGGCGACCATTTGAGCATAGTCTTGCCCAGGTGCGATGTTTGGATAGACTGGCACGCCGTCCGATCCCGCTTTGACCAATGGATCGTTATGGATGAACAACGACGGAGCACCGTCCTGACCTTTGCCCGGACAGTCGGGATTGACGCAAACGAGCGCGGGCCAGCACAACTCTCCTGTGTCTTCATCGACGAACGGGACGGAGACATTGCCAGAACGGATGACTCGCTTGTGCGTCCGCTCGGTCAAATACAACTTATCGAGTTGGCGCTGCTGTTGAAAAATCGCGTCTGACGTGGGAGGACTGTTCTTTGATTTCGGTGAGAGATTGGTGCTCTGCTGCGATCCACAGCCGAGCAGGCTATTCAACAGTACGATCCCCACCAGGCAGCCGATCGGTTTCAGGACTTGATCGATCATCATCATTGCAATCCACAAAAAGGTAACTCGGCAACTCCTGGGTGCCCGCTTAGGGAGGCGTGCGGAGGTTCGCTCCGGGAATGAATTGCTGCGGCGTCGATGGGCTCGACCATTTAACGCCCAGGTGATCTCCTCCGCCCCCTTCGGTCATGCGGACGGTAATGGTCACCCATTGGCCGGCCGTCATGGCGAAGGTCGAACTGTTGTAGAACGTGGTGCTGGAACCCCAACCGGTGCTCCCATAGACCTGCACGCCATTGATCTCAACCCAGGCTCCGTCGTCGTGCGAGACATGCAGTTGATAGGTTTCACTGAAATTGGCTTTGATCTGACCGGTCCAACGCACGGAAAACTGGTCGGGGCCGGGCTGGTTCGTCAGGCTGTTGATCGGCCAGGGGAAGTTCAAGTCGGGATCGACGCGCGTGATCAAGGGCGTGCCGGTCCAGGTGTTGCTGCCGTCGAAATATTCCGCTTTGAGGCCAGGTTGAAAAGTGCCTTCCGCGTAGACGACCACGGTAGCGGTGTCCGAGGATGATCCGACCGCATTGGTGCCCGTCAGCCTCAGTACATAGGATCCCGCGCCGGGGAAGGTGGCCGTTGTCACCGGAGCATTAGGCGTGGCAAAGACAACTCCCGCCGGGCCACTGACCTGCGTCCAAGTGACTGTGCCGTCCGAAGTCACGCCATTCAAGCTCGCCGCAGCCCCGGGCATGACGGTAGTGCGATCCGGGCCGGCGTCCACCGTCGGCGGGCAGGAACAAAGGCGTCCCACGGCGCCGGGGATGAGATTGGTGGCGCAGCGTTTGGTGCCCGGCGACGCATTGCCTGACCAATTCGTCAAACCCGCCAGTGCATTTCCGTTGTTGTCGCGGACCGTGTACGAACAGACCGACCCAGCCAGTTGGGTTACGCATAGCTTAATGCTCCCGTCGGCTTGTCGCACGGGATTGAAAGCCAAATCAATCTGGCTGGCGGTACCAATGTCGCCCCAATCTTCGAACCAGAGGATATATTCGTTGCACGACTGGGCCATCAACATGAACCGGGGACTGTCTGGATCCCACACAATAGGAACGCCGGTAAATGGATTGCCGCCACAAAACGCGGTGATCGTATAACCCTGAAGTTCGGGAAATCCCTGGTCTGGATCGTAACAAGAGAGATCTGGCGGCGGGCTGCCGGTCGTCGTGCCACCAGTGGTGGTGCCCCCCGTGGTCGTGGCGGAGGTCGTCGAACCTGTCGTGGTCGTGCCGCCAGCGGTCGTCGTTCCGGTTGTGGTCGTCGTTGTAGTTGTCGAACTACCGGTCGTTGTTGCTACAGGAGTAACCAGTGAAACGTCGGACGTGCAGCCCGGCTTGATCAGCTTCGAATCGCGCAGGGGACGCCACGTCTCGTCGTGAATCCGGCAGATGCGAGGATCGATTGCATCGGGACGCCGCAGTTGCACGCTATTGTCGTAGTACAACACGTTGAGCTGACCTCGGTGCCGCGCGGGTACAGAAGTCAGCCAATCATCGGTTCCCTGCGGCCCTACGACATTGGCCTGCGGCTGCTTGTAGTCCAAGGCCATAATCCGCTGACTATCACCACCCGACATGCGATAAGTCCGCGTGTTAAGTCCATAGCTGACGGCCGTGGGCCGCTCGAAGTCATCGGGACAGTGCAATAGCGATCCTGCGTGGTCGAGGTAGGGCGCGAGTGCCGTGGTCCAGGTAGCGGACGACGCCGTGATCCGCTCGATACCAGCGCCATGCAGCGCCTTACCGACCTCGCTGAGCTGGCTAAGGCATTTGGCAGTTCGGGAGGAGGCACGGGATGCGTTGATCGCCGGCAGCAACAGCGCGATCAGGATCACAATTACCGCGATCACCACCAACAGTTCAACCAAGCTGAACCCAGCCGAAGATCTAGTTGACTGGCGTGTCGGAGGTAGCATTCTGAAGTGATGGTGAGGCCGCCGCCGACATAGGGATGTCCTGCTCGGCTGCTTCCGCCTGGCTGCCATGCGATGGAGTTCCTGGTGCCCAGCGATTGAACTCAACCAAGAAGTGGTTGAGCAGACCCTAATGCAATCTTCTCGCCATGCTCATTCTATACCATCGCAACTGCCATATCTGGACAAATGCTTGTCTATTTAGGTAGATGTGCCTCAGCAAACTCTGCCTTTGACTCCGTCGTCTCCTTAGGCGCCGCCGATAGTTTCTTGCTCTTGACCTCTTCTCCTTTTTCCGGCGCGTGTGCAATCAACTGGCCTCCCTCCAGGACCACCATCTGCGAAGCCATCGCCGCGACCGGCCGCCCGGCTTCCGCGATCGGACAATAGCGCGGCGCAATCTCGCTCGGTCCACTCTGCTCGAGCATCCGCAGATATTTGCGGTTGAGAAAAAAAGTCGCCTCGCTTGTGACAGCATCCCAACTCTGCGGATTGAGCAGTTCGATCCGATCAGCGAGGGCAAACTGGAAACCGGAGGGCTGATGTCGCTCGACATGCGCCGAGCGGGCTTTTTTTGTTTGTGGAAATGAAGCGTTTAACCGGATTGCGAGATGGCATGTTTTAACTCCTCGGCCCAGGTTTACCAATTGTTGCAATCAATCGAGTGGGCACTTCGGAGCGTGCCATCCCAAGCATGACAGCGCTGAAACCACTGCTAGTAAGCTGACGTTGATTTTTTTCACACGCTTGGACTGCCTGCGTGTTGACGTTCTCAACGGAGCGCCTAATATACCTGATGCTCCTCTGCTTTGCCTCTCCGTTTCCCCGCTTTTCGCAAACGGAATTGCTCCTCTCTCCCAAGCGCAACCCTATCGCTGTGCGTTTGGCCCATGCGCTGGTGGTGATCGCGGTCGTGCGCCGCGAACCTGTTTAACCAGCGTTTGGACGGTTGGTATTCTCGTTACTCCTCAAGTCTGATGGGAGGTTGGATGCCTGTGATCCTGTACGTGGACGACGACGCTGCTTCGCGCTGGACGATGCGGAAACTTTTGGAACATCTTGGGTATGAGATAGTCGTGGCCAGCAGCGGTCACGAGGCATTGAACTTGATTCGCGAACGAGACATCGCGCTGGCGATCATCGATTACATGATGCCCGGGATGCATGGACTGGACTTGTTCAAGCAGATTCAGAAATGCTCACCCGAAACGCGATCGATTTTCTTGACCGGCTATCTGACTCCTGAATCCACGGAGGCGGCCTTGAGAGCCGGCGTGGAGCGGGTGGTGGCCAAGCCGATGGGAGTGGAAATGCTGGTGCCGTTATTGAGCGAGTATTTGGGAGAGAATCGTCCCGCGGGGCGATCGGTTGTCTGATGCCAGCGTAGACGGTGTTCACAGCGCGGCCGAGCCACACCCTGGTAAAGTTTGAACCACAGAGGCACGGAGGTCACAGAGAAGTCCATGAAGAATGATCATTCTACATTCTCTCGCTACTCTCCCTTCTCTGTGCCCTCTGTGTCTCTGTGGTGTTCAATTCTTAGTTCTTCTCGACGGGGAAAGTGCTGTGGAGCACTCAACACCCGCCAAGTCAAAAGCAAGCCCAGTGCGGCCCCGGCCGTGCATACCAACACGTCCCCCACGTCGGCAACGTGCATGGGACCACTGGGATCTCCCTTGGGAGGGGGCAAATAGACCTGGAGCATCTCTATGCTGAAGCTGACGATGGCGGCGTACAACAGCACGGCGAAGAACAGCAATCGGCGGCGCGGCTTGGATGCCGTCATTCCCCAAGCCGCCACCGCACCCAGGGCACCCAACGGGACGAAGAACAAGACCTTCCTCAGCACATCCGACAGTGCGTTGTACTCGCGGCCCCAATACAGGGCCGCCAATGGTGGTCGCCAGAATCCGTGAAACCGCCGCGAGAGCCGAGCCGCATCGGTCTCCCAGACACCCCCGGAGCAAAAAACGGCCAGCAGCACGAGTGCATACAAACCCATCAGCGCCACACAGATGCTGGCGGCGCGGCGCGCGGTTTCCTCCGACCAGAAGGCTGCGGTTTCGCCCCACCGCGCAGACCTGAATCGCCGCATCAAGGCCGCCCCAATGCAGCAACCGACCGCGGCCACCGCCACCGTCGTGGCACTGGTAAAATGCTCGATCACGAACAGCTGCGCCAGCTCGATGAGCGCGGCAATGCCGGCGCCCAACAGCGTGCTGGCCAGCAGACCGCGCACCGGCTTCTGCTGCGACGTGAACGCCGTGGCGCTATACATCCCGACGGGGATGAAGGTGACGATGTCGGTTAACACCGAATAGGCCAGTTTCACGTTCCAGTAGAAATCGCTGAAGGGAATCCTCACGATCTTCCCGTCACGGAACTTGTGATATAACTCGGCAGGACTGATGGTCAGATCCAGGGGGAGTAGCGAATAGATCACTAAACCGACCAAATAGAACTCCAGCAATTGGTCGATCTGCGTTCGGCGGCGCTGGGGAGTCAGATAGGCGGACAGCCATCCGTGTATGGTGGTTCCCAACAGCAGCCACAACAGGGAGCCGATCAACCCGCCAATCGACTCGGCGACAATATCGTTGAGCGAGACTGTGCGGGGCCAGAACCAGATCTGCGTAAATTCGATCGCGGCGCTCAGCGCGGCACAAGAACCCGCCACCACGACAACGGCAGCTAATCGCACCAGCCACGAGCGTACGCCAAGCGTCAAGACGGCGGTGGCCAAATAGGCCAGCGGAATGAACAGCAAGATGTTGGCCACCCAGTCGGCCCGCGAGACTTCGTCGAGCTGCAAGTAGCGAATGTTGCGAAACTGCTCGACGGCCGTGTCCCAGGCCACATGGCGAACCTGTAATGGGACCAGTGACCCGTAAATTGCCACGCCGAAATAGATCGTCAACAAGACCAGGTAGATCTTACGCAGCTCGCCAACATCCTCCAGTGAGAGCGGCTTGACGTCTACCATCCGCCGCCGCGCGACGGCATAGACCAGCGCCAGCGCCGCAACAATCACGATCAGGCCGGCTAGCCCCATCAACACCGTCCAACCGCCCGACACGGCCGCGGTGGGCTCGGGCAAGGGGGCCGACGCTGCGCTCGACGCCAGTGCCAGCGGCCAGTGATAGCAGAAAAGAGTCAATGGGGGCATCTTCCAAGTATAGCAATAACCAAACCTGAAAACGGGGTTTACTTGGCCTTTGGCACTCCGTTATGCTCCCGCGCTTCGGCACGGAACCAGGCGAGCTTTCTGCTCATCAGTCCAGGCTCAGACCAGGTCGGCGTAGGCCATCTTTGGAAGGAACGATCCATGCGAAGACATTGCACACGCTTTCTCATACTTCGGGTCCTGGCGGTTATGACGTTGGCGGCCCCCATGGCGCGGCCGGCGGCAGCAGAGGATTTTCGTGTGGAAACGCAGATCTATGTTGGCGATAAGGAAGAGCCGGCCAGCACGAATGTCACCCGGTTCAAAGGATCGGTGGTCTGGGATTTTGCCGGCGATGGATCGGAAATCGTGATGTTCGACAAGGCTCGTGGGCGATTTGCCATGCTCGACCTGCAACGCAAAATGCGGACCGAAGTCACCACGGGCGAGGTGATGCAGTTCACCCAGCAATTGCGAGACTGGGCAAACGGGCAGGACGATCCGCTGCTGAAGTTCTGTGCAACTCCGCGCTTTGAACCCACCGGGGGATCAACGTCGAAGACGCTGAAGTTTAAGAGTCCGTTGCTCTCGTATGAAATTGAAACGGAACGGCCCGACAAGCCGGAAATCGCGGCCCGCTATCGGGAGTTCTCCGATTGGTATGCCAGGGTCAATACACTCTTTCGCCCTGGTCTGCTGCCGCCGTTTCCGCGGCTGTTGGTCAATGAGCAGCTTGCGAGAGAGCAGATGGTGCCGCAGCGCGTTCAGTTGACGTTGGCTCCGCAGCCTAGCCATGGCAATAAGCAGGTGACAGTGCGGAGCGAGCAGAGCTTTGTGTATGGCCTGCTGGAATCGGATCTGGAGAAGATCGACAAGGCGGCGGGCTATCTGGTGACGCTCCGCAACGTGTCGTTGGCGGCGTATCGAGGAGATGAAACGGCCGCGGCGCCTGCCAAGCAGGCAAAGTAGAACATGCACCACCCCGGGGCTTCGCCTTGCCTTTCAGGCCTGGCTTTTGCCCCGGTTTGTGCTTTGGGACGGGCTAGGCAGCCCATCCAACTTTTGGAGATGGGCTGGGAAGCCCATCCTACGTCGCGACCCCGCGACGCATCGGCTGGGCTACGCTACTTCGGCTTGGGCCACCAGAGACGCCGCCGCGCCAACTGGCAAGGGCTCCAACTCTTCGCGTAGCACCACCATATCGGCTGGGGCCTCGATACCCAGCCGCACTTTGTCGCGTCCCAGCCGCACGACGGTTACGACAATCGACTCTCCAACCTTAATTCGCTGGCTTTCTTTCCGAGACAAAACGAGCATGCTACCTACCTCCGTGTATGAATATGCCTGGGTCGCTCGATGGTGTATATCTTTACACTAATCGACTTGTTCGTCAAGCCCATTGGCTGCCTCATGCAGCCAGTGGTTGCTCCTCCCGTTGGGGCGCCTGCAAGACAGGGGCGTCGTGGAGTTGCGTCTTCTGAAATCTCTCTCCGTCGGATCCGTAGAAAAGGATGGTATTTCGATCGGTTTCCCAAATGGCGGACAGTTTCACCTGACGCGGGCCGTGAACGCAAAAATAGATGCCGCAGGGGCGGCCGCTTCGCGTCAAAATCCGCTCCGACATTTCAAAGGCGCCGATTTCAAATTGTTCGTGGTTGCAAATGGTTTCGTTGACGTATACGCGCAAGTCTTCGAGGGTTTGAATCTCTTGACAAGAGGTCAACATGGGAACTGGAGCCTCCTTGAGACCCACGCAATCTGCGTTGAGTAGCACGCAGTGTGCGGGTAGGGGAAGGTGGGAAAACTCTTTACAGTGAATGCTATCGGCAAACTGGGATATCTACATGCGAAACTCTCGCCATGAATTTGACTATCTGGAAAAGCTGGCGAAAGGATGCAGCGCAGA
The DNA here is from genome assembly GCA_021413705.1 of Planctomycetota bacterium. GTDB lineage: Bacteria > Planctomycetota > Planctomycetia > Pirellulales > UBA7805 > JAIOPX01. Next base: position 5,593 of record JAIOPX010000015.1, on the reverse strand, counting down.
TCAGCCGGCACGAGGTAGCGTCCGGTTACTTTGAATGGCCAATCAGACGGGACGCTAGCGCGTGGCGACTGATGAGGAAAGCAGACTGTAGCCTGTACTCCAACGAGAATTCCAGCCGGAATGACTCAAGTTTCCAGCAGCGCAAGAGAGTGCGCAGAAAGGCAGAGGCCCGCCGCGCCCCCTTGAAAGGCGCGGCGGGCTTCCGCAATGCGAGCTAGTCGCGGGGACGAACGACACCGGTCAGACCGCTGTAGTCGGGCCGATCCTCGTGGTGCCACAGCGGCAATCCACGGCGAGCCCGTTCGGCCAGCACATCGAGCTTCTCGCGAGAACCCGCCGGGGCTCCCGTGGCCTCGAAATCGCCAGTCTCCAGCGGTGCAAAATCTTCGTCGTGCCCGAACTTCGAAATGGCTTCAAATACGTTTCGCATCGAACTTCTTTCCTTTCCACACTGCCGATCTTTTTTGCCGGTCAATGTCAAAACAACAACGCTCTGCGGCGGGTCTCCCAGTCAACACCGTCACCGCGTCGATTTACATCGATTTGTAACTTTTGAGATGGGCACACTCACTACTGTGGCAGGTGCCTCACTGCCTACGCCAGGCGTCATGGATGCTTGCTTTTGGTGGGCTTCCTTCGGCATCCAGGGTGGGGATGACGCCGCCTCAATTCAGTACGTGATTATTTCCGCCGCTCCCCAAATGTCAAGCATTTTTCACAAAAATCGTCGAAAGCCCCCCTAATTGGCTGGAATTCGGCTCGAAAACCTTGCCCAATCCGCAAACTCAAGTGAACACCCCTGCCGAGCTGAATGTATCAAGCGCCACAATAATGCTCACTTCTTAACGACACGGAAACGTAGAATCCAGGTTCACCACTCACCCTCGCTCCACGGAAATGCAACATGACTTGGACTCAGCGACAAATCGACGTTGGACCGTTCCCCAGCGGGCTCCACCTGATTACCCGGGAAGTAATCAAGGCGCTGCCGGAAATCGCGCGGTGCCGTGTCGGACTGCTGCATGTGTTCGTCCAACACACTTCGGCCTCGCTGACGATCAATGAAAACGCCGACCCGGATGTGGTTCACGATCTGGAAAAGCGGTTGGCCGATCTGGCCCCGGAAGACTATCCGTATCGTCACACCAGCGAAGGCCCGGACGACATGCCGGCCCATATCAAAACGGCGCTATTGGACAGCTCGCTCAGCATTCCCGTTGCAAACGGCCGCCTGGCTCTGGGCACATGGCAGGGTATCTACCTCTGCGAACACCGCCGCCGGGCCGGCCGCCGTCAAGTGGTACTCACATTGCAAGGTGAGTTGGCAGATTAGCCGTAGGTCAAGCTATTGCCTGACGACCGCCGCCGCTGCATGTCGCACAGCACAAAGATGGCGGAGTTGTCTTCATGCCCCGGTCTTCGTCAGGCAATAGCCTGACCTACTTTGGCAATCGACTGTCCGCTGGCCAATTGTGCCAAGTCGTCCATCCAGCACTCGATCAGCGTCGAAAGATGGACATTGCGGTCCAATTGCGAGAGTGCTTCGAGACACCGATCGAGAGATTCCGCGGCCTGCTCATCGGTCCAAGGGGCGGCAGAACCAAGCGCTCGCTCGACGGCAACCGGCAACTGGTCGTCCCCGTGACTGTCGGCTGAGGCTTGGGAACCGCTGAGCCGCCGCATCAAGCCTCGAAAGAAATCGACCCCAAATTCAATGACCAACCGCAGCCTCGCTCGCCTTTCCACGGCTTCTTTGCCCACTTCTTCTACAAAGGCCACGGTTCGCGTAGCCAGAGCGACCGAAGCAGCCGGCAAATCGGCCAAACCCAGGAGAAAGCCTTGGCGAAACGTCCATAGTTCCGTATCGCGAAGTTGCGCCGCCCGTTCCATGCTGCCGCCGGCATGAATGGCCAGACGCAAGGCTTCACGCGGATCGGTGATCCCCATTTCCGCCGCTATCAACCGGGCCGCATCCTCCGCCGCGGGCGGATGAAATCGCATGACCTGGCACCGGGAGCGAATGGTGGGTAGCTGCCGCTCCGGCGAAGTTCCAATCAGAATCAACACCGAACCAGGCGGCGGCTCTTCCAACGTCTTGAGCAAGCAGTTGGCCGCCTCTTCGCTCATCAGGTCCGCGTCATCAACGATGGCCACGCGCCGCTGGCCACGCATCGGCCGCAGCGAGATATCGTGGCACAACCCTTGTTGATTGCGATGCTCGCGATCTCCCACGAACAGGCTCAAAGGCAACTCTGTTTTGTCCGCCGGACGCGAAATCAATAGCAGGTCGGGATGCGTGGCCGCGGCTACTTGCCGACATGATTGGCACTCGCCGCACGGATCGAGTTCTACCGCTGGGTGCGTTTCACACAGCAGCGCCGCCGCCAGCCGCAACGCAAAGCGGCGTTTGCCGATGCCGGAAGGGCCGACAAACAAAAAGCTGCTCGCCAGCCGTCCTCGCTGCAAGCTGGCGCGGAAGGAATCTGCTACTGCATCATGTCCAATGATCGTCTGCCAAACCAATCTACCATTCCCTTCGATGCTAGCTTTCTCTGCGCGGGAGGCACGGCAATTGCTTCCCTTCCTCGGCACGTCACCACTGTGCTGCGTCCTGCGCAGCCCCAGCCGCTGGCGCCTTGTCTGATTTGAACTTATCGAGCAAGTAGCACGGATCAACTACATCTCCGTGTGCTGCCAATATACGCGACGGCGGCCCGTGCAGGAGCGGCCCTATTGCGCGCTTCCCGTTGCTGAGGCGGATCCCGTGCGCGGAACGGCGCTAGCCGCCGGTGGCCAACTACACATCCATCGCCTGAAAAACCGGTGGCTAGCGCCATTCCGCTCAGTTCACCTACCTACGAAACCCCTCACATGGGGGTATCCAAGATGGCATAGCCTCTACCATTTTGGCTCAACCATTTTGGCTAGCCAGGGTGGAACTTCCGCCGTCTCCGCCAACGGCTGGTTCTTGCGGAACCACTGGCAAACCCTTGCTAGCAGACTGCTTACGTCGATTACCCTGACTGGATAATTCGCCCGAACAAAGCCCGGCATTCAGTTTGCTTTACATCGGCCCCAACGATCTCGACGCAGAGCGGGGCGTCGAAGTTCCACTTCAACGAGGAAACGCTTCAATCAGGACATTTTGGCAGGGAAAAAGACCATGAGCCCCCGACATTCCGACTATCGCAGCGAAGATTTCGAGTTCGAGCAGAACCACAACTTCAGCTATCGACGTGATTCAGACTCTGGAGATGGTCGGGGCGCACCCAGCCCAGCCAATCGTCCCGCCCGCAGCGCCGCTCCTCGGCGCAAGGTCAAGGCCGCACACAACGGAATCCAGCGCCGGCGCAACAAGCACTGGAGTTGGTAGGTCAGGCTACTGCCTGACGAGTGCCGTCTCCACTTGCCGCACCGCTGGAAATCTCGTGCGCGTGGATGCCAGAACGTATTGCGTCAGGCAAGAGCCTGACCTACTTTGCTGGCTTGTGCCGCGCGGCGGATGAGCCCTTGCACCTGCTCGGGTGGCCCGGATGCGTCGATCACCGCGATCCGCTCAGGCTTCCGTGCGGCCTCTGCCAAGAATCCCGCCCGCAGGCGCTCTCGAAATGAGTCGTCCTGCTGCTCCATCCGGTCCAACTCGCGAGCAATCCGCAAGCGCGCCTTGTCCAACGGCATCCGGTCGAGCGCGGGGCGAATCACTTGATCCACCAATTGAGCCCGGGAGGCCATGTAGAGCAGCATCTCGCTGCGGCGGCCGATCGGCGTGGCAAAGTCGTTCAACAGGATCTGCCGCACGGCTTCGCCAAGTTCCGTGCCACCAGGATCGCGACATGTGACCACATCGTGTCCTGCCTGGCGCAACCAATCGGCGAACAACCCAATTTGAGTTGATTTGCCGACTCCGTCGATGCCATCGAAGCTGAAGAACATGATGTTATTATGCAGTAGGCTCCTTCTGCCGGAAGGTGCCTGGGTGTTGGAGTCCAGCCTTCAGGCTGCTTTTTGCTTCGGAAGCAGGCTAAAGCCTGTACTCCAACGGCTTTCTTGTTTTGAAGCAGGCTAAAGCCTGTACTCCAACGGCGAGGGCTACTTTTCAGACTCCTCATGGCTTGCTGGCTGCACGAATCGCATGGCCGGTCCCGTCTTGTTGGCAGACGCCGTGCGGCCCAAACCCAGCCCACCCCACTCGAACTTGTCCGCCGCCGGCTTTGCCTTGGTCGAAACCCGGTGTCCGCCGATATTGGCCTGTTGGTCATCTCCATCCTCCGCTGCGGGAGCCGGCACAGCTTCCGCCGGCTTCGAGGGGAGCACTCGCTCGCTCGTGCCCTGTGTCGCCTCCGTACCCACCGAGGTGCCTTGGAACTGTTCGTAGGGGCCTTGGCTGAATACTTTGGGACGGGTGTAGCCGTAGTCAACATGGATGCTCGCATCGCGCTGACGGCCCAGCCGCAGAGCGTCGAAGTAAGCCTTGGCCGGCCACGGACCTTCCGCCAGGTAGATGCCGTTGTACTCCAACAGCGAACCCTTGCGGAGATGCAACTGAGCGATCGAGCGGTTGTAGTCCACCAGCGAGCGGTAGTACTGTCCTTCCGCTTCCGCCAGCCGGCGTTGAGCTTCCAACAACAGATCCAAAATGTGCGTGCCGCCGGCAGCATCGACACCCGCGTCGAAGACCGCCTGCAACGACTCGACCTGATGGATGGCCGCCAGCCGACGATTGAAATTGGTCTCGGTCACTTTGTGGAACTCGTCCATCGCCCGGACGGCGTCGGCCACCTGGTGCGACAGTTCGAGTTCCTGCTCTTCGAGCAACGCCTTCGACCGCGTGAGGAGCAGTTGCTGATGGCGGACACCGGCGAGTTCCGCACGGAAGCCGAGTTTCATGCTCATCTGCAGGCCCAATTCCCATTCCTGGAAGTTGCCGTGCATCATGCTGCTGAAAGCGTTGTCGTACGGATTCGGGCCATCGTAGCCTGGATCGATCAGTTTGTCGCCAAACCCGTGGAAGCGATACAAGCCGTTGGCGTCCAAGCGGGGCAACAGGAAGTTACGGGCGGCGATCAATTCCAACTCGCGTTGTTTGATGACCCACTTCTGCCGCCGCAGTTCGACGCTTCGTTCGAGGGCTTCGCCCATGATGTCGCACCAGTTGAACGCCACGTTGGCGTCGGTGGGCTCGTCGCTGGGACGGATCAAGCGTCCGTCGCTCACGGAGAGCCCCATCATATAACGGAGCCTTGTTTCTGCTCCGAACAGTTCCGACTTGGCCGTTTCCAACAATGCCTTGAACCGGTAGTACTGTTCGCGGGCCAGGGCTTCGTCCTTGGCCGAGCCGCCGGCCAGGCCGGCCTCGCCCAAGGTTTTCACGCGCTGCCAGGTCTTGAGCGCGCTCTGCATCGCCACCTTGGAAGTCTCCAGGTTGCGATAGGCAAAGTAGAGTTCCCAATAGGTGTTCTCCACGTCGAACACCATGTTCCGCACGCCGGCTTCAAAATCGGCCAGCGTGATGTCTTGATTGATGCGGGCCAGCACCACGCCGTCGAACGGCTTGCTGCCGATTCCTTGAAGCGGATTGTAAGGACCGGCGATC
>JAIOPX010000406.1 GCA_021413705.1 Planctomycetota bacterium | reverse complement strand
TGGCGTTCGGCGCCGAAACCGGCTTTCTCATCGCCCGTGATCCCGATACGGTGCGTGCTCTCGATCTGGCGTTCATCGCCCGCGAGAATCTGCCGGCCATCGAGCCTACAGAAGCCTATTGGCCGGGCGCGCCTGACTTGGCCGTCGAAGTCGTCTCCCCAGACGAAAGTAGCCGCGAAGTTCTGGAGAAAACCCAGATGTGGCTCGACTCGTGTACGAAATGCGTTTGGATCGCAGATCCGAAACCACAGTCGGTAACAGTTTATCGCTCGATGACCGACATTACCGTTTACGGGATGAAGGACGAACTCGACGGCGGCGATGTGCTTCCTGGGTTCCGCTGCAAGGTGGCCGACATCTTTGCCTCCGCAGGGAATGCTTGAATAGAAATCATCATGACCTCTTTCCCTCTGAGTACGCCCGGTAGCAGAGGGAATTCGCCGAGTCATGATGCGGCCGGCTCCGCAGCGCTCATGGCCGAGTTGGCGGCGTTGGCGTCGGGAGACGTGCAAACCGAGAGTTTCTTAACCGCGGCGCTGCGACGCTTGCGAGAGGCCGCTCAGGCTGAGGCCGTCGCACTGGCTTCGGCCAGCGAAGGGGCTTGGACCACGCTGGCCCGTGATGGCACTACCACCAAGCCTCCTGCTGAACTACTTGCAGAAACACTCGATCAACAACGGCCCATGTCGGAGGGCCGCTGGCTGGTGGTGCCAGTCATTGGCCATCCTGGGAAGCAGCACCAACAGGTGTTGGCGTTGCTGGGCAGCAAGCTCGATCCCGCGATCGTTGTCGCTGCGGCGGCCGTGATCGGAGCAGGCCAGGCGCAGATCCACAAGGTCGATGCACAACAGCAGCGTCTACGTCGCCTGGAGACGATCCTCGCCATCACGCGGCAGTGGAATGCCACGCTCGAAATGGTTCCGCTGCTGACCGCCATGGCCGAGGCGGCCACGTCGCTGATCGGCGCGGATCGGGCGAGTATTTTTCTGTGGGACAAACGTAATCATATTCTCGTGGCCAGACCGGCGTTGGGCGTGGAGTCGGGTGAGCTGCGCGTGCCGGATTCGGCCGGCGTCGTCGGCGAGGTTATCTACTCCGGCGATCCGCGCCGCGTGTCGCGGGCCAAGGCCGGCGGCGCAATCGATCGCCAGGTGGATAAGCAGCTTGGCTACCGCACCGAAAATGTGCTCTGCGTCCCGCTGACAAGCGCGAGTGGAGACGTCATCGGCGCGTTCGAAGTTCTCAACAAGCGCGGCGGCGATTTCACGGAGGACGATCAGCAGGCCCTGGTCGAACTGGCAGCCCACGCCGCCACCGCCTTGGCCAACACGCAGCAGTTCGAGCAGCTTGTCAGCCGCCACAAGGTGTTGGTCGATCAGGCCGCCACGGCAGGGCGAATGATTGGAGCTTGCCCGGCCATCGAGAAGCTGCGTACCGATATCGCCCGCGTGGCCAACACCGACATTTCGGTGTTGATCCTCGGCGAGAACGGCACCGGCAAGGAGGTGGTCGCCCAGTCGATTCACTACCAAAGCCGGCGCCGCGACGAGCCGCTGGTGGCCGTCAACTGCGCAGCCATTCCAGAGACGCTGCTGGAGAGCGAACTGTTCGGCCACGAAAAGGGCGCGTTCACCGACGCGCGGGAAATGCGGATCGGCAAGTTCGAACTGGCCGCGCGCGGCACCCTGTTTCTCGATGAGATCGGTGACTTAAGCCCCGGCGGGCAGGCCAAACTCCTCCGCGTGCTGGAAGAGAAAGTCGTGGTGCGCGTGGGTGGCTCGCAGCCGATTCACACCGACGCCCGCGTGATCGCCGCCACGAACCAGGGTCTGGCCGAGTTGGTCCGCCAGAAGAAGTTCCGCGAAGACTTGTTCTTCCGGCTCAATGTGGTGGCGCTGCAGCTGCCCCCTTTGCGCGACCGCGGCGACGATATCGTACACCTGGCCGAGCATTTCTTGGGCACGTTCTGCCGCACCGCCGGTCGCCGAATGCCAACGCTCCTTTCCGAAGCGAAGAAGCGTCTACGGGCCTACGCCTGTCCCGGCAACATCCGCGAGTTGCGTAACCTGATGGAGCGACTGGCCTACCTTTCCACCGCCGAGAAAATCGATGCCGAAGAACTGGAGCCGATCCTGGCCCCCGGCAGCCGCCGCGCCGCGGAAGTTCCGGACAATCTGGAGTTGGCCGATGCGACGCAATGTTTCCAGCAGGAATATATCCACCGAGCGATCCAGCGGAGCGGCCAAAACATGAGTGAAGCCGCCGAGCGCCTGGGCCTGCACCGCTCGAATCTCTACCGCAAAATGCGGCAACTTGGGATGGATGTGGAAGAGGAGCGATGAGTTGTGTTATGGCCTGGTCTGCCGACTGTGCCATTCCACTGATCGCAGGTCTCCGCCACCTTGCTCTCTCCTCTAAAAAGTAACTTGCTGTCGAAAAGGTGAATTGGTCGAGGCCATCCACAAAAGCCTGCGGCGGTGCGAACCGAATACCTGGTGAAAGTGTCTCTTCAAACTGTTGCGGAGTGCGGTTCGTCGCTGTAGGCTGGCGTAGCAGCATTGCACTCGAATAGACGGTCGGCCTGCGGAATTGATATCAAACCACATAGATCAAAGGGGACAAACCATGAAACTGGCGGAAGCACTCCTGCTACGAGCGGATATGCAGAAGAAACTGGCATCACTTCGGGAACGGATTGGGCAGAATGCGGTCGTCCAGGAAGGGGAGGCTCCGCATGAGGATCCGGACAAACTGCTGCATCAGGCTTTCGGCGTGTTGAGCGACTTGCAGCAACTGGTCGCCAAAGTCAACGCCGCCAACATGGCCAGCAAGCTGCCCGACGGTCGGGCGCTGGCGGTCGCCATTGGAGAGCGTGATACGCTGGTCCGCCAGCACGCGCTGATTTCCGCCGCGATCGACGCGTCGAAGAAGGAACCCGATCGCTACAGCGTGCGGGAAATCAAATGGGTCGCCACGCTCGACGTGGCGAAGCTCCAGCGGCAACTGGAAGATCTCGCAAAGCAGATTCGCGAACTGAACGCCTTGATTCAGCAGGCCAACTGGGGTATTGATTTGAGTTAGGAGACTCCGGGCGAGCGTCAGACCCCGGTCAGGACCAGGGGGTCGAATAAATGCTGGACCTGATTAACTGCGCGACGGGCAGCGCAACCGACAGACAATTTAGCCCATCACAAGGGACACCTTATGCCCGGCTGTCATGGCCGGTTACCCTTGAATCCTCACCACCCGGCGCTGACGGAGTCTCCGCTTTTTCTCTTGCACCGTCACTAGACATCATGCGATCATTCAAAATAAGAGTGGAGTCCGATCCTCCCCAAACGGCGGGTAGGTAACCTCTTGGCCTTCGATCCTTGCCCCTTCGGTGAGCGTGTGCGGCCGCAATTCGCCGGACGGCATGATGTGCTGAACGGTCATCCCCTTCATCAGGAAATAGTCGCTCACGAGCCGCCGATGGCAGCGCCAGAAAACAGATTCTGAGCACATGAAGGCCGTCGGCTTTGCGGCGGCCCATGACAGCAGTTGGTTTACGCCCTCCCGAAACTCCGGGGTCTGCATGTAGTCTGCGTAGTTTCGGAAGCTCTCATTACGCAAGCCGAGATTCAGCGACTTGCTCCCGGGCTCTTTGCGGCGACGGCCTCCCAGGGCTTCGAGCCAGTGATATTCGATGCCTGCGCCTGGCAATGCCGAGGCGAGATTCTCGCTACTGAAGTGAGGGAACTTGCGAGAACCGGGAAATCGCCGTATATCGGCCAGCACGGTGACGCCGTGTTGCCCCAGCAAAGATAGAAACTGATCAAGCGAATGTGTTGAGTGGCCAATGGTGAATAGTGGGGGCGACATGATAATTTCATGGCCTCAGCAACGAGAGAAGTCTCACACGTCCGCGCCATGCCACAGATTCTACCCGTTGGCCGCTCTGCTTGATAGAATATCCGCTCCAACCAACGGCCACCTGCGAACGGAAGCCAAACAACACGGATGCGACACAACAATGAGCAGCACCAGCTTCACTCCTGGTCCCACACCGAACACGGTTCGCACTGCCGAAGGAAAAATTCTTACCGCCCCCGCCGAGTGGGTTCTGCTTCCCCCCGGCGATGCTGCCCTGACTCGCCGCGTGAAGGCAGCCGGCGAGCATTGGGTGGTGGCGAAAAAAAAGGGGCGGAGGGTTTTCTCCCAAGGAGTGTGGGCTGCCGCCGCGACTATGGACCGAATTCGTGCCAAACTGGCAACCGAGCGGTCGACCGAAAGCTTTGCAAAAAAGAAAGAGGCCGATGGTCGCCGGCGAGAGAAGGCCCAGGCGCAGTATGTGGAAGACTTCCAGGGTGCGGTCCTCAAGTTCCTGGCGTTTCATTCTACCCATACAAGTCTTGCCGGGCGGCTGGCCGCTGCCGTCACTCAGCACGCTACGCCAGTGGGCAGCGGCACCGTTGCTCGAACGGAGCGGATTCCGGTCGAGCAGCGGGCGCAAGCCGCCGTGATCGCCTGGATGCGGCATCAGACCACCGCCTACGATTCGATGAAGATTCCTCGGGTCAAAGGAAAACGGCGCGAAGTTCGCCGCATGCTGGCGCAGCGCTCTCAAGAGTTGCTGGGGCACTATCGTCAAAGCGCCAAAGAGCCGACGGAGTGCCCGCTCAGAAGCGCGCTTGCTCAGGAGACTCGAAGCTGATGGAACCTGAGATTGCTACAGGGCTTCCTTGGCAACCTTGAGGATTTGCAGCACGGCAATGGCTTTGTCCAAGCTTCCCACCGATTTGACGAAGGTAGCCGCCTTGCGAATGTCGGCGACGCTGTAGTTCTCGCTGGTGACCGGCTCAGCCTTGGCCTTGCGCTGCCGCTTCGAGGGGGCCGAGGCTTCCTCGGGCATGAGATGTTCCACGCCTTCGTCGGATGCATCAAGGTCGGGAGAGGCTTCAATCGTTGCGATCCTTGCTATTCCACTCGGCTTGCGACCGTTCGCGTTCTTCTTGGCCATGGGTACCTCCTTTGGATGTATGAAATGTATTGCGGGAAGTGAAGAGCGTACCAAGGGAAGACATCAACGGCAACCATGCTTAAGTTGTGAACACGTTCTACCGGGGCATTGCGGCATCGCCACCGTGCAGATGCGTGCCTTGGCTTATCACCGAGCGGGTAACAGGCGTTCGTAGAGGGTACGAATCTGTCGGGAGGCATGCTGATGTCGGAAGACGTCCACAAAGCGGCGGCGGCCTTCGGCGGCTAGTTGCTGGCGTAGGGATTCGCTGCGAGCGAGTTTGATGACCGCGTTGGCAAGACCCTCGATCGATTGCGGAGGCACGAGAACTCCGGTGCAGTCGTCAATCACCACCTCTCGGGCGCCGTCGATATCGAAGCTGACGACCGGCCGGCCGGCAATCAAGGCTTGCGGAAGCACGCGCGCCAGTCCCTCGCGGAGGCTAGCGTGTACGACAATGTCCATCGCGCCAAGCAATTCTGGTATCTGCTGAGGGGACACTAATCCTGTGAATTGAAAATGGCTTGCCAGACCCGTGCGTTCGATTTGTTGCTGCAATGATTGCCGCAACGTGCCGTCGCCGACGAAGAGAAAGCGGGTGTTGGGAACCTCCCGAATCACGGCTGTGGCCGCTTCAATCACATACTCTTGCCCTTTGAGCGAAAACAGCCGGGCCACTTTGCCGATCACGATGTGCTCGTCGGTGTAGCCCAGTCGGCGGCGGACGACAGCGCGATGTTGATCGGCTTGCAAGAACGGCTCGACATCCATGCCGCTGTAGATGGTGGTGAACTTCTCGCGTGGCGCAACGCCGGCCGTCACCATCAAGTCGGTCATCGCATCGGCCACGCTGATCATGGCGTGACACTTGCCGGCCGCATAGCGCTCGCAGGAGCGAAACGCGGCTCGGGCAGCCGCCGACTGATAGGGATGAAAGGGCGCGCCATGTACGGTGTGGACGATGGCCGGCACCCGGAGCGACCAGGCGGCCATGCGACCCAGGATGCCACCCTTGGCACTGTGCGTGTGGACGACGTCGGGACCGAACTGGGAGAGCGCGCGGCCTTCCTTCCGGTCCCAACGCGGGGCCGGTGATCAGCAGGACATCGTCGCCGTACTCGTTCTTCAGATCGAGACACGTCAGGAGCGTGTTCTCCTGAGCGCCGCCGATGATCATACGTGTGATGACGTGGGCGATTCGCATTACGAATATTCTACCCAGACCAGGAACAGCCCTTGTGGCGGCGCGGTGGGACCGCCCGCGGATCGGTCGCAAGCTGCCAACACTTCACCCGGCCATGATTCCGGCTCCGCCCCTCTGCCCACCTCCACGAGGGTTCCCACGATCGCCCGGACCATATTATACAGGAATCCGTCGGCCTCGATTTCGAGGGTAATCTGCTGAGGGCTGGAGCCGTCTCGGCTCACTTCCAGCCGGGACACATTTCGCACACTCGTTTCCCGCGGCGCGCCGGCCGTCTCAAAGCTGGAAAAATCGTGCGTCCCCACCAAGGCTGTGGCCGCCCGCTGCATGGCCGCTACGTCGAGCGGTTGCACGATGTGCCAGGCATAGCGCCGCGCGAAGACATCACGTATCGCGCCATTGTGAATGACGTAGCGATAACATTTCCACTGCGCATCACGGATCGGATGAAACCCGGCCGGCACTTCCTCCACGGCCAGCACGGCGATGTCGTCGGGCAGCAGCGCGTTGAGTGCCGTTTGGAGTTCGCTGAGAGTCAATCGACATTCGGCGCTGAAAGACGCCACTTGCCCCAAGGCATGGACACCGGCATCGGTGCGCCCACTGGCCGTTACGCGAACGGATTGCCCCGTGAGCTTGAGAATGGCTTGTTCGATGGTCCCCTGAATCGTTCGTTGCTCAAGCTGCACTTGCCAGCCATGGTAGGCCGTTCCGTCGTAGGCAAGCGTCAGTTTGAAATGGGGCATGTTGGAGTACAGCCTTCAGGCTGCTTCAAAAAAGCAGGCTAAAGCCTGGACTCCAACGGGAGGCCGGCTCCAGCGAACAGCCACCCCATGGCTACACTTCCGCTCGGCTGGCCAGCAAAAGCTCCGCGATCTGCACGGCGTTGGTGGCGGCCCCCTTGCGCAGGTTGTCACTCACGCACCAGAAGGCCAGGCCGTTGGGGCTGCTGATGTCCTCGCGGATGCGGCCGATGAACACGTCGTCTTTGTCGTCGCAGTTCAAAGGCATCGGGTACTCCCCTGCCCCGAGGTCGTCTACCACAGTCACGCCTGGCTGAGCGTCCCACAGCCGCTTGGCTTCGGCCACCGTTAGCTTACGCTCGGTCTCAACCAGAATGCTTTCGCTATGGCAGTTGGTAACCGGCACGCGGACGCACGTCGGGCAGACTTGGATCGTCTCGTCGCCGAGAATCTTCCGC
>JAIOPX010000405.1 GCA_021413705.1 Planctomycetota bacterium | reverse complement strand
GGGTTACCGCATTGCATAGCTATCATCAGGGGGCCCCGATGCGTTGCGCCGTTCTCCAGCGCAAACAGGATTCAGCCGCCCCCCGACGGCCAATGACCCAGATCAATCCGTACAACCCCCATGATCGGCAAAGTCAGCGTGTTTTCTCAAAGATTTCTCTTCAACAGATAATTGCTGGGGCAAATTGGGTAAATTCGATTCGGATGCCGGCAATGCGGGCAGTGGAGTAATTTCCAGCGCGATGCCAATTCGTTGACAGGGGTAGGTAGTTGGCTACGATGGAGTTAGCCCGCCCCGCGCTGATGCTTTTCTCGTGGAATTCAACCCGTCGGCTGAACCTGAGGATGCAGGGATTTCCAGTCCCCGGATCGATGTGCTAAATCCCTGCCGATGGGACGCCAGATGGCGGGCGATTTGAACGAATGGGCCAGGCGGCTACGTAAAAGCAGGCAGGACGCACGCCGGCGGGCGGACGACGCGATGAATCGAGACCGCTTTTTCTTTTTCAAAAGCTGCAGGTTGATCTGACCCCATGCGACGTTTGAACATCAAATTCTGGATTCAGTTTAATATTGTCATCCTCGCAATGGGGATCGGGGTGCCGCTGCTGCACGCGTACAACGTGGGCCGGTCCGCCAAGGTGGTGTTGAGCAAAGCACAAGACGCCTACAAGCGGCACGAGCTGCGCGATGCGCTGCGCTACTACACGGAATATATCCGCAGCCGCCCGGGGGACGACGAGCAGCGCGCCAAGCAGGCCCTGGTGGCCGCCGAAATCACCAGGCAATCAGATGTGCGCTCGAACGACGTGTTAATTGCCTACGGCTACCTGGAACAGGCGCTGCGGCAGGAGGGGCTTCGCGCGCGGCGCGACTTGCGCCGGCAGTTGGTCGACATCCTGGTCATGCGGCGCATGGTCGACGAGGCCCGCAAGAGCATTGACCTGCTGAACGCCACGGGCAAGCCCGATCCGGAATTGGACTATTTGTACGCCCAATGCGCGTCTTCGAGCAAATACTTTGAGCAGGCTCAGGTCAAGCTGAATCGACTGGTGGGCTACGACCCGTCGACGCGGAAATTCAATTCCGCCCGCGCCACCGCGCCGAACAATGTTGACGCCTACGCTTTGCTGGCGCGGATTTTGCTGGAGCAAAAAGAACTGGTCCGTGAAGCAGACGCGGTGATCGATCAGATGGTGCTGGTCAATCCCAAGTCGCCGCAGGCGTTGATTCAGCGCAGCACCTACCTATCGCGGACGCAGCGCGAAGGAACCCCGGCGGTTGTCAAGCAGCGTCGGCTGGCCGCCAAAGAGGATTTGCGCCAGGCGTTGAAGATCGATCCCAACAACGTGGACGCATTGCTGCAAAACGCGGTGCTCTGCGCCATGGACAACGACCTTCCCGCCGCGCGCGAATCAATGCAGCAGGCCCTGAAAATTCGCCCCAATGACGAGCGGATCTATCTGCAGATGGCCCAACTGCTGGCCATGGACAAGCAGCCGCAGGAAGCCGTCAAGGTGATTTCCCAAGGCCTCGCGCTGTTGCCCAAGAGCCCCGAGCTGGTGTGGTCGCTGCATGAGTATCAACTCCAGATGGGCGACGTTGCCGCGGCCCGCAAGACGATCGAACGGATGAGCGAAGTGCGGCTGGTGCCGGAGCGGATTGCCTTGGCGAAGGCCCGCATCCCGATGGTCGAGCAAAACTGGGCCGAGGCGGCGCGCCAACTGGAGATCGTGCGGCCGCAACTCGGCTCGCAACCGGCGCTGGCTTTGAAGGCCGACTTGCACCTGGGCAAGTGCTACGGCCTGCTTCGTCAGTTCGATCGCCAGTTGGAGGCTTTCTCCAGAATTTTACAGACTTGGCCGGACAACGTCGACGCGCTGCGGGGCAAGGCCGCGGCCCAGCAGGCCCTGGGACGCTACGCCGCGGCCCTGGAGACGTATCAAAAAGGGCTGTACCGCGCCCTGGGAGCGCAAGCCTTCACCGCCGACAAGGGCCTGATGCGCTCCTACTATGGGCTGCTGACCATCATGGTGCGGCGCGATCCGGAAAACCAAATGCTGGCGCAACTGAAGGACCGCGTCGGGGCGGCCATCGCCGGAGCCGAGGCCCCGTTGGATCCGAATCTGAGCCTCGTCGACAAAGCGATGCGCGACAAGGATTGGCCCACGGCGATCACCTTGCTCAATGAAACGATCAAAACGCAACCGAAGGATATCCGCTTTCCGCTAGCTCTGGTCAGCGTGCTTGCCAAATACCAAGGGGCGGCCCCCGCACTGGCTAAGTTGGCCGAGGTGGAAAAGCAGTTCGGCGCCAGCGCCGCCACGATCTCGCTGCATGAAGAATTGATCGTTCAAAAAGGGGGCATCGGCGCCAAGCAGGCGCTGGCCGAAACCGAACCGGCGATCGCCAAGCTGAGCAAAGAAGAGCAAATCCAACTCTGGACCCGGCTGGGGGGGTTCTACCTCCGCTTGGGGCAAATGGCACACGAAGACGTCCGCCGCTGCTGGCAAAAAGCGGCCGACATGCAACCCGGCAACACGGGCATTCTGGAAAATCTGTTTGAATTGGCGCGCGAAACGGGCGACAACGTGGGGATGCTCAAGGCGTTGGGCGAAATCGAAAAATCGGCCGGCCGCGACAGTAGTACCTGGAAATACGCCGAAGCGTCGCGGCTGGTGGCGGTAGCCAAGGAGCGCTCCGTGCGCGATCCGACGGCCCTGGACGACGCCCGTGAATTGCTGCAAAAATTGTCGGAAAACCGCCGCGATTGGTATCGTCCCGTCCGCTTGCAGGCTGAAATCAGCGACATAAAGGGGGAACAGGAAAGCGCCATCCGCGAGTATCAACGGGCATTGGACTTGGGCCCGGCGGACTACGGCACCGTTCGCCGGCTGGTGGAATTGTACTTGCAGCGCGACCAGATCGACGACGCGCGCAAGGCGCTGCGGCGACTAGGCGAAAACCCGGTTGGCATGGAGCGGGCCCAAGCACTGATCGAAGCTCTGGGGGGCGACAAGGCCAAGGCACTCAGCGCGATCAACCGCGCGGTCCCGGACGAGTCGAAAAATCCCGCGGATTTCCTCTGGAAGGGGCAGCTTCTGCTCCGCATCGACGAACAGGACAAAGCGGAACAGGCGTTTCGTCGTGCCGTGGCGCTTGGCCCCGATCAGCCGGACACCTGGTTGGCTCTGGTCGAATACCTGGCCCGCGCCAACAAAGTGGCCGCGGCGGAGCAGGTGATTCGCGATGCCGAGAACGAACTCTCGGACGATCAGGTGCCAACGGTTCTCGGATCGTGCTACGCCATGCTCGGCGCGAACGATCAGGCCGAGCATTATTACCTTTCGGCGCTGAGCGCTCAGCCCGACAAGATCGCCCTGCAGCGGGCCGTGGCTGCGTTTTACCTCGGCGCGAGAGCGCCGAATCAGGCCGCCCCCTACCTCAGCAGCATCATCTCCGCGGCGCCGCGGATTCGACCCGACGAAGTGGGGCACCTTGTGTGGGCACGTCGCCAGATGGCCACGCTGTTGGCGCAATCCAACAGTTATGCCCAGTTCCTGGTTGCGGTGCGGCTGATTGAATCCAACGCGGTATCCGGCGTGATCGGCCCCGACGACACGGCCCTGCTGGCTCGGATGTACGGCCAGCGCCGCGATGCCGCGTCGTTGCAGCGCTCGCTGGATTTGCTCGAACGGCTGAAGAAGATGCGCCCGCTGAGCGTGGACGACCAGTTGTTGCTGTCGCAAGTTTGCCTGGCGACGCAACAACCGGAAATCGCCCGCAACATCCTGGTCGATCTGGCGGCCGACAAGAAAGCCGACACCCGGGTTTTAGCCGCGCTGGCCGACGCCTTGCTGAAGCGCAACGAACCGCGCTCCGCGCAGCCCTGGATCCGCAAGTTGGAGGAACTCCAGCCGAAGAGCGAGGAAACCACCGCGCTGGCCTGCCGGCTGGCCGTGCAGCTCAATGATCTTGAGAAGGCCGAGGCCATTATCGACGGCGTCATGCCGCAGAAATTCACGCCCGCCAACATGGGCCAATTGCTCGCCGCGGGACGCTTCTTTGAAGAATTGAAGTTCTACCCGGCCGCGGAGAAGAAGTTCCGGAAATACGCCGCCGAGTCCCCTGCAGGCTGGATTGAGTTGGCCGGTTACCTGGGGCGCCGGGGCAACGTCAACGAATCGTTCAAGTTGCTCAAAGCGAACGTCTCGGACGCCTCGCTGCCGCAGGTTGCTCTGCAGGCGGTCGGTGGGCTGCGGGCGCTGCGGCAGGCGGGCAAACCGATCCCCGACAGCGTACGACAGCAAACGCTGGCCTGGTTCGATCAAGCGGAGAAAAAGGCCGGAGTCGCCGTTGCCCTGCAACTGGAGCACGCCGGGCTGCTGGACGTGTTGGATCGGCCGGACGATGCCCAGCAAGTTTATCTTGCCATCCTGAAAAATCCCAAGCTGCCCGAAATGACTCGCGCCATGACGAACAACAATCTGGCGTTTCTGATCGCGATTCATGGGGGCGATCAGCCGTTGGCCCGGCAATTGATTGACTCCTCGATTCAGTTGCTCGGCCCGCTGCCGGAGCTGCTGGATACGCAGGCCATGGTGGCGATCGCACAAGGGCGGCCTCAGGAAGCGGTGAAGATCCTCACCGAAGCCACACAATTCGGCGGCTCGCCCGAAGTGTTTTTGCATCTGGCGGTGGCCCAGCAACTGGCCGATGATCGGCTTTCCGCCGGCCGCACGCTGCGCCGTGCGCAAGATGAAGGCCTGCGCAAGGAGCGGCTCTCCAAGGTCGAGTCGCAGCAACTCGACAAGCTGACGAAGTGGCTAAAGTCGTAGGTTTGCCGTAGCGGCAGGATTAAGCCGCTCCCCGGCGGATGTTAAGTTTCCGTGACATCGAATCGAGGTGGGCGTTTCACTCTCCTTGCGAATCGTGCGAAGCGACGAGTCTTGCTCGCTGTGAAACCTCATCTAGAATCGCGTTAACTTGCGGCGGCGCCTAGGGTTGCCGCCTAACGCCGATAGCCGGGCCCAAATTCTTGCGCTGTGGCACGCCAACTGCTTAGTAACTTGCGGATCAGACTCTTCCGACGTTTCCGCCCGCGGGCTGGCGCGTCTCAAGGTGAACTTCTAATTGGCGAGGCAACGGCACGAATGCGATTCACCACTCAAACTGCTCGGGCTTCTGCAATGTCCAAGCGCCGCCGGCGCGGCATGCTGACCGTGGAATGGATCCTGATGATCACCGTGGTGGTCATCGGCATCGTCGGAGGGCTCGCCTGCGTGCGCAACGCCATCCTCACCGAGCTGCACGACCTGGCCGGCGCGATCACCGCGCTGAATATCACGGATAGCAATAACAACAATAATCCGTAGGGCGAAATCGACACTAGCCCGACGCGCAAGCCAGGAGGCGCGGCTTTCCGTCCCTCGCTTGGGCGTCGGGCTAGTGACTTTCTCGCGGGTGCTTCGTGCCCCAGGCACAATCACCTGCACTGCCGCTCGGCTGCTACATCCCCGCTTGCAACATCCTGGACCGGGCCATCGCGTCTTCCGCCAGATGGATGTACTGCGAATTCTGCGTGCCGGCGAAAGCCCGCTGATACGTTACGCTTAACGCCGTAAAGCTGAACGGATCGTTGGGTTCGAGTTCCGACACCCGGCGTGCATGCTGGATTGCCTCGGCATGCCGTCCCAACTTGCCAAGCAGCACCGCCAGCGCCGAGTGGGCCAGAGCGTACGTCTCTTCATTCTTCAGCAGGTCTTCGAGCGTGGCGGCCGCCTCGGCCAATTGCCCTTGGTCCTTGAGTCGATCCGCCTGATCGTAGAGTTCGTTGCTGGTCGGCATGGGTGGTTGTCTCCTGGAATCGAGTTGAACTGCTAGCTTGCGATTGTATCCATCACGCTGAAGCGTGATGC
>JAIOPX010000404.1 GCA_021413705.1 Planctomycetota bacterium | reverse complement strand
CCGGCACAATCCCGTCCATGGGAATTCCCTCCTGCGGGCGTGTAACCCGCGGCTAGTGTTGGACACTGGGAATTCCCATTTTTCATGCGCCGCCTAAACCTCCAATATCACTTGTCGCAAAATCACAAACGGTCATTTAGTGATCGTCGTGCTGCTGGCCTGCGGAGGCCTCGCCACACCGATCGTCTCGCTGATCCTGATGATGCTCAACATGTCTCGCGAGCATCAGCGGCAATATGTGTGCCGTTCCCACATCCGCAACATTGCCACCGCAATGCTGGCGTACGAGCAAGAGTATGGAGTGCTGCCTCCGCAGAGCGTGCCTGGGCCCAACGGCAAGCCGTGGCATAGCTGGCGAGTCCTCTTGCTGCCGTATCTGCAAGAGAAACAACTCTACGAGCGTTATCGCTTCGATGAGCCATGGGATGGGCCGCACAATAAGCTCCTGCACGATCATGCCTTTTCCGTCTACCACTGCCCCACGGACGACAGTGACCTCTCGCGCACCAGCTATTTTGTCGTCTCCGGGCCCGGCATGATGTTCGAGCCCGGCAAAAGGCTCAAGAGCGCCGACGCCATCGATGGCGCATCTAGCACGGTGTTGGTGGTCGAGGCGGCAGGCCAGGATGTCCACTGGCTCGACCCGCGCGATCTGGATGGCGTGAAATTGGCCAACCAGATCAACGCCCCGGGCCAGCCCCCGATCTCCAGCGCCCATCCCAAGGTGGCCCATGTGGCATTGGTGGACGAAAGTGAACGGGCCGTGGCCGAGGGGGCCGACCCCGCCGCCATCCGTGCCATGCTGACGCGCAACGGCGGCGAAACGGTGCCGCTGCCCGACGATTCGCGGCCTTGAATTCTCTGCCGCTTTTTTTGCTTCCGCTGCGGCACTAGAATGGGTGACAACCCTGTTACTCTCCCCCGCCTTCTGAGGAGTCGCTTCCATGTCCTATCGTATTTTGGCATCGTACTTTCTGCTGTTGACTTTGGCCGCTACGGCCGTGGCCGTGGATGCGCCACCCAAGCTCAAGGTGCTGATTATCGACGGACAGAACAACCATGCCTGGCAATCGACCACGCCGGTCATGAAGAAGGCGCTGGAGTCGTGCGGGCGGTTCACGGTGGATGTGGCTACATCGCCGCCGTCTAAAAAGGACATGAGTACGTTCAAGCCGAACTTTGCGGCCTACGATGTTGTTCTCTCGAATTACAACGGCGATCCGTTTTCGGCAGAGACGCGGCAGGCCTTGCTGGACTATGTGAAAAACGGTGGCGGATTTGTCGTGGTCCATGCTGCGGACAATGCTTTCGGCGACTGGAAAGAGTTCAATGAGATGATCGGCCTGGGGGGGTGGGGCGGTCGCAATGAGAAGAGCGGACCCTATGTGTACTTCAAGGAT
Source organism: Planctomycetota bacterium (assembly GCA_021413705.1). GTDB lineage: Bacteria > Planctomycetota > Planctomycetia > Pirellulales > UBA7805 > JAIOPX01. Next base: position 938 of record JAIOPX010000404.1, on the reverse strand, counting down.
GGCAAGCAGGTGGTGGACACGTCGAAAGGGCACGGCGGCGGCCATGGTCCGCAGCATCCGTTCGAGATCATCGTCCGTGACACAGAGCATCCGATTACCAAGGGCATGCCGACGAACTGGATGCACGACAAGGATGAATTGTACACGCACCTCCGCGGCCCGGCGCAGAACATGAAGATCCTGGCCACAGCGTTGGCTCCCAAGAATTTGGGAGGGCGCGATTTCGACGAGCCCATGTTAATCGTACTGGACTACGGCCGGGGCCACGTGTTTCACACGCCGATGGGGCACGCCGACTACTCGATGAAGTGCAGCGGATTTATCACTTCCCTGCAACGCGGCACGGAATGGGCGGCAACGGGGAAGGTGACTTTGCCGATCCCGGAGGATTTCCCCAAGGCTGACGCCCCGACTTCGCGAGGATTATAGAAAGTGTCCGATCAGTTACGTGCCCGGCTTTATGAGGCTCTCGACGGCATCTGGCTGATCGATCCTCATACCCATATTGATCCCCGCTCCCCGGCTAGCAACACGCTGGCCGACGTGCTGGGATATCACTATTACACGGAGTTGGCCCATAGCGCCGGGCTGCCCCGGGCACAGATTGAAGCACCGGGACTTTCGCCGCGCGAGCGCGTGGCGCGATTGGTCGAGTGGCTGCCGCGATTCGATAATACGGTGCAGGCCAGTTGGTTGGTCGAAATGGCGCAGCGGCTGTTCGACTTTGGCGAGGAACAGATTCGGCCGGACAACTGGGAGCCGCTCTACGATCGGGCTGCACAATGCATGGCCGATCCCGGCTGGGCCGATTTCGTGCTTTCCGCCAGCAAGCTCGAAGCCGTGTTTCTGACTAACGATTTTGACGATTCCCTCGCGGGATTCGACACGAAAAAATACATCCCTTGCCTGCGTACGGACGATCTGGTGTTTCATCTCGG
>JAIOPX010000403.1 GCA_021413705.1 Planctomycetota bacterium | reverse complement strand
GCTGCCCAGCGGGCACTATGAAGTCAAGCTTGACGTGACGGAACATGGCGGGCTGGGACGAACGCACGAGATTATCGCCGCCACGGAGATCATCAACCGCGATGCCAGCGAGTTCGGCGTCGGCTGGTGGGTGGATGGGCTCGACCGGATCGTCACGGGTGAGGGGGGATATTACAGTTCCTATGACGGGGGCGGCGACGGAGTGGCGCTCATTCGCGGCGACGGGACGGCAGCCTGGTTCGCCGAGGACGGGGCCGGAGGCTACACCACGCCGGCCGGCAGCTTCAGTACGCTGGTGAAGAACATCGGCGGCGATTTTACGCTGACGCACCCGGACGGAACGACGGACGAGTTCTTGGCGGACGGCCGGCTCGACAAGCGCACGGACCGCAACGATAACGTGATCGACTACACGTACGACTCGGGAGACGGCAACAGCAACGGGGCGACGGACGAGCTGACCTCCATCATGGACGTCTTTGGCCTGCCGACCGAGTACGAATACTCCGGCGGCTATCTGGATAAAGTGATCGACTTCGCCGGGCGGGAGACGGACTTTCAGATCGGCACGACGGGCGACACCACGGGTTATGTCAATCTGATCGTCGAGGTCGACCCGGACGGCCCGGGCATGGGCAACCCGCTCACCTCTCCGGAAACCGAGTTTACTTACTACGTCGGCTCCAGTTACGACGGTGACAAGTTCCAAAACCTGCTGGAGACGATCAAGACGCCCGGCATCGAGACGGACAGCGGCTTGGAACGTCCACTGACGACGCTCTTCTACGGCACGGCTGGCCGCTTCACCACGGCCAGCAATGCGGACGGCACCTCGTGGGATCTGACGGCCGCGCAGGTATCGGGCTTGCGCAGCGGCTCGTCCGGCACGCCGGCCGCGCCCGTGCTGCCGAGCGATATCAAGGCGGACTACGAGAACGAATTGGGCAACGACTGGTTGTACGCGGTGGACCAGTTCGGGCTGATGACGTCGATGACCGATCCGCTGAGCAAGCAGTGGACTTATCAGCGCGACCAAAACGGCCTGGTGACCAAGCTGACGGAGCCCGCCGGTGCCGGCGGCACGGCCAACCTGGGGGCGCTGGTGACGGCGTACACGTATGATGACCGGGGAAACATGCTGTCGGCCACCTATGCCGACGCCACCAGCGAGTCGTGGGAATACGACGAAGACTTCAGCCAGGTGACGCTCCACACCGACCGCCGCGGATACAAGACGGTCAGTATCCTGGACGGGGATGGAAACGCCACGGAGATCGGCCAGCAAGTGGATGAAGGGGCGGCCGGGTACGAGGCGGGGGGCATGACCGGCTGGATCACTACGTACTTCCACTACACGACCGTTTCGTCGGACACGCCTGGGGGTCTGGTCGATATCATGACCGACCCGCGCGGGTTCGAGACGCACACGACTTACAGCACCACGTCAGGGGAGTCGGGGCTGGTGGCGTCGGTTACTCGCGCCTATGGCGAAGCCGAGGCTTCCACGCAGACCTTTACGTACGACGCCTACCGCAACTCGGCCACCGCCACGCAAGTGATGGCCACGGGCAATCGCACGACGATGTACGCTTATGACAAGCTGAATCGGCTGACGACGATCACGCAGCCGTACACGGACGATCACGCAGCGCCGGTGACTTCCTACCAGTACGATCCCGAAGGGAACCGCAAGCAGGTGACCGACGCGCGGACCAACGTCACGGACTTTGGGTTTGACCTGATGGCCCGCATGACGCTCAGCAAGCAGCCGTCGGCGGGAGCCCATGGGCGGCCGGAGACAGAGTATGTCTACGACTATGCGGGGAACCTGGAAACGGTGACCGATCCGCTGGAACGGACCATCAGCTACGCCTACAACGACCGCAACGAGCGGGTCGAAGAAGAGCGCCCTGCCACCAGCGACCATGCTGAAAGCATCACCACGACCACCTATGATTCGGTCGGCAACGTGGAGACGGTGGAGGATGCCTTGGGCCGGGTTACGTCGTTCGCCTATGACACGATGCACCGCAAGGTGGAAGATATACTCCCCAGCCCGGGCACCGGAGACCACGGCGCGACCAGCACCACCTATGAGTACGACGAGAACGGCAACCTGACGGACATCCATGCGCCGCTGAGTCGAAACACCAGCTACGAATACGACGGCTTGAACCGCCGCACGAAGATGACGCAGCCCGATCCGGGGGACGGGCCGATTGAAACCGAATATGTCTATGACGACTCGGGCAACATGGAATCGGTGACCGACGCCGAAGAGAACACGATCGAGTACGCCTACGACGGGCTGAACCGCAAGATCCAGATGACGCAGGAAGCGACGGACGACCATGGCGCGCCGGTGACGGACTATACGTATAACGAAGCGGGGGAGATGACGGAGATCAATGATCCGCTGGACCGAACGACGACAATCCTCTACGACAAGCTAGGCCGGCAGATCAAAGTCACTCAGCCGACCGTCGCCACGGGAACGCCGATCACCGAGACGCATTATGACGCGGTCGGGAACGTCACATCCCGCAAGGACGCCAACAAGAATGTGACCAGCTATCAGTACGATGCGCTCAACCGCCAAACTCTGATTACGGCACCCCAGGTCGGCGGCAGTCCGACGACGACTACGCTGGAATACGATATTGCCAGCCAACTCCTGAGCCGGGAGGACTCGGTCCATCCGAAGACGGAATACGCGTACGACGAGCAGGGGCGGCAGATTTCGGAAATCCCGCCGGTGATCGACGGCGATTCGCCTGTCCGCTTCACGCACTATGACGCGGTCGGCAACGTGACCAGCATCGAAGAGTTCGTGGATCTGACCTACAGCAAGGTGACCGAGAACGAATACGACGATCTCAATCGGCTGATCGCCCGCCGTGAAACGGACCCGGAAATTGACAATGTTCTCTTCCAGACAGGTGAATACCACTACGATGCGGCCGGTCGCCAGGTCTCAACGACCGATGCGCTGGACCGGACAACGACTTCGCAGTACGACGCTCTGGATCGTCTGGTAAGCCAGACCCTGCCCGACGTGTTTGGGCATGTGACGGACCGGGGGAGCGCTGGCTACGTTGAAACGGGTACCTGGACGGGCCAGACTGACGCGGATGCCAATGGCGGCAACCAGCGATATCACGCGGCCGGAACTGGTTCGAACACGGCCACTTGGACTTACTCGGGCCTGGTGATCGGACGGACCTACAAGATCTACGTTACTTACGCCGCTGACGCGATCAACGCCGCTACCGATTCGCCATACACGGT